>CAUDVX010000013.1 GCA_958452935.1 uncultured Collinsella sp. | reverse complement strand
TAATGTTCTTTTTCTTTTGTCTCGATCTGTAACACGTAGCCGAGTTTTTAAGTCCTAACCGTTACAGATCGAGACAAACAAGGTAGGCCCCGCCGAATTGTCTCAATCTGTAACATCTGGTTGGTGGTTTCACCCCTACCTGTTACAGGTTGAGACGATTTGATAGTGGAGTCCTTATTTGCGCGTCATATCGCGTAGCGCTGACGCGCTGGTTTCCACAATGACAGGAGGTAAAAGTCCTCCCGCATCACCCGTTGGCAATCCCGTAGCGATAACTAGCAAATAACCTGCGTGTGCTCCTCGATGGCGGCACGATCTTCGGCGGTAATACCCGGCTCGCACACCATGGCATCCAAACTGTCCAGGCGGCAGAAGGTGTAGAAGTCGCGCTTGCCGATCTTGCTGGAGTCGGCGATCAGATAGCGCGAGTCGGCCTTGCTAAAGGCGAGCTGCTGGATGCGGCCCTCTTCCATATTGGATGTAGACACGTCGCCGTCCAGAATGCCGTTGGCACCGATAAACGCCGCGTCGATGCCCAGCGCACGCAGGGTATCCTCGGCCGTTGGTCCCACAAAAGCGGCGGTGCGGCGACGGTACATGCCGCCCACCAGGCACAGGTCGCAGTCTTCGCGCGCCTCGAGCAGGTTAAACACCGAAAGCGAATTAGTCACGATGCGCAGGCGAAACGCCGGCAGCATCGAGGCCATCTGCTCCACCGTAGTGCCCGTGCCCAAAAAGACGGTCGAGCCTTCCTCGATGAGCTCCACAGCGCGGCGCGCGATCTGCAGCTTTTCCTCGGCATGCTTGGTGCGCTTTTCGCTATGCGAATACTCGTGGCGCAACATAGCGTGGGGACGGCCCTGTGCACTACGGGCTCCTCCGTGCACGCGTTCAATCTCGCCCAGGCTCGCAAGTTCTTCGAGGTCGCGGCGGATCGTCATATCCGAGACACCTAACGCATCCGAAATCTCCTTGACCGAGACCGTGCCCTGCTCTTCGAGCAGCTGACGAACCTTATCCTGTCGCTCTGCCTTAATCACGATGAATCCTCGCCGTTCTTTGCGCGCATATCATTCAAACAGTAACGAACAAATTGTATCAGACTCGTGCGCGTCAAAAATGAATGCCCGCACAGCTCCAATCATCACTTTTTTGAGAAAAATACCCCCTGCTTTAGTGGGGTGTAGTGATAATCTCGCCTGTTCGCGCTACAGTTTGTCGGAAATACCTCGATGTTAGGAACCAAATGATCACTTCCGAGCTTTTCGGCACCGCGCCGTGCGGTACCCCCGTTCATCGTTACACCCTCAACGGGCCCGAGATCTGCGTTCGCATTATGGACTATGGCGCCAACGTGCTGGGTATCGATGTGCCCGACATTCCCGGCAACGTGCGCGATGTGGTGCTGGGCTTCGATAAGCTCGAGGATTACTTTGACAACCCCGCCTGCTTTGGCGCGACCATCGGCCCCGTGGCAAACCGCACCGCGGGCGCCACGATCACCATCGACGGCACGGACTGGCATATGCCGGCCAACGAAGGCGTCAACAACCTGCACAGCGATCTTGAGCACGGCCTGCACAAGCGCGTATGGGATGTTGAGCTCGACGAGGTCCACAATGCCGTGCGCATGACCACCTCGCTTGAGGATGGCGAGCTGGGCCTACCCGGCAACCGCACCTTTACGGCCGTGTTTACCGTGACGCGCACCGGCGTCTTTCGTGTCGAGTATGGCTGCGAGAGCGACCGCGCCACCTACGTGTCCATGACCAACCACACGTACTTTAACCTTGCCGGCCATAACGCCGGCATGGACTGCGAGCACTTCTTTGTTGCCAACGCTGCCCACTACCTGCCCATCAACGAGCAGAATATCCCCACCGGCGAGATCGCTCCGGTCGAGGGCACGCCGTTTGACTTCCGTGAGCTGCGCCCCGTCGCGCCTGGCATGGAGGCCGACGATCCCCAGATTAAGCAGGCACGCGGCTACGACCACTGCCTGTGCATCGATGGCTATCAGTACGGCCGTAATCTGCGCCGCGCCCTGCACGTCGAGGAGATGTGGACCGGTCGTGAGTTGGATTACTACACCACCGCCCCGGGCGTGCAGCTCTACACCGGCAACTGGCTGGGCGACGAGCACGCCAAGGACGATGCCAACTATGGCTGGGGCGCTGGCTTTGCCCTCGAGGCAGAGATGTACCCCGACACACCGCACCAGCCGCTGTTCCCGCAGGGCATTGTGGGCCCGGGTCACCCCTACAGCAATGTGATCGAATACCACTTTATGAGGCACTAAGCCCACAACGCAACATATCGCACAGCAGCGCCCGCCGGCACCACTGCCGACGGGCGTTTTTCTACCTAGTCATTGGGGACGTTCTTAAATGACTAGTCATTGGGGACAGTCTTTAACGTTTGGCGAGAAGGACTGTCCCAATCTGCCGACACTTGGGGACGTTCCTAAAAGGCCGGCACATAAGGAACGTCCCCAAGTGCCAAGGGTGTCCCGTTTGACTAGTCATTTAAGAACGTCCCCAATGACTAGTTGGATGGGGTCGGGATTGGAGCTGGGGAGGTAACGGATTTCTAGCTCTATGCCGAGTTCTTGTAGCTCTTTGAAGGCAGCGATGTCCGTATCGTCTACGGCGACTGCGGGCGTTATGGGGTGCTTGCCCTCCCCCGCCTGCATATGGCCAATGCTGATCTTGGTGATCGGCACACCACCCTTAACCAGCGCGAGTGCATCCGTGGGCGACGCCACCATGATGAGAATCCTTTGGCGCGGCGTTGCGGTATGAATGATGTCGACAGTCCTTTGCACCGAGAAAAACCGCGTCCAGACACCCTCGGGTGTCGCCACCCTCATAGGGGCCCACTTGCGCGAATCAGCCGCAATCTCATCGTTGACGATTAAAACAAGGTTGGAACCCACGACTTCGTTCCACAGCTCAACGTCTTGCCCGTAAATAAACCGGTCATCGATGCGTGTGAGAAGAATCTTGGGTTGAGCCATCGCCACCCCGTTCTGTTTGAGACCCGTAAGAGCAAGACATCACGTCTCCAATATTAGTGCATTTAAAGTGAGAAAAGCCGTCAGAACACTTGCGCGGATTTGCGATGTCCCGTATCATAGACAGCCGTTGACGCCTCAGTTGCGTCATCACATGGCCGCCAGCGTAGCTCAGTTGGTAGAGCACCGCTCTCGTAAAGCGGGGGTCACCGGTTCGAGCCCGGTCGCTGGCTCCATTGCACAAGATAGCCGCCTTCGGGCGGCTTTTTTGTTGCCGATTTCGAGCGCGCATCCGCCAATCCAAGCACAACGCCGTCGGCAACTCCCCTACTCAACAACAAGCCCCGCCAACCGCAATCCCCAAGGGGACCGCGATCAGCGGGGCTCAAACGCGTTCCCCAAGGGAAATCACGCTAGCTCACGAGCAGTGCGCTACTCCTCCCAGTAAGCGTCTGCAAGCAGCTTAAAGCAGATCTTCTTGACCGGCTGCGCGCCATCGCCCGGGAACTCGAGCGTGGGCATGTGAGGCTCGCCGGCAACGAACAGCGCAAACTTATCGTCAGCAAGATCGCCGGCAATCGAGGCGTCGGAATCGACCAGATCGTAGTCGTCCTTCTCGTCAAACTCCTGGACCAGCGTCAGGCTGCCCGTGGCAACCTTAAAGGCCTCGCGACCCTCAATGTCGATCTGCAGGTCGTGATAGCGCTGATGCGTCTCATAGTGAGCCTCGGCCTCGGGACGCGTCGTAGGAGCCATGACGTTCGCAAAGACCTTGTCGCCCAGAATCGGATGGCTGCCGACCTCGAGCTCCGCCGGATCGTTCTCCTCGAGCCAATCAATCAGCACGTCGAGGCCCTTGAGCATTCCGCGGTACTCCTCGATATCGCCCAGTGCACCGTAAATCATCTAAATCCCCTCTCGGATCGTTCCTTTGGCGGCTACTCGATAAACGCGTTACCGACGCTGTTGCCACCCACATACGTCTCGACCAGGGTAAGGTCGGGATTGAACACGACAAAGTCGGCGTCGCGCCCCGGCATAATGCTACCGCACTTGTCGTCAACATGAGCTAGCAAGCGATGCCGGAGCCGTCGCCCAAACTCTTACAGCTCAGTCACGACAACGCCGTTGTAGACCTCGTCCCAACGGTCCATGACCAGATGGCCGGTCATGGGATCCATGGCGTTGAGCTTGCCGCAGGTGTTGGCGGTACGCAGCACCGTCTCGTCGTCTGCGCCAGCAGCGATGGCATGTGCGAAGCCTGCGATAGTGGAGTCACCAGAGCCCGTGGCGTTAACGGCAGGGATATCGGGCGTCTTTGCGCGGAACGCACGGCCATTGTGGAAGCCAACGGAGCCGGCAGCGCCCATGGACACGACGACCCAGGGGATATCGGAGAAACGGGCGTCAGAGGCGAGCGCGGCACGGAGCTCGTCCACATCGTCGGTGGTAAAGCTCGTGCCCAGAAGGCCGTTGATCTCGGTCAGGTTAGGCTTGACCAGCTCGGGCTTAATTTCGGACTTAAGGGCGGCCTCGAGCGAAGCGCCCGAGGTATCGAGCAGCACCTTGGCGCCGGCGTTCTCGGCAATGCCCGTGATCTTGGCATAGTAGTCTGCCTCGACACCGCGGGGCAGAGAACCCGAAATGGTGACAACGTCGGCCTTGCCCGCAAGCTCAGTAAATTTGGCGGTAAAGGCATCGAGCTCCTCGGGGGCAATTGTCGGGCCGCTCTCGAGCAGCTCGGTCTGGTTGCCGGCGTGGAGAATGTTGAGGCAAATTCGAGTCTCGCCCTTGATGGGCACAAAGTCGTTGTTAATACCGTTGGCGTCCATGAGCTCAGCCATGTAGGCGCCCATGTGGCCGCCGAGTAGACCGGTTGCCACAACGTCGTCGCCCAGCTGACCCAGCACACGGGCCACGTTGAGGCCCTTGCCGCCGGCGGTCTTTTCGGGCGTCACGCGGTTGACGTCGTCGATAATGAGCTCATCGAGCTGATAGCGCGTATCGACAGACGGGTTCATCGTAACGGTGAGAATCATTTTTAGCTCCTTATCTCGCAGGCTCCTTGTGCCTCGCGATACGAGTCGACAAAACGGAATTACAGAATCTCAATCGTGAACGAGCGTACGATGGTCTCCTTGGGCTTGGCGACAAGGCAGCCGCGCTTATGCTCAAGTACGTCGTCCTCATCGGAGCAGGTCGAGAGGCCGCCCCAGGGTTCAACTGCAACAAAATCGCCCTCGGGCTTACTCCACACAATGAGATACGGGAAGCCCTCAAAGCTCAGGCGGACGCCCTTGTCCTCCCCCTTCTTAGAAAGCGTAACCTGACGGCTCTCGAGCACGTCAAAGATGGTCTCCGCAAAATCGAAGAGCTCGTGCGACAGGGGCAGCGTCTTTCCCACCATGGGGTTCTTGGAGCGGTTTGCCACGTCAATCAAGCCAGTCGAGGGAACGGCGGTGCAGAGCTCCGCAGCCTCGTCTTTCTCAAAGCGCAACTCGTAGTCCGTATAGGCCTCGCCCTCATCGAGCGGACACCTAAAGCCGGGATGACCGCCGATAAAGAACGGCATGTCCTCGGTCCCCTCGTTGGTCACCTCATAGGAGACGCGCACGGCGGTATCCTCGAGCGTATAACGAGCGACAAGCTTAAACGGGTACGGATAAGCGCTCAGCAGCGCGGCGTTATCCTCCGAAGCCAGGCACATCGCCAGCTCGTTCTCGCCTTGGCTCAGCAGCTTCCACTCCTGTTTGCGCGCAAACCCGTGGCGAGCGAGCTTTACATGATGCCCGGCAAACGTCATGGCGCTGTTGTCGCGCAAGCCTCCGCAAATCGGGAAGCAAATCGGTGCCTGGCCAGACCACACGGCGGGATCGCCCTGCCACAGATACTCGCGACCTCCGGCCTCAATCGAGGTAAACGAACCGCCAGCCGTGGACACCTTAATAGAAATCGAATCGTTGGAGAGAGCGTATTCCATTGCCCATCCTTTCGAACAACTGCTTTTTTGCTCGCAAGAACCCGTCTCGGCCCTGACCAAAGGACAAACCCGCACGTTCATCGACGCGTCCGGTATCCCAGCCATGTAACGGGGTACCATACAGACATTGATGCAATTACAGCTGAAAGGCCTTCTTATGCGAACCATCATCCTCTACGCCTCGCGCCATCACGGCAATACGAAAAAGCTCGTGGACGCCATCGTCGAGGCACACCCCGAGATCGATACCCTCGACGTCAAGGCGCTTGGCAAAAACGAGTATCCCAACCTGCACGAATATCATCTGATCGGTGTCGCCACGGGAATCTATTACTCCGAGATCGACAAGGACATGGCACGCGTGCTCACGAACGTGCTGCAGTCGCAGGACAAGGTGTTTGGCCTTATGACCTACGGTGGCAAAAACAAGTGGTACGGCAAGGATATCGATGGCATCTGCCGCATGAGGCAGGCCATCTTTATGGGTGTCTACGGCTGCCCCGGCTTTGATACGTGGGGGCCGTTCAAGCTCGCCGGCGGTGTCCAAAAGGGACACCCGACCGCCGAGGAAATTAAGGGCGCCGTCGACTTCTTCGACAAGATCGAAGACGAGTATGGCGACATCATCGTCGAAGAGTACGCCAAGCGTGAGAAGCGTCTAGCCTACGAAAAGGAGCATCCTGCGGGAGGTCTTGTGGCCGGCGTCAAGCGCACGGCAAAGAAGATCGCTAACAAGCTGTAACTGTGAAGGTGCTTTTGAGCGTTTAACCCATACGGCGGGTCCGAGCAGATTCGGGCCCGCCGTCTTTTTCTATCGTTACTCGGTAAAGGCGTTGCCGACGCTCTGGCCGCCAACATACGTCTCGACGAGGGTGAGCTCATGGTCGAACACGACAAAGTCGGCGTCGCGACCCGGCATGATGCTGCCGCACTTATCCTCGATGTGCGCGGAGCGTGCCGGCACCTCGGTTGCCATGCGAATGGCGATATCGGCGCTGGCGATGCCCCAGTCGACGATGTTCTTGACGCCCTGGGCAAGCGTGAGCACCGAGCCGGCAATGCTCTTGCCGTCAGCGAGCCAGCACAGGTTGTCCTTCATGATGACGTCCATGCCACCACTGGTGTAGCTGCCCTCGGGCATGCCGCCGCAACCCAGGCAGTCGGTGATGAGCACCGTGTGCTGCCAGCCCTTTGCCTGCAGCAGTGCCTTGATGGCGGCAGGGTTTACGTGCTTGCCGTCACAGATGATCTCGGCGTAGGTCTCGGGCGTGGACATGGCAGCGCCCACGACACCGGGCTCACGGTGATGCAGCCCGCGCTGACCGTTATAGGTATGCGTAAAGCAGCTGGCACCGGCGTTGATGGCGGCGATGCACTCATCGTAGGTGGCGTCGGAGTGACCGATGCTGGTCACCACACCCTTGGCGTTCAGAGCAGCCGCATAAGCAGCGGCACCGTCGCGCTCGGCCGCCA
Organism: uncultured Collinsella sp.; assembly: GCA_958452935.1. Taxonomy (GTDB): domain Bacteria; phylum Actinomycetota; class Coriobacteriia; order Coriobacteriales; family Coriobacteriaceae; genus Collinsella. The sequence continues at coordinate 31,869 of CAUDVX010000013.1, read as the reverse complement.
TGGCGCTCTTAACGATGCGACCACCCGCAGCCTCCTGCCACTGATCGAAGACCTCCTCGGAGGGATCGATAAGATAAGCGGGGTTCTGCGCACCCACGTGCTTCATGGTAAAGAAGGGGCCCTCCAGGTAGATGCCCTGAATGCGAGCACCGCAGAAGTCGGGGCCGCGACCCTCGTCCGCCTGAGCGATGGCGGCGCAGGCGTCCTTAATCTGCTCGACGCCATCGGTGAACGTCGTGGGCAGCCAGCTGGTGGTGCCGCGACGGGCGAGCTCGGTCGAGCTGATATCGATGCCCTCGGGATCGTTATCGGTAGTTGAGTGGTTGTAGAAGCCATGGATGTGAGTATCGACCATACCCGGTGCGATCCACGATCCCGTGTAGTCCTTAATCTCGCAAGAGGGCTCGTCGGCCTGCCAGGCGCCAAAGACGCCATCCTCGACCATAAGATAGCCGCCCAGTTGCGGGCCTGCCGGCAAGAAGAACTTGTCAGCCTTAATTGCGTACGTGCTCATATGCACTCCTTGCTTCTAAAGCAGTTGACTGTAGTGATGCTTATACCCAGCTCACGGAAAACAAAAAGCGCCCGCCCGCCGTTATGAGCGGACGGGCGCCCTTACAGGGGGACGCGATTAAGCGGTGAAGGGGTGAATCGTCACGCCCTTAACCACGCGGTTGACCGTGCCGGTGGGGCTCGGCGTATCGGGCGTGTTGCCCACGCGCACGGAGTTGAGCAGGCTGATAGCCTGGGCAAACATCACGAACGGCAGAGCAAGGTAGCCCTCGGGAAGTGCCTCGTAGCCCTTAAAGGTGAAGGACTCACCCTCATAGACGGTGGCACCTTCCTGCTGAACGGCGATGGTGTGCTGAGCGATTTCGTCGCCACCGATCTCGTTGAGGATGTCGATGTCGTACTGACGGGTGTAGGCGTCGTTGTTGACGAACACGAAGACGAGCGTCTTATCGTCGACGAAGGACTTAGGTCCGTGACGATAGCCCATGGAGGTGTCGTAGGAAGTAGCGACCAGACCGTGAGCGAGCTCGAGGATCTTGAGCTGGCTCTCCTGGGCAAGGCCACCGAAGGAGCCAGAACCCAAGTAGGTCACGCGGTTGAAGTCGCCAGCCAGGTAATCGGCGATCTCGGGCTCACGGGAGATGACCTCCTCGCCCATCTTGGCAATCGTCTCGACCCACTCGGCCTTCTGCTCGTCAGAGGCAGTGTCGAAAATAAGGGTAGAGAGCAGGGTCATGCAGGAATAAGAACCGGTCATGGCGAAGCCCTTGTCGTTGGCGCGCGGAATGAGCAGCGTCAGCGCGTTGGGATCATCGGCAGATTCGACGGCGAGCTTGCCCTCGGGAGCGCAGGTGATGTTGAGGAACTTGACGTTGTGGACGAGCTCCTTGGCAACGGCAACGGCGGCAAGGCTCTCGGGGCTGTTGCCAGAGCGGGCGAAGGAAACCACGAGCGTGGGATCCTCGGCGCGCAGGAAGTCGCGCGGGGCGCTCACGATGTCGGTCGTGGCGATGGGCTTAAAGTCGTAGAGATCAGTGTTGCCAGCGTGACGCAGGTACGGGGCGCAGGTATCGCCAACGTAGTCGGACGTACCGGCACCGGTGAAGACAACGGACAGACGACCCTCGCCCATAGCGCGAGCCTCGGCCAGGAAGGCCTCGATGGCCTCCTTGTTCTCGCGATAGATGTTGAGCGTATCACGCCAAAGCTCGGGCTGCTGAGCAATCTCGGCCGTGGTGATCTGGGCGCCGAGCTCGGTGAGCTCCTCGACACTCTTCTCGAACATTTTTAATACCTCTCTCTAGAAGTAATCCTCTGACGTGCAATTATACACTTCGGTTGGTTATCTGGTAGTAACCAGTTAAATGCAAAGAATCATCATATGGAAACGATGCGGACACTAATCGCTACGCTGGTGGTAAACCTTGTATTTAAACTGATCGGCACGAGCAGCCGAGAGTGTGTACTCCACAACCTCGTTTGACTCGTTATACGTAGTCCTGACCAAATCGAGCACAGGCGAGCCCTCGACAATTCCCAAAAGGTGGGCGTCGGTGGGACGGGCTATGCTCGCATAGAACTCCTCTTCGGCCACGCGTATCTTTTGCTGAAAGTCTTGCTCAATCACATCGTAAAGCGGCTTACGCTCCAGCAGCGGTCGCTTTAGGGACAGAAATTGACGAACTGGTAGATAGCTGCGTTCGACCATCATGGGCATGTTGTCGGCAGAACGAAGGCGCTTAAGCTTAAAAATGCGATCACCGATACGCAACCCCATATGCTCGGCCAGATTTTTATCGGCCTCCATCTCGCAAAACTCGAGAATCGTGGTCTCGGGGTCGCGACCCATCGCGCGCATCTGCTCGGTAAAGCTGTAGGACTGCATAAGATTGGTTGCTTTTGCCGAACGGTCGGTCACAAAGGTACCGCGACCGTGCTGCCGAACCACCAGTCCTAAACGCTCCAGTTCCTGCAAAGCCAGGCGCACCGTGGTGCGCGAGAGACCATAGCGCTCCGAAAGTTCGCGCTCGGAAGGAATCATGTCACCGGCGCGATATTCATGGTCGATCTTTTCGGTCAGAATATCGACCAGCTGATCGTACAGCGGTTGCTTACGCGCTCCGATCGCCATCCTATCCTCCCTTTTGCTCGAATTCGGCTAACTACCTAGGGTGTTTAGCATTATCTGTCTGCCACACCCGAATCATCAAGAAAACAAAAGCCGCGCGCTCTTTCGAGCACGCGGCTTTTAACATACACATGGCTTAAGGGGTCGGGGTGTGAGCCGCGTAGGGACACACCCCTCAAGCTAGAGCCTTACCAGATGCTCGGCCAGAGACCAAGCGGGCCGGCGCCCAGGATGCCAAGGACGAAGAGCAGGAGAATGCCCTTGGTCGGGGTCCAGCTGTGCTTAGCGAACATGTAGTAAAGCAGCAGCGTAAGCATAAGCGGGACGAGCTTCGGGACGATGGTGTTGAGGGTGTCGGCAACAGAGAAGTTGACCGGATCCTCGGTAACGGTAGCGTAGGTCACGGACTCCATGCCGTTGCCCAGATCGGCGACGCCGCACTTGACCTCGTTGCCGTCGGCATCGGTGGCGGTGAGGGCGTTGCCGTCCTCATCGGTCATGGCGATGGTACCGGCCTCAGCGGTCTCGGTATCGATGCCCTCCATACCGGTGAAGTTCTCGGCCTCCTTCTCGGAGACGATCACGGTAGTAGGGGCAAGGCCACGGGTGGTGCCGTTGGGGATCTGGAGGTTGATCTGGGTGCCACCCATGGTGACGACCAGGCAACCGACGACGAAGACGCCCATGATGGAAGCGGCACGCGTGAAGGCCTGCATGTTGGCGGTCAGAGCGTCAATAGCGCTGGTGCCAAGCTTGTAGGACCAGTTCATGAGCCAGAAGCGCAGAGCGAACTGGACGGCGTTGAAGATCACCAGGAAGATGATCGGCGCAGCGGCGTTGCCGTTGATGGCCATGTTGGAGGTGATGCCGGCCGTGATAGGCACGAGCGTCAGCCAGAACAGGGCGTCACCGATACCACCGAGCGGGCCCATTGCGGCGACGCGGACGGCGCGGATCGTGGGGATGTCAACCTTGTTCTGCTCGAGCGAAAGCACGATGCCCATAACAAAGGTGACGAGGAACGGGTGGGTGTTGAAGAACTCCAGGTTGTGGCTCATGGAAGCCGCGAGGTCGTTCTTGTTGGTGTGGATCTTCTCCAGACCGGGGATGATGGAGTAGAGCCAGCCAGCGGCCTGCATACGCTCGTAGTTGAACGAGGCCTGCAGGAAGCAGGAGCGCCAAGCCATCTTGTTGAGGGTCTTCTGGTCGAGCTGCGGAGCAGGAGTGAGATCCTCGTAGTGCTCCGGGATCACATACTCATTAGATGCCATCTTCGAAGTCACCTCCGTCAGAAACAGCTGCACCCTTCAGCTCGGTCTGCTGCTGGAAGTCCCAGAAAGCGATGCCGAAGCCGATGAGAGCGAGGATGAGCAGAGCAGGGGTTGCCAGCGAATCGTTGGCAACGGTGATGAGCGCGAGGCCGAAGCCCATGAGGAAGAAGCCCCACATATCGCGGTTCATCATAACCTTGAGCAGGACGGCGAAGCCGACGAAGCGCATCATGCCGCCTGCAGCGGACAGACCGGTCTGCAGCCACGTCGGGATGGCAGAAGCGATGGTCTGACCGATGGTAGCGCCAGCGATGAAGAACAGTGTGACGACGACAGCGAAGATCAGGCCGAGCAGAGCCATGGCGAAGTAGTTCAGGCGCTCGATGCCCTTGGTGTCCGCGTTGTGAGCCATGTTATCGGCCGTGGACATAAGCGGGGACATAAGCGTGAAGACCAGGGTAACGCCAAGCTGGCCAAGCAGAGCGAACGGAATGGCGAGGCCGACTGCCGCGTTGGGCTCGAGGCCCGTGGCGATAGCGAGAATGGCTGCCATGATGCCGCCGATGACGGCGTTAGGCGGCTGAGCGCCTCCGATCGGCATGTTGCCGATCGTCATGAGCTGATAGGTACCACCCACGAGAAGACCGGTGTTGAGGTCGCCAAGGATAAGACCGATGACGGCGCCGGTGACGATGGGCTGATAGAGAGACTCGAGGAAGTCAAACTGGTCGATTGCCGCGATGAACGTGACAACGAAGACCAGAGCGATCTGGATGATCGAGTATTCCATCTTGCTCCTCCTTTCAAAATGTATGTACGCACTTTGGATATCACGTACAGAACGTCAGGGTTTCACTCCTGACAACGTGGATCACGAGGATTACGAGAAGAGCTTGCTCGTGTCCTCAACAGGCGTGCTCGGAACGCGCCTGATCTCCAACTCCACCCCCAATTCCTGCAGCTCTTTAAACGCAGCGACATCCTCGTCGTTAACTGCGACGGAGGTGGCGACTTGGCGCTTTCCTTCCGACATGTGCATGTTGCCGATGTTTACCTTCTTTATAGGCACACCGCCCTTGACGAGCGTAAGCACGTCTTCCGGTGTTTCGGCCACGATGAAGATCTTCTGGCGCGGGCTCGCCTTGCCAATGACGTCGATGGTCTTCTGCAGGGAGAAGAAACGCGTAGCGACGCCGGCGGGAGCGGCCATCTTCATGAGGTTCTGGCGCATGGTGTTGGACGCCACGTCGTCGTTGGCGACGAGGATGAGGTTGGAGCCCAGAGTGGAGTTCCACTGGGTGGCAACCTGACCATGAACCAGTCGGTTATCGATGCGGGTAAGAAGAATGTTGGGTTCTGCCATGTTGATCAGCTTCCTTTCGATATTTGCTGACGACAGTTACTTGATCTCCTGAATCGCGTAACGCGAAACATCTACGACGGCTCCGGATCGGACTTTGATCTGGACCTTCTCGCCTTCGAAGCCTTTGACGGTTCCGTAGATACCGCCGGCGAAAAGAACCTCCTGACCCGGCTTGAGCTCGGTGTGCAGCTCCTTGAAGTACTTCTGCTTCTTCTTCATGTTGATTTGCGACCAGATGGTGTAAATCAAGCCCATGATGACAAGCAGGCCTAAAAGGGCGACCGAGGAGCTCAGGACGTTGGCTCCGAAATCGGCCATTAAATGCCGTCCTCGTCGCCGAAGATATCCTCTTCCTCGGAGCCGGCAACGGATGCGACCGTCTGGGCGGTGACGCCCGTCTGGCCAACGGTCACGGCCTGCTCGCCAAGCTCGGCGAGCGTGGCATTGCCGCGGAGGAACAGAAGCTCAATAACCATGGGAAGGTTGGTGCCAGTCAGAACCTCGACGTTGTCGACATCCTGGGCAATCATCATCGACTGGTTGAACGGGGTGCCGCCAAGCAGGTCGGTAAAGACAAGCACGCCATCGCACTCCTCGCGCATGGCGGTAATAGCGGCGCGGAGATCCTCACCGTAGGATGCGGCCTGGTCGCCCTCAAAAGGAACGACGGTAAAAGCAGGCTGGTCGCCGGCAACCATAGCGATAGCGCTTGCAAGACCGGGTGCGAACTGTCCATGACCGGTAAGAATAAAGCCAACCATTCAAATTTCCCTTCCGAAGGTGTGTACGATCTGAGTCCGATGATTTTCGGAAGCCAGCGGGCGCTCGCCCTTAAAGCTTCTTAGAAAGCGTTCTTTGAAGACCAGTGGTTTCTAAACTGGTAGTAACCACGTGACGTGTTGTTGTCACTATATCACCCCAGAAGAGGTCGCTTTCGTTGATTCATACGGTAAAACGTTTTTGCACCGCTCACGGTGATAAATCGACCGTTTACCGGTCGTTAACACTTCTACCTGCGGTTTTGAAACCGTTTCGAAATGCTTTGGCAAAAAATCTGATCTTTTCCTGTGTCTAAACAACGTAGGGCGGCTAAAAATAGCGTGTAGAAAAATTGCAGGTCATTGTGAAGATATGTGAATTGGTCTTTTTGACTTAATACCAGTTAGAACCAGTTTTGAGATTATCGGTGAACGGTAGTTTTCGACCGTTCACCGGTTACTTGCAATCGTTTGCAGCTGTTTTCCCATATGAATTAGGGGAACCCGATGGAGCGCTTGCGCGATCACAGGAAATTTTGGCATTTGTCCTTATCCCCCACGCGCCAAACTCCGGCATCCAAAATGAGCTAATAGCTCACGCTAATCGTTTTCAATCATTACATACTCAGTATCCGTAATTATTTATCGTTTGTCATTAATTCTGATAAGATACAAGTATCATCCAAAACGCCGATTGGAGGGGTTATGGTCCATCGAAACGCATCTATATCGAATGAAACCATCAGCCGCGAACAGACGGTAGCCAAACTGAGGAAGCTCGCTCGCATCTGCAAATGGGCCACGATCTGCATTACCACCGCGCTCGCTCTGGGGCTCCTCGCAGTCATTGCGATTGACCTTCTACTCATATTGCCTGGCCTCTCCCAAGGCTCGTGTCTCCAATCCGTAGAACTTCAAGCCGGCGAAGGGCCGTGCCTTGCTATCGTCGGTACCGATGCGCAGGCCCCACTTATGCTCGTCGCACACGATGGTCACACTGCCATAGGGAGCCTCTTGATGACATGCCTCGCGCTTACCATCGCGATAAGCGTGCGCAGGCTTTTCCTCAACATTGAAAAGGAAGGCAGGCCCTTTGACCTTGAATGTAACCAGACACTTCGTCGAGTAGGACATTTATTCCTTATCGGCGGCGTTGCCGTGAGGCTTCTTGGCGCCGTAATCACGGGAATGATACTCTCAGGATTTGGCGGCAGCTTTACGGATGCGTTCGTCGGCCAGTTATTCGAGCCCTCCATGCTCTTTGCAGGCCTGATTATTTGCCTGATTGCCAGCATCTTCCGCTACGGGTATATCCTGCAAAAGCAAGATGACGAGTTGCTCTAGGGGAAATCCATGATTATTCTGCGGCTTGACCGCATGCTCGCCGAACGCAAGATCTCATCCAAAGAGCTTGCGGAACGCGTGGGCATCTCCCAGGTCAATATGTCACGCATTAAGACGGGCAAGGTTTCTGCCATACGTTTTTCAACTCTTGACGCGATATGCCGGGCACTCGACTGCCAACCAGGCGATGTACTGGAATATATATCCGACGATGAAGCCGATAGCCTTTTTGGGCTTAAAGATGAATAGTCATAATTAAGCCGTCAATCACGCCCTCAACGCAAAAAGCCCGCTAGAACGTTGTCCGTTCTAGCGGGCTCAATCAGGTAGATCGGTTAGCGCGCAGTAGTGCAGGCAAACCTTACGCAAACAGGCCGTAGATGCTGATGTTGGCCTTGGCGTAGAGGCCGTTCGCATACTCGGTCCACTTGGAGCTGGCGCTCGAAGCCTGCGAGGAATACTGCTGATAAGCAGTGTAATAGGCGGTCATGGCTTGCTTATAGGTAGCGCTATCGGCCGTAAAGGCATCGTCAGCGAAGGCCTTGGCATAGGTGCTGTCGGCATCCTTCCAGGCGCCCTTCTCGCTATCCCACTCGTCACCGGCAAGGTTGATGATGTAGTCAGCGTAGTCCTTGCTCGCGGTCTCCTCGTTGCCGTCAGCAGGCTCGGTCGGGGCGGTCGGCATGCTTGCGGAGCTGTCGCCGACCTTCTTCTTGTAGAGCTTCTGCAGCGTCGCGGACTGACGGACAATCTGCTTGGCCTGATCCTTGGACACGCCGTACTGCGTGGCCATGGTCTTGTAGTCGGAGGTGCCGATGGAATCCTCGGCGTACTTCTTCATCTCCTTGGAAGAGACGGTAATGCCCTCGTCCTCGGCAGCATCGAGCAGGATCTTGTTGCGCACGTAGGACAGGATAACGTCGGCAGACGGAGCGGTGTAGTTGCCATCGCTATCCTTGACGGTGTCGAGGCTGTACTGGCTCTCGATGGCCTCGCGCGCGGTGATGTCGCTCTTCTTGCCGTTGTAGCTGTAGCTTGCCACGGTCGAATCGAGCTGGTCCTCGGTGAGGGTCGCCGAGCCGACGCCCTTGCCGCCAAAGCCGCCATTGCCAATAAAGAAGCCGACCATCGCAGCGATCACGACTGCAACCACGAAGGCGGCAATCATCGTCTTCTTGTGCTTGGATGCATGGTCGTCTTCGTCGGAGTCGTCCTCGTCTTGCTCCTCGGGCATCAGGTTCTCGTCAGCGGCATCCGCGGCAATCTGAGCCTCCAGGCGGGCGTCCTCCTCCTCGGCGGTCGTGCCGGCAGCAATGTGCTCGGCAGACGTACCGGCGACCAGATCGATCTTCTCCTCCTCATCACCGTCGGGGCCTTCGCCGCGCTCGATGATCTGGATACCGTCGATCTCGTCCTTCTCGTCCTTCTTTTGAATCAGACCCATATCAGTTACTCCTTGTTAGGAAACATAGTCCGCAATAGAATACGCCCGACAGAGCGCCGGGCGTATTGATTCTTAGGTTATACGCAAACACTTAAGTACTATTTAGGCGTTTGCAGCGTGCATACCTTAGGCCAGGTGCGCGATAACGGCATCGGCAAAGGCTTGCGTGCCCACAGCACCCTCAACGGAGCCGGTCTGGGCACGACGAACGTCGCCGGTAACCTGCTCACCCTCGTCGAGCGTGGCAGAAACGGCGGCGCGAATGCGATTGGCCGCATCGTTCTCGCCCAGGTGATCGAGCATCATAGCCGCAGACAGAATCTCGGCCGTGGGGTTAGCGATATCCTGGCCAGCGATATCGGGCGCGGAGCCGTGCGTTGCCTCGAAGATGGCGCAGTCGGCACCGATGTTGGAGCCGGGGGCCATCCCTAAGCCGCCCACCAGGCCGGCGCACAGGTCGCTCACGATATCGCCGTACAGGTTGGGCAGCACCAGGACATCGAAGTCGTTGGGGTTCTGGACCAGACCCATGCAGGTGGCGTCGACGATCTTGTCGTTGAACTCGATATCGGGATAGTTGGCGGCCACCTCGCGCGCCACGCGCAGGAACAGGCCGTCGGTCGCCTTCATGATGTTGGCCTTATGCACGGCCGTCACCTTTTTGCGGCCGCAGCGGCGGGCATACTCAAAGGCATACTCCACAATGCGGCGGCTCTTGGCGATGGAGATCGGCTTGATTGAAATGGCGGAATCAGCGGCGAAGGTCTTCTGACCCGAGCGCTCGACAAGCTGCGAGAGCTCCTCAACCTCGGCAGCGCCCTCATCGAACTCGATGCCGGCGTAGAGGTCCTCGGTGTTCTCGCGCACGATGACCAGGTCGACGTCGCGGAAGCGCGAGCCGTCGCCCGGCTGCGACAGGCAGGGGCGCACGCAGGCGTACAGGTCGAAGTGCTTGCGCAGTGCCACGTTGACGCTGCGGAAACCCGTGCCGACCGGCGTGGTGATGGGCCCCTTGATGGCAACCTTGGTCTCGGCAACCGCGTCGAGCACGTGCTGGGGAAGCGGCGTGCCAAACTCGTCCATGACGCCGGCGCCGGCCTCCTGGACGTTCCAGTTGATCTGGACACCGGTGGCCTCGACCACGCGGCGCATGGCCTGCGTAATCTCGGGACCGATACCGTCACCGGGAATCAGGACTACATCGTGCGCCATAATCTGTTACTCCTCGTCTTCGGCGTCGTCAGATTTTTTAACGCTAGCACGCTTCTTCTTTTTGGAGAGATCCAGGCCAAAACGTTTAACAAGCATTTCGCAAATCTCGCTCGAACGGGCCTTGAGATAGCTGCCCTTGCCGTTCTCGGCGTCGAACTTAAGGCGCAGCGCGAGCTTCTCGGCGACCTCGGCGTCAATCTCGCCCTGGCCAAACTCGTACAGGCAACCGAGCATATCGCGATACTCGAGGTCGCCGTGGTAGCACTGGATGGCCTCGTCCAGGATGGGCCAAGCCTCGCGCGAGCGCTCGACGCTCGTGGCGCCCCACACGCACAGCAGACGGAAGGCGGCATAGCGCAGCGTGGAGGAAATCTCGTCGAACAGCGCGGTCTCGGCGCCCTCAAAGGCATCGCCCAGCTGCTCGGGGCAGGTGGTGGCGAGCGCCGTCAGGGCATCGAGGGCCTCCCAGCGGGTCTGCGCCTCGGGGCGGTCGAGCGCCTCGATCAGCGCGGGCACGCAGGGCACGACGCGCTGCGGATCGCGCTCGGCAAGCAGGTGCAGCACACGAGCGGCAAACTGGCGGATGCGGCGCGTGGGGCAGCCGAGTTCCTTGACCAGACGGTCGACGGCGTTCTCGTTCTCCTCTGCCAGCTGAAGCTGTGCCAGCTCCTCGTCGGTGAGCTGTTCGTCTTTGTTTTCTGCCATAGTTACCTCTTCTTACTATTTCCTAGCGTGCTTGCCAGCACCCTTACTGTCATCGGTGACCGAGATGAGCTGTCGGTCGGCCGCGCCATTGCGACGCGCACGGCGGCGCTCCTCGGCGTCGCCCGCGTCGGCGGCGGCGCGATGGGCCTTGTTGACGTTAAAGACCTCGTCGTGCTTGCGCCACGGGCCGACGGACTCGCCAAAGCTCATCTTAAGGCCGGCGATAAAGCCGCCGAGCCAGCCGATCGGCGCAAACTGCACCAGCGGGAATAGCGAGAACACCCAGGTCAGCAGGACGACTGCCGCCGCTCCCGCAAAGTTGGCAATCCAGTAGTCGCGCTTGGTGATGACGCGCTTTTCGCACGCCCACTGGCCGCACAAAAAGCCAATGTAGATCGCGAAGAGAAAGAGTACCAGCGCAAGCACCACGAACGTCCAGCTCATGGGCGCTACTCCCCGTGATGGTGGCCGCAGCAGCACTCGTGGCCGTCGTCATGGCCGTGGCCGCCGCAGCACTCGTGGTCCTCGCCATGGTGGTGGCCACAACCGCACTCGTGATCGTCGCCATGCTCGCCGCAACCGCAGCCTTCCTCGTGAGCACCATGCTCCTCGGGACGATACTGCGACCAGTCCAGGCCGGCGGCGATGGCGTCGGCCTCCTCCTTATAAAGGACCGTGACGGCCTGGGTACCCAGCTTGGCGCCACCGATGGCGTCGAGCATGTCGTAGAGCGTAAAGGCCACGTCGGCGCCGGGCAGTGCAAGCTCGCGGTCGTCGGCATAGGCGAGCGCCAAGCGCAGGTCCTTGATGAAGTGCTCGACCATAAAGCCGGGCTTGTAATCGCCGTCGAGCGCCTTGGGAGCCAGGCTCTCCATGGCGCCGGACTTGCCGGTACCGCCCAGGATCATCTGGCGGGTCTTCTCCAGGTCAAGGCCGCTCAGCTCGGCAAATGCCATGGCGTCTGCCATGCCGACCATGCAGGCGCCCAGCGACACCTGGTTGGCGAGCTTGGCAGCCTGGCCCTTGCCGGCGCCGTCGAAGCAGCAGATGGTTGCCGCAAAGGTGGAAAGGATGTCGCGGACCGACGCGATGTCGTTCTCGGTAGCGCCCACGATAGCCGTAAGCGTGCCGGCGATAGCACCCGACTCGCCGCCGGTAACGGGGCAGTCAAACGCCATGCGACCGGAAACCTGGGCGGCCTCGGCAATGTCGCGCGCCAGCTCGGGCGAGCTCGTGGTGAGGTCGATCAGGACCGCGCCGGGCCTAGTGCACGCGAGCAGGCCGTCGCCCGCCAGGTAGAGCTCCTCGACCTCGGAGGGATAACCCACCATGGTAAAGATGACGTCGGCGTTCGCCGCGGCATCTGCCGGCGTATCGGCCCAGACGGCACCGCGCTCAACGAGCGCTGCAGCCTTGGACTTGGTGCGGTTGTTGACCGTGACGGGATAGCCAGCGTCCAGAATGTGGCCGGCGATGGGGGCACCCATAATTCCGGTGCCGATAAATGCGACGGAGAGCTTGTTTGCCATGAAACCTTTCCTTTTGGGTTGGGTGTTGTTACCAGGTTGAATACTCGGTGCCAGCGTTTGGGCTGTGAGTCGAGGGCGATTACGGACGCAGCGCTTGCCTACTGGCCGCGCACGCGGCGGGCGATGCGGTCGGAAAGCGACGCCTTGTCGGCGCGGTTCTTACCCCAAAACGCGCAGGCCACCATGCCGGGGCCCACGTGCGAGCCGATGGTGGGGCCCACGGAGCTGCGAATGATTGTGACGTCGGCGCAGCCCTCCTCCTTGCGGATGGCGGCTTCGAGCCAGTCGCCGTCCTTCTCGGCATCGGCCGTCATGATGGCGATGGGCATGGTGCGGTCGGGCACGTAGTTCTCGCGGAACGACTTGAGGATGGACTTGAGCGCCTTCTTGCGGCCGCGGTTGACGCCGATCAGCGACAGCGAGCCGGCAAGGTCGTAGGAGAGCTCGGGCTTGACATCGAGCTTTGCCGTGAGCTGCGCCGCCGCGGGCGGAATGCGACCGCCGGCAGCCAGTGCGTCGAAGCTCTCGAGCGTAAAATAGCCGTGGACGTAGGTCTTTGCCTCGTTTGCCCAATCGACCAGCTGCTTGGCGGTCAGTCCCGCCGAACGCTGGCGCACGGCCTCGAGCGCCAAGAGCGCGCCGGTCGCACAGGGCAGAGCGTTGTCGACCACGTAAAGCTCAAAATCGGGATACTCGGCGCGCACGGCATCTGCCGCCTGGCACGCGGAGTTGTAGCTCGACGACAGCGCCGAGGTAAAGCACAGGTAGACCGTGGGCGTGCCCTCTTTGGCGCACTCGGTAAAGAACTCAATATAGCGACCGAGCGACACAGCCGAGGTGGACACGCGGGCACCGGCGCGCATCCGGTCGTAGAACTCCTTGGGTGTGATGCTCGACCAGATGTCGTCCGTGCGCTCTTCGCCATCGATAATGAAGGGGAAACCCAGGATATCGACATCGAGGTTCGCGGCGACCTCGGGGCTAAAGTCGCAGCAGGTATCGACGACGATGCGGCAACGGTCAGAATGGCCGGTAGATGCGGCCTTGTCCATCAAAGCGACTCCTTACGTAAAAAGGCGGCCACCCGCATGGGATGGCCGCCAACCGTTAACTCATGCAAGTTAACGTATTTTACTCGTCAAGTGTTTCGATGCGGGGCTTGATGATGCCATATCCACCATTCTTACGGTGATACACCACATTGATGAGGCCAGTCGTCGCGTTCTCGAACACGTAGAAGTCATGACCAAGCAGATCGGTCTGCACCAGCGCCTGCTCCTCAGTCATCGGGGTGACATCGATGACCTTCTCACGGACGAGCAGGTCGTCCTCCTCCTCGGGCAGCAGCAGGTCGGCCAGATCCTCGACGCGCTCGACCGGTGCGACATCCGCTGCGCTGGCACCGCCCTGGCGGTTGTCCACGACTTTGGTCTTGAACTTGCGCAGCTGGCGGGTGACCTTATCGGCGGAGAGGTCGATGGCGGCGTACATATCTGCACCGTGCTCGGCAACGCGAATCACCGAACCGCGGACACGAACCGTAACCTCGACGATTGCCGGGTTGGGGTTCGAGGGGTTCTTCTCATAGCGAAGTACAACGTCGACCGTCATGGGCTCGATATCGAAAACCTTGAGCGCCTCGCCGATCTTCTCATCCACATGCGCACGCAGAGCATCGGTTACCGTCGTCTTGCGTCCAGAAACCTTGATATCCATACGTGGCTCCAATCTGCCTCGGGGACTTACTGTACTGACTATGTACCCATTGCTGTGCATTTAATCACGCGGATTCCCAAAGACCCGAATAACGATTGCTTGATACCGCATACCGAAGTCTCGCACTTTTCTGTGGCAAAGTGCGCTATAGGAGGGCGTCGGCAGAGTTGGTTTTTCTTCTTGAAATTGGCTTTGACCTGCTGGTTTTATAGGGATGAAAAAGCCGGGCTCCTCTATTGGGGAAGCCCGGCAGTGCGTGTTGAAACCGTGAAGAGGTGTCCTTTCCAACGTATAGGAGACACCACCCCTAGCAATAACTAGCTATTGAGTTTGTTAATGTCGTCGTCGGTGATGGCGCCTTCCTGGCTGGACGATTTGTCCTCGGAGGATGCGGTCTCATTGTTGGAATCGGAGGACTCGCTGCCGGAGGACGTGGTCTCACTGGACTCAGAGTCGACCGGCTGCACGTTAGCGCCCGAAACCGTCTTAGTGGTGAGGTCGTAGGGCATCGTGCCATACCAGACAGAGTGGACCGCCTCGAGCGTGCCGTCGGCCGTAATACCGTCGAGGGCATCGCTCACGGCACGGCACAGTTCGTCATTGGACGAGAGGCCCGCGACGCCGAGCGTCGAGGGCGCCTCGAGCGCACCGACATAGGAGACCTCGCTCATCAGGCGTGCAAGGTAGCCGCCGGCCGTGGAGTCGCAGATCACATAGTCGACCTCGCCGGACTCGAGCGCCTCAAAGCACTCGTTGATGTTGGAGTAGGTCTTTTGGTTGGCGGTGATGCTCTGCTTAGCAAGCGCCTCCTGCGAGGCCGAGGACGTCTGAACGCCCAGGGTGGACGTGTTAAGGGTATCGGTGGAAACGCTTAGCGACCCACCATCGCTAGTTTTACCGAACACGGAAGTGGCATCGTACAGGCAGGTGCCGAGCGAGCTAATGTCCCCGTCCGTGGAGTTAATCTCGCCGATAAAGATATCGGCCTTTTTGTCGCCGAGCGCGGAACCTGCCGAGGACGCATCGACGAAGGCGACCTTAAGGCCCATGCGGCTTGCGAGGGCGCGGGCGGCGTCAACCGCATACCCCGTGAGCTCGCCGTCGGCGCCCTGCATGGCCTGCGGCGCATCGGAAGTATCGAGGGCGACCGTCAGGGTTCCGGGAGTGACCAGGGCATCGTCCGACACCGCCGGCGTGACGGTCTCGTACTCGATCTGGTCGATCGTGGGAGTCGTGAACGTAGACAGCGGGTTGAACGCGCATCCGCTCAGGCCCAAAACGGCGATGACCGCTGCGGTCCCAGCACCTAACCGAGCCGCGTGCATCAAGCTGCCCCTCACCATGTCCACTACCCTGCCTTCTGTGTCGTATACAATCCGTGCGTTGCGCGGAATATCAGGTTGTTCCCACCAGCTGACCTGATATTTGACCCCACACTTGCGCACCGGGGTGTTTGCTCGGGAGGCCGCAGCCACCTTCACGACTGACCCGCTCGCCCGCGAGGCGGTATTGCCCCAAAGAAAGTAGAACGGACGGTGCGGCTTACATCTAGGACGCGCCATGATCGCGCCGCGCGCACGCGGTCGCTTACGTGGATCCCTTTGACCGCGTCTGTCTTGGACTAGGACGGGCATTTCGTCCGTCCGCAACCACAGCCTGGTAGGAACGAAGCGCATTATAACTAAGTTCAAGCTAAAGTTTAAGGTTAGGGGCGTCATTCGCATCTCGAGTACAGATTTTGCGGGTCGGAGCGGACCATTCGTGCCCCTATGAAGCCCGGAGCTCCCCTACGGGGAGCTCCGGGGCACCCGTCTCAGGGTGCCGTGTGCAAAAACGGCAAATATGAGTACTGTTACCAATTTAGTAGCAGCGTATTACCGCCTCACGAGCCCTTTTTGAGTTCCGCACAGCCTGCTTGGCGCCAAGATATTCCACATTCGTTTATTATCTCTTCGCTGAATCCAGATTATCGGCCCAAGTTTCTTTGTTTTTGCTGTCACTAATCTAGTAACAGTACTCATATTTGCCGTTTTTTGCACAGAGCATATAAACAGACCCCCTATAAAGCCATAGTTTTACGCTGGTTTGAGCCCAAAGCACGCTCGGAGCGTATTCAGCAGAGCATCTTGCCTCTTTCGACGAGCCTCTACGCGATTCTGATATCGCTTACCCATACGCTGGTGCATGCGCCATGCGAGCGCCTCCATTGCCTCCATGTCGCAGAGCATCTCGTTATTGACCGTCGCGACCTCGATTCCCATAGTAATCAAGCCCGTGTTGCGTTTTTCATCATGGATACGTCCCCTCCGGGAGGAATGGCCCAGCTCACCGTTGTATTCCAGGTCAAACTGGGCTGCTTCCTGATACGCATCGCAAACTGCATGCGGCATCCCCGAGATTGCCTGCGCACGGTCATCGAACTCGATCTTGTAGTCGGTCTTAAAGGGACCGCAGGCAAATCCGCCATAGGAAAACGGAAGCGAAAACAGAGCGAGCATGATGCACTCCATGGGCGAGCGCAGATTTTCTGACAGGTAGGGACACAGCCGCCGCAGCTGCTTGGCCGCGCTCCCCTTGCATGCCGCGAGGTAATCTACCAGGCAATCGGGTGTCAGCACTGGCTCGACTTCAAAGTAGCCCACGTCTGCCGGTTGGTCCTTGTCCTTTGCAAGCCTATTCGCAACAGGCGAGGTATAGGGAGGTAGATACTTCCCGCGATCGCTCAGTGAAATCTTGGAACACAGTTCCTGGGCCAGGGCAAACGCCTGGATACAGCCGACCTCGCGAGCGACGGCAACACAAAGGGCCTCGGGAGATAGGCTGTACATCCCCGGTTCCACCTCTAGAATCGAGCCGGCAGGCAACCCGGAGCACACGGACCAGTCCACGCCAGGCATGCGGCGGCGCTGCACCGCAGATCCCACCAGCAAGCACAGATCTTCTTGCACCTCGCCGCTTTTGGCTCCAATTCGAACCAGGTCGGAAAGATAAATATCCTCGGTCGAAGGCGATGACGCACACAGCACGCGGCGCTCCTCCTCGGGCTCAAGGTCCTTCCAGCCGACGTAGCCCATCTGCCGGCGCTCGGCGCGCATCATACGCAACGCCGAGGCGCCCGTCAGGATCACGGAAGCCGCTAGCTGCTCTTTTGTCGGTTTGTCACACTGCCTGATTGTTACCGCCACACGAATCACCCCTACCAAACGCGTGCGATAGCGAGGCCATCAACGGCCGCGGCACCGGCGCGCTTGAGTTCCGCCGAAGCCACTGCCATCGTCGCACCCGTGGTGATAACGTCGTCGATAAGCAGCAGGCGGCGGCCCCGCACGTCCTCAACGGTCTCGTACATGCCTCGGGCGCGTTCACGGCGCTCTTCACGACCGAGTTCACGCTGGTCGCCATGGCCGTACTTAACGAGGGCGTCGAGCAGCGGAACACCCGACAGCTCGCAAAATGGGCGCGCGATGGCTTCCATATGATCGAAGCCGCGTCGCCGAAACGCCGCCGCCGTCGCGGGCACAAACACCACTGCATCGGCGCCGGACAACACACCGCCTAAGCGTTCGGGTGCCGCGACCTGGGCATGTAAGGCGGTGTCGTATAGCAGCTCTGCCAGATACGGCGCCAGGCGTCGCTCGCCCGCGTCTTTGTACGCTTTAATGATCCGCGGCAGCGGATGCGTGTAAACGGCACATGCCAGGCACCGGTCGAGAGCTTCGGCCATCGCCGAGGACGTACCCTCGACCGAGCACTCGGTGCACAGCAAGTCTCCAAACGGGGCGCCGCATCGAGTGCAGCTATGCCGCGGGTCGATGAGCGCGAGCGCGGCCAGGCAGTCTTGGCAAATAAGCGCACCGGCGCGCTCGCAGCCGGCGCATCGCGTGGGCGACAACGCCTCAAGCGCCTCGTGCGCCGCCCGCTCGGCAAACGGTAGCAATTCATCCGCAAACGGTAGGATGTCGGCACCTTGCAGGCATCCCAACACATTCAAATGTCTCTTCACGACACAACCCTCCCTACGCTCGGTCGCAGGGAGGGTCGTTGATTCAGCGCTATGGTACCCCGACGCGTTTGGGGTCAGGCAGGTTAAATCCGTTTGCGGGCGCTATTCGCCGGTGGGCGGTTGCGGTGCGGACGAGTTTTGGGTCGAGCCCTCGCCACCATCTTGACGCGGCTTGCGGGAACGACGACGGCGACGGCGCTTCTGGCCCTGGTCGGCCGAACCCTCGCCACCACGATCTTCGCGCGACTCGCGTTCGTCGCGAGCAGCGCCGCGCGCGGCCTTGGCAGCCGCCCCTCCGCCATCTCCAGGGCGACGGTGCGTGACCTTGACCTCGCCATCCGAGACCTGATCGGCCACGGAGGGCACCGAGGGCTTTTGCTGCGTGCCCGAGGAATGGCGACGACGCGGACGCGGGGCGCGCTCGTCATCGTTGCGCTGCTTGCCACCCTTGTCGGCAGGCGTATCGGAACCCGAACCACCCTTGGGGGCGGCACCGGCTTCGCGAGCGGCTGCGGCGCGGAAGGCGTCCTCGCGCTCCTCGCTCGACAAATGGCGGCGGCGACGGCGCGTGGGATTCATGCCACCGCCGCGGTTTTGCTGCTGGGGCTGCTGAGCCTCGCGCTCGCGGGGGGAATTCTTGCCTGCGGGAGCGGCCTCGCCTACATCGCCCGAACCCGAGCGCTTGCGACGGCGACGTCCACCGGCAGCCTCCTCAGCCTCGGGTGCCTCGGCCTTGCCGCGACCCTTACCGCGGCCGCGACCCTCGCCCTGGCTCTGACCGGCACGGGCATCGGCGTCCGCATCGCGACGGCGGCGCTTGGGCATCGTCGTCCCCGCCAGACGGTCGGCGCTCGACAGGCCATCGCCCACGTCGACGCCATTCTCGCGGTCGAGCTCCATAAGCGCCAAGCGCATCTCGGGCGACTCGATACGCTCGAGCACATCGCGCGTCACGCAGTCGGGGCGGCAGTTGCAGCCCTGCTCGGCGGCCTTCTTTTTGCAGCCCTCAGAGCAGGTCATGTCAGCCAGGTTGACCTTAAAGACTTTGCCGTTCTCCAGGCGCAACACCAGCTGCTCGCGCGGCGTGTCATATTCCTGGATACGCGCCTTGCCAAGCGGCGTATCGATAAGCGTCTTCTTTTTGGGCGCGCGGCTCTTAAAGTCCTTGTACGCCTCGAACTCGTAGCGCAGGCAGCACATCAGGCGGCCGCAGACGCCGCTAATTTTGGACGAGTTGAGTGGCAGGTCCTGCTCTTTTGCCATGCGAATCGAAACCGGCTCAAACTGTCCGCCAAAGCGCGTGCAGCAGAGCTCCTGGCCGCACTGGGCATAGCCGCCCACCAGGCGGGTCTCGTCGCGCACGCCGATCTGGCGCATGTCGACGCGAATGTGCAGCGTCGAGGACAGGTCCTTGACGAGCTGACGGAAATCGACGCGCTCCTCGGCAGCAAAGTAGAACACAGCCTTCTCGCCGCCAAACAGGTACTCGACGCCGACCGGCTTCATCTCGAGGTCGAGCTCCTTGACCAGACGACGGAAATCGACCATGGCCTCGTCACCCTGGATAGCCAGGTCATCGGCAAGCTGCAGGTCGATGTCGCTCGCTACGCGCAGCACGGGCTTGAGTGGCTGACCGATCTCGTCTTGCGGCACCTCGAAGGGATCGGCCGTGACCAGGCCGATCTCGGTTCCGCGCTCGGTGGAGCAGATGGCATAATCGGCCTCGAGGATATCCAGATCCTGTGGGTCGAACCACAGGTCGCGCGAGGCGTAGGTAAACTTAACGGGTACGACTAACGGCATTTCAGTGCCTTCCTGATATCGAACAGCATGACCTCGATGGCCAGCTGGGGAGTAACGTTTCTGGCGATGTTGCGCTCAGCGGTGGCAACCGCCTCGAGCGCCTGGGTGGCACCCGCAACATTCGTCGCCGCGGCAAGCCGCCCGATCGTGTCGCGCACGTCCTCGTTCACAACGTCTGTCGCCTCATCCTGAAGCGTCAGCAGCACGTCGCGCATGAGCGTCCGCGCGCTCGCCAGCGCTTCCATGATACCCGAACGCTCGCGCGCGTTGAGTTCGCGCTTGTTGCGGTCCTCAAGCTGCTTCAATGCTCCACGCGACAGGTAGTCGGCATTTTGCTCGAGCACCTTTTCCTGCGTGGACTTGACCTCGGCGAGCGGCGCCTTGACGGCGACGATGAGCGACTTGGCGCGACTGAGCACATCGGCCTCGTCGGCGGCGATGAGCGAGTCGATGGCACGGACCATCTGGCGACGGGCGTCCTGGCGCTCGGCGCTCTTAAGGAACTCGATACCGCGCGTGGGGCTTCCCGCCACAGCGACGGCCATGCGGCAGCGCGCGGGATCCTGACCGGTGGCGCGGCTCACGGCCTGCGCGGCCACAGTGGGCGAAACCAGCCGAAACGGCACGCACTGGCAGCGGCTCACAATGGTGGGCAGCATCACGTCGGCCGAGGTACCCAACAGGATGAACATGACGCCCTCGGGCGGCTCCTCGAGCGTTTTAAGCAGCGCGTTGGCGGTGTTGGCGCGCAGCTGCTCGGCACGGTCGATGATGTAGACCTTTGCCTTGGCGCGGATGGGCGCCAGGGGCACGTCGTCGAGCAGCTCGCGGGTCTGCGCGATGAGGTAGCCCGTAGCACTTTCGGGCGTGTAATAGTGCACGTCGGGATGCGTATGGCGGGCGACGCGCACGCAGCTGTCGCACGAGCCACAGCCGTCCCGCTCGCACAGGAATGCCTGGGCAAGCGCCCATGCGGCGTCAAGCTTACCGGCGCCGGGCGCGCCCAAGAACAGGTAGGCGTGCGATGCGCGGCCGCTTGCGATGGCGTTGGTCAAAAAGTCGCGCACGCGCTGTTGGGTGTCGAGCTTGGCCAGCAGGCTTGTCTGCGCGGGGGCCATGTTACTCAGCCTCCTGGGCAAGCGCGGCGGCGACGGCATCTTGGGGAATGTCGAGACCGTACGCGCGAACCAGCTCGACCGTCTGCGCAAAGACGCCTGCAATCGACGCAGTGGCGTCGATGAGTTTTACGCGGGCGGGTTCCTCGGCAGCAATGGCACAAAATCCCTGGTAGACACGCTCCTGGAAGGCCATGCCCTTGGCCTCCATGCGATCGGCCGCACCGCGGGCTGCCATACGCAGCGCCGCCTGCTCGGGCGTGATGTGATAGACGAGCGTGAGCGCCGGATGCGTACCGGCGACAGCCAGGTTGTTGGCATCGCGCACCATCTGACGGTCGAGGCCATCGGCAAACGCCTGATAGCAGGTCGTGGAATCGTAGAAACGGTCGCACAGGACTACCTTGCCGGCAGCGAGGGCAGGCGCGATGACTTCGTGCACCAGCTGGGCACGCGCGGCCTCGTAGAGCAGCAGCTCGCAGGTGTCGCCCATCGCCGTATTGGCGGGGTCGAGCAGCAGGGCGCGAATCTTTTCGCTGATGGCGGTGCCGCCCGGCTCGCGCAGAGTTACGACCTGATAGCCAGCGAGGTCGAGCGCGCGGGCCAGCAGGCGCGCCTGCGTGGACTTGCCGGCGCCATCGACGCCCTCGAGCGTGATAAAGCTATGTTGAGCGGGCTCAAAAGCCATGGGCGCAGTCCCTTCCTACAAGGCGCGAAAATGCAAGTTATAGCAACCAAGCCATGATACCCCAGGGGCAGGGGCTAGGTGGCAGTTAGGAACGTTCCCAAAGTGCCGGCAGAAAAGGAACGTCCCCAACTGCCGACCTTCTAAGTTGCGGTGAAATAGGGACTGAATACGCCTTCTAACAGCAAATACAATCCCTATTTCACCGCAAGTTAGGAGTGGGCGCGGGCGTTGATGGCGAAGGAAATATCGCGCTCGAGGGCTAGGGCCTGCTCGCGTTCGAGGTCTTGGGTAAGGATTGCCAGCACGTAAGGGCGCTCGGCGTAGACGATTGCGGCATCGTGCTGAGCATTCGCCAGGCTGCCCGTTTTTTGCGCGACCAAAACGCCGCCGGGAACGCCCTCGACAATACCGCGCGCGTCTTCCTGCGCCAGCAGATATCCACGCGCTCGCTCGCACAGCTCGGGCGTCGCGATTGTCCCCGCCGCCAGCCGCTGCAGCACGGCCGCAGCATCACGGGCGCTCGTATAGTTCTCGCGACCTTGTGCCTGGGCCTCGGTATCCATCATCAAACGAGCGAGCACGGTCTGGGTCAGCCCCAATGCGGCACACGTTTCGTTGACCGTATCCATGCCAAGCCTGCCGATAACAAGGTTCGCTGCCACGTTATCGCTCTGGGCGATCATAGCGTGCAGCAGCTCGTCAATACTGTACGACACACCCGCGCCGCGCGACTGAATGTTGCCGCTGCCACCCACGATATCCTGTTGCGCTACCGTTACCTGCTCGTCGAGGGACAGCCCGCCCGCCGCCACAGTCTCGAGCGCACAAGCGAGAATGGGAAGCTTGATGATGCTTGCCGCCACACGTCGCGCGTCCGGCGCCACAGCGACTTCACCATCGAGCGACGCGAACGTTTGTGGATCAAGCGCCACAGCATAGACCGAAGTAGACCCACTATACGGCTCGGCAAGGGCTTCGATATCTTGCTGAATGGCAGCGATCCAAGAAGCCCGGGAAACAGCTTCCGCCTTTTGAGCGGACGGATGATTCGCTTTTCGTTTGGCAGGGGCAACGGAGCCCCCAGCCTCGTTGCGGCGCGCGGCACAGCCGCCGAAACTCATCACCGAGGCAAGCGCTCCGGTCAACATCCCGGCACAAAACACTCGACGCGAGCAATCGCGCGCAGCGAGGGGCGCATCCCCCGGCGGGAACCGGAACGCCTCCGTGTTATCGCCGCCACCCCGACCTTGCTCGCCGCAGTACACAGACTCACTCCCCACCATCGCATTCTACCGAGCCGTCGATAAACAGCCGCGCCGAACACCCAGCATGCCGCATTCATTGTGACGCATGCGACAGGACTTGCGCGGCACGACTGTCCTCACATAACCAGTTGGGTCGGCGCGGCCCAACCGCACCTGAACCACCTTATAATCTAGCCAACACATCGAGTGGAAGGAACCATCATGCCCCGGTTTTGTACCCATTGCGGCAAGCTTCTGAATGACGACGAGCGTTTTTGCACCAGCTGCGGAACGCCGGTAACCGATGATGGCCAGGCCTCTCAGTCGCAAGAGGATGCGCAGGCGGACGTGACCGTGCAGTCCGCTCATCAGCCCGCGCCCGCTCCCCAGCCCGAAGTTGGCACGACGCAACAATGGGCGACGCCAGCCGGCTCCGCGCCGCAGCAGCCCATACCGACCGCCGCTCCGCAGGCCGGTGCTCCCGCCTCGCCCAAAAACAACAACGCCCTGCTCATCGGCATCATCGCCGCGCTAGTCGTCGTGATTATCGCGCTCGTCGTGTTCTTTATGATCAAGCCTTTTGACAAGGGCACCGATGATACCAAGGGCACGACGATCGAAAAGGTCAAAATCGACCACGACGACGATGACGTCTCCGTCAAGGGCGACCCCAACAAGCTTGACGATGATGATGACGATGACGCCCACGATGCCGCCACCATCAGCGAGCAGAACGTCTACGACCAGCTGAGCTCCTACTACAGCAGGCTCTCCGATCTTGATCAGCAAGTTCGCGACTGCGCTACCACTTTCAACACGTATTACCTTAAGGATGACCGCAGCTCGCGTCAGTCGGCCAGCGATGCCGCCGAAGAGCTCGAGGATCAGATCGGCGACCTGAAGGACGAGGTCGAGGACCTGGACGTTCCCATCGACTCGCAGAATTACGGCTCGTGGAAAGACATCATCACGCTCTACGACGATCTGGAGAACCGCATCGACGTGATTTGCGATGCTTGGGAGATCAGCCTTGAGTACTCCAGCCCCGCCAACCACAAGGACGAGATCGTGGCGCCGCTGGCGCGCGACAACGTAGCGGGCACCAACGACAACAAATACCGTCTGGACTTTGAGGACCGCTACCCCGGCGCCGCACCCGTCGAAGTGAAGTAGCGCTTTGTCGTTCCCGAGACGGCAGTTAGGGACGTTCTTAAACTGCCGGCAGAAAAGGAACGTCCCTAACTGCCGGATAAAAAACGAGCGAGGATCTTGAGGTCCTCGCTCGTTTTTGTTTTGGGTGACGTTTCGACCGTGCGGCTACTTGTCGGCAGCGGTCTTTTTGGTAGTCGACTTCTTGGACGTCGTCTTTTTCGCCGTCGTCTTCTTGGCAGCAGTCTTCTTCGCCGTGCTCGCCTTGGTTGTGGTCTTGCGACCGCGGACGGGCTTCTTCTCCTTGGTCGGGCAGTCCATGTTGACGCAGATGCGCCACGGGCCGCGCGCGGTGTTGACCACCACGATGGGGGCGCCGCACTCGGGGCAGGTCTCGCCCGTCGCCTCGAGCTTGCCGCGCGCCGGCAGCGGATAGCTCACGCCGCAGTCATCGTAGTTGGTGCAGCGGATAAAGCGCTTGCCGCTCTTTTCGCTCTTGTGCGCGATCAGGTCGCCATGGCGTCCTGCCTCGGCGCACACCTTGCACTCACCCACCTTAAGGTCGGGCTCGTAGTTGGTGGGGCACATGGGGTTCACGCAAATCTCGAAGGCCTTCTGGCGGAACGGCTGGCACTTAATGCGCGGCGCGCCGCACTCGGGGCATACGGCCGCCTCGCCCTCGAGCGGGCTGACCTTGACGCCGCTCGGCACCGGATAGGTCACGTCGCAGTCGGGCCAGCCCATGCAGCCGATAAAGCTGCCGCGGGTCTTGGCGCTCGTCTTCATAACCAGGTCCTTGCCGCACTTGGGGCAGGCGCCCACGCGCGCATCGGCCGTGACGGCGTCGCTGATGGCGTCGCCCAGCTCCTGTGTGTGCTTGAGCAGCTCGTCGAGCACGCCAGCCAGCAGCGCGCGCGAGTGCGTCACGACATGCTCTTCGGTATCCTCGCCGCGCTCCACACGGGTCATATCGCCATCGAGCTCGCTGGTCATATCGGGGCTCGTGATGCGCGGGGCAAACTGCGTCAGCGCGTCGATGATGGCGATGCCTAGCCGGCTCGGCTCAACGGGATCATTTTTGAGATAGCGCACGGCGTACAGACGCTCGATGATGCTCGCGCGCGTGGACTTGGTACCCAGGCCGCGCTTTTCCATCTCCTGAACGAGCTTGCCCTGGCTATAGCGCGCGGGCGGCTCGGTCTGCTTGGCCTCGAGCTTAATGTCGAACACGTCGACCGTATCGCCCTGCTCCAGCGGCGGCATCTGCTCGTCGCGCTTAAGGCCGTACGGATAGGCCTCGCGGAAGCCAGGGGTCACGAGCACGTCGCCCGAGGCCACGAACGGCTCGCCGTTGACGTCGAGCTCGAGCTTGGTGTTCTCGATGGTCGCGGGACCCATAAGCGTTGCCAGGAAGCGACGGGCGATGAGGTCGTAGAGCTTGCGCTGGCCGCCGTCGAGCGTGGATGGGTCGCCCTCGCCCGTGGGATAGATAGGCGGGTGGTCGGTGGTCTCGACCTTGCCGCGCGTGGGCTTCATAGGACCGGCAAGCACCTTTTTGCACACGGGCGCCAGCGCCGGGTTGATCTTTGCCAGGTCGCTCACCACGGCGCCCAGATCGAGCGTCGCAGGGTACACGGTATTGTCGACACGCGGGTAGCTGATGAGACCGGCCATGTAGAGGGACTCGGCGATGCGCATCGTACGCGCAGGCGAGATGCCCTCGGCCGCGGCGGCAGCCTGCAGCGAGGTGGTCGCAAACGGCGTGGGCGGCTGCTGCTTGCGCGAGCGTTTGGTCACCGCGGCGACGGTTGCCGTCGTAACGCCGTCGACATGGCCGTACGCCGTCTCGGCAGCATCCTTGTCGGTAAAACGCGCCGTCTTGTGCGCGATCTTAAAGCGGTCGTCCTCGGCAGCGCCCTGCGCGGCACCCATGCCGCGAATCTGCCAATAGTCCTCGGGCACAAACGCCATGCGCTCGCGCTCGCGCTCGACCACCAGGGCGAGCGTCGGCGTCTGCACGCGGCCGGCGGAGCGCACGTTACCAAAGCCGCCAAACTTGGCGAGCGTCAGGTAACGCGTGAGCACCGCGCCCCAGATGAGGTCGATGTGTTGGCGGCTCTCGCCGGCGTCGGCCAGATTCTGGTCGAGCGAGACGAGATTATCGAAGGCGTGCGTGATCTCGGCCTTGGTAAACGAAGAGTATTGGGCGCGGGCAACCGGCAAGTCCGGCGCAACCTCGCGCACCTTGTTGAGAGCGTCCGAGCCGATCAGCTCGCCCTCGCGGTCGAAGTCCGTGGCGATAATGACGCTGTCGGACTTTTTAGCGAGGTTCTTGAGCGAACGAATGAGCTCCTTCTCGGCCGGCAGCTTAATGACGGGTGCCCAGGTGAGGTAAGGCAGGCTCTCGAGCTTCCAGCCCTTGATGGAGATACCGTCGGCAAGGAACGGCTTACGCTTGGTGTCGTAGGGCGGACGAGCCAGGCCATCGGGCATGTCGGCCGGCAACATCTCACCGTCCTCGGTGACCGAATACCAACCCAGCTTTTTATCGAACAGCACGCTGTCGCAAAAATCGGGTGCAAGGATGTGACCGGCAAGACCGATCGTCACGCACTCCTCGCCCTTCCACTCAAAACGGTAGATGACGGTGTTGTACACCTTGTCCTTTTTGGGCTTACCCGTGGACAGCCGCTCGGCGATCTGACGCGCGGCGTCGTTTTTCTCGGCGATGATGAGCTTCAAAAGAGGCTCCTATCTCGTATCTCTGCGGCTACGCCCGCCCGTATGGCGGCCGACTTACGCCCTTGCTTGCTCAATCTGCCCGATGAGCCAATCGCACCAGGCATCCATGCCCTCGCCCTTGCGCGCGCTCACGGCAAACCGCGGCGCCTGCGGATTGAGGTCATCGAGTGTCTTAGTATACCTATCCATGTCAAAATCGAAAGCCGGAGCCACGTCGACCTTGTTGAGCAGCTGCGCGCCGGCGTGTTGGAAGATGCCCGGGTACTTGATGGGCTTGTCGTCGCCCTCGGGCACCGAGAGGATCATGATGGACAGGTTCTCGCCCAGGTCAAAGTCGACCGGACAGACCAGGTTGCCCACGTTTTCGATAAAGATGACGTCGATGTTCTCCAGACCGACGGCCTGGTCGAACGCGTCAACAGCCTCCATGATCATGTTGCCCTCGAGGTGGCACAGGCCGCCCGTGTTAATCTGGATGGCGGGCATGCCGGCTTCCTTCATGGTGATGGCGTCGACGTCCGAGGCGATGTCGCCCTCGATGACGGCGCAGTGCAGGCCGGCCTTGTCGCGCAGGCGTTCGTTGGTGCCCAGAATCGTGGTGGTCTTGCCCGAGCCGGGGCTCGACAGCACATTAATCACATAGGTGTTTGTCTCTTTAAATCGCTGACGCAGCTGATCTGCCAGGCGCTCGTTGCGCGACAGAATCGGCGACGCGATATCAATCGTTTTCTCAGCCATACTCAGCGCTCCTTACTTTTGCCCCTTTATACCCCGTCACCAGATGGCTGGCGGGCTAATCGTCGGGGGTTTCGATTTCGATACTTGCGATGTCGAGCTCGCGGCCGTGCAGCAGGCGCACGTTGGCGCCGCCGCAGTGAGGGCAGCGACAGTGAAAGCGATCATGCTCGAAAACCTCGCCGCAGTCCAGACACTCGCTTTGTGGATGGACTTCCTCCACGGCAAGCTCGCAGCCTTGCGTGAACGGATCCTCGTCGCGAAACGTCTCCCACGCAAAGTCGAGCGCCTCGCGCACAACTTCGGTCATATCCCCGATACGCAGCGTCACCAAAACGGCGCGCGAGGCCCCCGCCCCACGCGCCGCGCGAATCACTGTATCGAGTATGCCGTTGACAATGCCAACCTCGTGCATACCGATTTACTCCTCGTCGTCCTCATCGTCCGAGAACAGGTCCAGACGACTCACAAACAAGCCCTCCTTGCCCTCGCGCGCGGTAATGACCACTCGGGCGATGGCAAGCGAAATCTCGTAGAGCGAGAGCAGGGCGCCGTACATGAGGCCCAGCGTAACGGGTGAGCCGTCGGGCGTAATCACAGCCGACCCCACAAGCAGGCCTACGTATACGTAACGCCAGGCACCGCGGAAGGCCGCGTAGGACACGATATGGAAGACGGACAGGTAGAAGATGATGAGCGGCAGCTCAAACGCCACACCAAAGCCGATCATAAAGAGCAGCTCCATGTTGACGTAGTTCTCCAGGTCGGGCAGCGCCGTGGCGACGGCAGAGGTCTCGCCGATGAGCCACTCAAAGCCCGCGGGAATGATGATGAAGTAGCAGAAAATGGCGCCCAGGAAGAACAGCACCGTCGAGGCGAGCACCGTGGGCACGACCCACTTGCGCTCGTTGGGGCGAAGCGCCGGCAGGAAAAACGCCAAGATCTGCCAGATGATCATGGGCGTACACATGACCACAGCCATCTTGATGGCCAGCGAGAAGCGCAGGCCAAAGCCGCCGAGCGTGGTGGTGATGTAGAACTTACCTTCCGGCACAAAGGAGCGGATGGGGTCTTCCAGGATGTCGAGCACCACGGGCGTGGCGAAATACAGCACGATGGCGGCGGCAAACACCGATACGACCACGATGGTCAGACGGCGACGGAGCTCTCCCAGGTGATCGAAGAGCGGCATTCGCGCAGGTCCGATAGGCATTACTCATCGCCTCCCTTCGGGGCGTCGGCGGCAGCGGCGCCGTCCTCGGCCTCGAGCTCGCGAGCGAGCTGGTCGACGACGGCCTTGCGCTTGCGGGGACGACGGGCATAGAGGTCGGCCGTCGTGGGCTCTGCCGGCTCGGGCTCGGGCTCGGGCTCTGCAGCAGGCTCGAGCTCGGCGGCGGCAGCGGTGGCAGCGGCAGGCTCGGCCTCGGCCTCCTCAGCAGCACCTTCGTCCTCGGTGGCACCCTCGCTCGCGGCCTTCTCGGCAGCAAGACGGGCGCGGCGCTCGGCAAAGGTCTCTTTCTTGGCGGGCGCTGCCGTCTCGGCGGCATCCTCGTCCGCATCGGAATCGTCGTCGACGGCAGCCTTCTTGGGCTTGACCGGAGCCGACGCGGCCTCGCTCACCGGATCGATAATCTCGGACTGAACAACGGCCGTCATCTTTTCCTGCGTCTCGCGGAACTGACGGATGGCACGGCCGATCGTGCGGCCCATCTGCGGGAGCTTATCCGGGCCAAACAGCAAAAAGCCGAAGACCACGATGATAGCGAGCTCACCCTCTCCAATACCAAACACACATACCTCCAAGGCTCGATGTGAGTCGAGCCCGCACCGCGCCATTCGGCCGGAACTCGTCTATTCATTCGGTCAAGTATAGCGCCCGGACGCCAAAACATCCGAGCGCATCACAAACATATGCCAAACGGCACGCCCTTTTGGGGGCAAAGATTATGCAGCGGTGATCGAAATCTCCTGGTCGACACCCAACAGCTGAACCACGCGCATCACCGGGGGCTGCACATTGGTGCAGCTAAAGCGCTTGCCGTGGTCGACCGCGTGGTGCGCGGCGCCCACGAGCACGCCAATGCCCGTCGAGTCGATATAGCTCACCTGGGCAAAATCGAGCTCAACGGCCTCGGTGGGCTGCTCGAGCGCCAAGTCGATGGCGTTGCGCAGGCTATCGGCGTTAGAGATATCGATCTCGCCGGTTACCTTAATGGTGTAGAGCTCTGGCGTGGGGTTGGTGGAAATACCCAGATCCATGTATACGCTCCTTTACGTATCGAAAGTGCGGATAGTACGGGAAGCCGCGCGTTAGGCGCGCTCGGCACGAGCAAGCTCGGCAGCGACAAGCTTAACGGCCAGCACCAGTACGTCGAGCGCTGCCTCCAAGTCCTCGACCGTGGGATAGCTCGGCGCGATGCGGATGTTGGTGTCGCGCGGGTCCTTGCCATAGGGCCAGGTGGCACCGGCAGGCGTGAGCTTGACGCCCAGGTCGGCGCAAAGCGCGGCGACCTTCTGGGCCGAGCCCTCGGGACCATCGAAGCTTACAAAGTAGCCGCCGCGGGGGTGCGTCCAGGTGGCGCAGCCCGTATCGCCCAAGCCCTCGGTGAGCTTGCGCTCGACGGCCTCAAAGCGCGGACGCAGGAACTCGGCATGCTTTTTCATGTGCTCCTTGACCGCCTCGATGGTGGGAAGGAAACGCACGTGACGCAGCTGGTTGAGCTTGTCGGCGCTGATGAGGCCGGCCTTCAGGCACTTGGAGAACTCGGCGATGACCGCGGGGCTCGCACCGATAAAGCCGATGCCGGCGCCCGGGAAGGTGATCTTGGACGTCGAGGCAAAGGCCACCACGCGGTCCTCGGTGCCCGCCGCGCGAGCGAGGTCAAAGATGTTTGCGAGCTCGTCGGTCTCGTCGTACAGGTCGTGCACGCAGTAGGCGTTGTCCCAGAAGATGCGGAAATCGGGCGCGGCCGTGGGCATCTCGACCAGGCGGCGCACAGTTTCCTCGCTAAAGGTGATGCCCGTGGGGTTGGAATACTTGGGCACGCACCAGATGCCCTTGATGGAGTCGTCGGCGGCAACGAGGCGCTCGATCTCGTCCATGTCGGGGCCGTTGTCGGTCATCGCGACGGGGACGTTCTCGATGCCCAGGTCGGCGGTGATGCCAAAGTGGCGATCGTAGCCGGGCACCGGGCACAGGAACTTGACCTTCTTGCCGTCATGAGCGGCCTCGTAAGCCTCCCAAGGTTCGCTGCCGCACGAGCCGCAGCGCCAGAACATGCCGGCGATGTCATGCTCGATCAAAAGGCTCGACGAACCAAGTACGAGCGTCTGCTCGGCGGGGCAGCCCAGGAACTCCCCTGCCAACTTGCGTGCCGAAGGAATACCCTCAAAACAGCCGTAATTGGAGCAGTCGACGTTGCCGTCGTGCAAATCGGCGTCGGCATTGAGGATATCGAGCATGGGGCGCGAGATATCCACCTGGGAGGGCGACGGCTTGCCGCGGGCCATGTCGAGCGCCAGACCCTTGGCCTTGACCTCGGCAACCTCGGCTTTGAGCGCCTCGATGGCGGCATCGAGTTCGGTGGTTTCCATCTTCTGGTAGATCGTCTGCATGGGGTGCGACCTTTCGCGAAGCGGTACGTTGCAGTTCGTCTAAGTATAGACCGCCACTGCCGCAACGGTATGAAGCCGTGATAGATTAAGTCCATCGCAATAAATTACGAATCGCCGCGCATGCCGGCGCGGGGCGCCCAAGGAGGCACTATGGAGTATGGATCGTTCCAGGCCGAAGAATTCGGCGACCTGCAGCGCCTGGTCGACGGACTGTTTTACGACCGCCACGCCATCGACCGCCTGGATCTGATCGTACAGGCCGAAATCTTGGACCTGGCGCCCGATCTCATGGAAATCGTCAACTTGCTGCCGCCCGGCTACTACGACCGCCAGTCACTTTGCGACCAACTCAACTCAGCCTTGGCCGCCCACGGCTGGGGCGCCGTCTACGGCACCGTAGAATAAACCTAGTCATTTATGAACGTCCCCAATGACTAAAACGCCGCCTGTGATGGTGTTCACAGGCGGCGTTTTCAAACTTGTATGTGCTTTTACTCGTCCTTGGGCACGGGGTGTTTGCAGACCACGCTCATGTAGATCATGCCGAGCACGGCGGCGGTGACCGAACCGGCAAGGATGGCGGCCTTGGCAGCAAGAACCTCAAACTGGGCCGTCGGGAAGGCGAGACCGCTGATGAGAATCGACATGGTAAAGCCGATGCCGCCCAGAATACCCACGCCGGCAATCATGTGCCAGTTGACGTTGCGCGGTAGCTCGCAGGCCTTGAGCTTGACCAAGGCGAACGTCATGCCAAAGATGCCGATCGGCTTGCCCAGCAGCATGCCAAAGTAC
>CAUDVX010000012.1 GCA_958452935.1 uncultured Collinsella sp. | reverse complement strand
TGGGGAATTTGCTCCAATGGTTTTGGAGCAGTGTCGATCTAACTGGTAATCAAACCCAAAGACGCGATACAATGGAGTAGTACGGTTTTGGAGCAGTGTCGATCTAACTGGTAATCAAACTTGCCCACGCGCTCCCAGTAGCGGTTTTGGTTTTGGAGCAGTGTCGATCTAACTGGTAATCAAACCGACGTTATCGACGGACGCTACAAGGCAGGGTTTTGGAGCAGTGTCGATCTAACTGGTAATCAAACGCGCGACATGGTTGATCTTCAGACGATTGAGTTTTGGAGCAGTGTCGATCTAACTGGTAATCAAACAGAAATCGCGCACTTTGCCTTGCGCCGCCGGTTTTGGAGCAGTGTCGATCTAACTGGTAATCAAACCGATACCCATGAGGGCGAGCAGCCGCTGCAGTTTTGGAGCAGTGTCGATCTAACTGGTAATCAAACCTACGCTATCTAAACCCACAACCAGCTATCGTTTTGGAGCAGTGTCGATCTAACTGGTAATCAAACAAACTGTACCACCTCAACGATATGCACGCTGTTTTGGAGCAGTGTCGATCTAACTGGTAATCAAACATAAAACGGTACGGGGTATCAGTGCAAAAGTTTTGGAGCAGTGTCGATCTAACTGGTAATCAAACAGTGAAAGGTGGACTCGACGTCGCCCCGGTGTTTTGGAGCAGTGTCGATCTAACTGGTAATCAAACCCTGATGCGCAACATGCTCGTGTTCATCTGTTTTGGAGCAGTGTCGATCTAACTGGTAATCAAACATTTACTGCTGTTTGCGTGCATCCAGTCCAGTTTTGGAGCAGTGTCGATCTAACT
Organism: uncultured Collinsella sp.; assembly: GCA_958452935.1. Lineage (GTDB taxonomy): Bacteria > Actinomycetota > Coriobacteriia > Coriobacteriales > Coriobacteriaceae > Collinsella. The sequence goes on along the minus strand of CAUDVX010000012.1, from coordinate 39,826 downwards.
GGTAATCAAACCCAGTTTGGCGATATGTGTAGACATTTTGGGTTTTGGAGCAGTGTCGATCTAACTGGTAATCAAACTGTCAATCTTCACGACCGTCTGGATTGTCTGTTTTGGAGCAGTGTCGATCTAACTGGTAATCAAACACAGACGCGCGGCATTGATTGAGGTATTCGGTTTTGGAGCAGTGTCGATCTAACTGGTAATCAAACCCCCAACGCTATCAACAATTGCACTTAGCGTTTTGGAGCAGTGTCGATCTAACTGGTAATCAAACAGCGATTCGCCCGCGCTAATGCCGCTAACCGTTTTGGAGCAGTGTCGATCTAACTGGTAATCAAACTCGGCGTGCTCCTTCTCGAACTTCTCTTTGTTTTGGAGCAGTGTCGATCTAACTGGTAATCAAACTCCGTACCCTCGCTACGTTCAGCGCATTCGGTTTTGGAGCAGTGTCGATCTAACTGGTAATCAAACGGTCAACTTTAGCAATGGCATAGTCGATATGTTTTGGAGCAGTGTCGATCTAACTGGTAATCAAACAATATTTCGAGCATGATGGCTGCTACGAAGTTTTGGAGCAGTGTCGATCTAACTGGTAATCAAACTGGCCGCGAGGCCGCTGCGCAGCCTGCTGCGTTTTGGAGCAGTGTCGATCTAACTGGTAATCAAACGCGATACTGTGCAGCAGTCCTGAAACGGGGGTTTTGGAGCAGTGTCGATCTAACTGGTAATCAAACGATCACGTCACGCTCGTGGCCGTCGACTTTGTTTTGGAGCAGTGTCGATCTAACTGGTAATCAAACCGACGAATGTCCATGGGTCGAATTTCATAGGTTTTGGAGCAGTGTCGATCTAACTGGTAATCAAACCAGCGTTTGCATCCGTGAGCAGGAACCAGAGTTTTGGAGCAGTGTCGATCTAACTGGTAATCAAACTTGCTGGTAAGTTCGTGGAGCGCACGGTCAGTTTTGGAGCAGTGTCGATCTAACTGGTAATCAAACCACAAACGGCCCCAGCTTATGCACTTTTCCGTTTTGGAGCAGTGTCGATCTAACTGGTAATCAAACGCTTGTCGGTGGCAGGCGCCATCTCCCAGGGTTTTGGAGCAGTGTCGATCTAACTGGTAATCAAACAACTAGGCGCGCTCTCTGCGTACTTCCTCGTTTTGGAGCAGTGTCGATCTAACTGGTAATCAAACTTAACCTCACAAACGAAACGGAGAGAACCAGTTTTGGAGCAGTGTCGATCTAACTGGTAATCAAACTGAGAAGGCGGGCGCAGGATTACGTCAACAGTTTTGGAGCAGTGTCGATCTAACTGGTAATCAAACTCTTCAGCACCGGCACGTACTTGCGCATGGGTTTTGGAGCAGTGTCGATCTAACTGGTAATCAAACTCTGATCTAAGCTCTTTCTTCTCTTGTCAAGTTTTGGAGCAGTGTCGATCTAACTGGTAATCAAACAGTTCGAGGACGGCACCAAGGAAGCTGCAAGTTTTGGAGCAGTGTCGATCTAACTGGTAATCAAACCATTGAGCGCTTGAAGATGGAAGGGGAACAGTTTTGGAGCAGTGTCGATCTAACTGGTTATCAAACTGCCTACAGTGTGGGGCAACCATCGAGCCGGTTTTGGAGCAGTGTCGATCTAACTGGTAATCAAACCTTCGCGCGGTAATATTCGCAGGCGGCGTCGTTTTGGAGCAGTGTCGATCTAACTGGTAATCAAACGCTTGACCCCGATACCGACTATTACAAGTGTTTTGGAGCAGTGTCGATCTAACTGGTAATCAAACTTTGAACGGTGACTGCTAATCGCCAAACCCGTTTTGGAGCAGTGTCGATCTAACTGGTAATCAAACGAGTCCTGGGGTTTGCTGCCCTCGCCCGCGGCGCTCTGCGCGTTCTCTTCTGCCATTGAGGCTCCCTCCCTGTGCGTTCGGGGGCGATTCCCCCGCTCGGGAAGCATGTTCGCGGCGTGGTAACGGCATGAAAAAGCCCCGCTCGTGGCGGGGCTGACGGTGCTGATGTTGGGCGGTTACTCTTTGACCTCGACGAGCAGGTCGTGAAATTTCTCTCGGTACTCTCGCACGACCTTCCGCATCGGCTCGTCGTACTTGCTGCTCAAGCAGTTTTTAGGCAAAGGGGGATACTCTACGCTCAAAAGCGCCGCGTGAAACTCGTCGTCGAGACGCTCGTATTCCCCGAGCCTTGACTCGGGAAGCTCATAAGTCTTTCCGTCTATAACGTATCGCCTTGAGATCATCGAGTTCTCTCATGATTAGATGCTGATAGTCATCTTCCCCTGCAGCGGCAATGGGGACATTTTTACTCTATCTTTATACCCGTATTTCGAGATCTTAGGCCCGGCCTTCATCTTGCTGTTCCCCGCACACGCGGGGATGATCCCTCCGTCGCTTCGTCTGCCATGTCTGGTTCCTTTCGGAAGGTTCTCGTCCACTCGAGCGTGTACGAGCTTGCTTGACCCGGCAAACACGGTGGGGCGCGGCGGTTACCGCCCACCGCGGGCGTGCATGTAAAAGCCCCGTACGGGGCTTGATTCGACATATCGCCCGCATTACGTGTCTGCGCGGCATGACGGTTTCGGGCGCGTCGACGCCACCCTCCCACGGGGCATGTCTGGTTAATCGTCCTTCACGAGCTCGGCGATGACGAGCGCGACGAACAGCTGGGCGATGAGGGCGAGCTGGCCCCAGATGGGGGCGAGCACGACCCACCACGCCCAGTCGACGAAGCCCGTGAGCTTGAGGCCGATGAAGAGCAGGCCGAGCAGGGTGAAGAACCCGACCCCACCGCGCGATGCGTTGTTTGCTGCCATGAATGCCTCCGTTCTCTATGAAAAAGGCCCTAGCGGGGCCGATCTGTTGCTGGTCGGGGCGGTGGGACTCGAACCCACACGAGCGATGCCCACGTGCTCCTGAGACACGCGCGTCTGCCAATTCCGCCACGCCCCGATGAATGTTATGATTCTTATTGAAGGGGGCCTTGTACCGCCGTAGCGGTATGAGACCCTCTTCAAGTCTAGAAACGAAATACCATTTCGACCTTTTTGTCGTGATTGACCATCAGAGCGCTCGTCAAGGAATGCCGACGGAGGCTGTTGGCGATCATCTGCCTTGCTCTCTCATCTGATAGATTGCGGTTTTCGCTGGCATCAATGACGATCTGCTGGAACCCGCGTTTTTTCTTTGCTTTTCCGATATATCCGCTAATAGTGTTCTTGCTCTTAGCGGAGAAAACGTTCTTTATCTCCAGCCCGGTATCCAAGTCTGGCAGATCGATTACCTGATCGAGTCCTTTCGCAGCATCGAACTCGACAACTTCATCATCGACGAACACAGCACGGATTCCGCACGCGCTTAGGCGTTCTGCCACCCTGAACTCTATCGGATGGTCATCGTCTTCAAGCTTTTTCGCCTTTGTTGCCTCATCTGAGTAGTCGGACTCCACCTTCTTGCCGCACATGAACCAGTCTGGGTCGTGGAGGGCCATGAAGTCGCGAAGCACCCTGCCGTCGTCAAGGCTGTTGAACGACAGATCGGTCTGATTCTCCATCTCGCTCATGCGGTTGCGCATGCCCTTGGGATCGTAATGCCGCACTCCACGCCCCGGTGTGGTAGAATGCTCGTTAAGGACGCGCACCCTGGTTAAGAACCGAGGCCCGCGTCCTTTTTTCTTAGGGTCTCGATTGTCCCGTCGGCATGCACGACGTGAAGGTTCCTGATAGTTCCATCGTCTAGTGTTGCGTCAGGGTCACGCGGCATGGAAAAAGGCCCCGCCCCGGCGGGGCTTTAGGTGCTCTAGTAGACCGCTCCGGGTTCAGGCTTGATCTTGGACGGCTTGCCGGTTTTCAAGCACTTCTGTATCTCGGCGATAGGATCGCGCATGCAGTAAGCGTGGCACCTCTCATGGAAGGTCCGCTCGTACTCACGCATGAGGCGGTCCAGCTTCGCGCTGTCCTCCTTGCTGAGGTAGATGTACATGTTGGCTCCTTCACAACTGGTTCGGCATATCATCGTTTTGGAGCGGCGACAATGTTCTTAGCCATTGACGGTCCTGACGCCGTGCTCGAGTTCCCAGTCGATACTGCGCTTCCATGCCTCTTCCCATGTTTTCGGCAGGTTTTCTCGCTCTTCCTCGAGCAGGGCCTTGAGAGCCTCATCCGGAACGTTAGAGAGCCTATCCGGTCGGTCATCGACTCCAAAGGAGTCATAATCTATAGCTTTTCCCATATGATGCCATGGCTCCTTTTGTGTTCGTGCACGGCAGCGACAGCGGCGACGCATCATCCTGTTTCCTTTTTATCGAGGCCTTTTTAAGGATGATGACCGTTCGGTAATCAAGCTTTGCTGTTGGGAAATGATCGTATTGCGGCAATGGAGTGCGGAAAGAGCTTCGTCGAAGCGGCGTCCTCTAGTCAGAGGATTTTGTTGCCGCGACTCATAGCTGATTTGCGTCCTCGATTATCTCGCGAAGCCTCGGCATGTACTCGTCCGTGATGCTCTTGAAATCGAGGCTCAATTTGAAGTTGAGCGTTCCCGGTTTCGGAGTCGGAAGGGCGTCGAGCCTTTTGCACATCTCGTCGAACAGCGCGTTGTACTCATCGGCTTGCTCCTGGGTGACGTCATATTTTCTTCCTTGAATAATTAGCGTAGCCATTTATCAGTACCCATTCTGCGATGCGCAGTTAATGCTCGTCTCGGTGCGACACTTGCCGTTGAGTCTGAGATGAATGCCCCTGCAAGGCCGAAGGATGCAGGATGCAAGTCAAGGAGATGGCTGGTATTGGGGGCATTTTCTATCGCCTAATTCTTCATGTGTGGGCTCGCGTGTTTTGTGCTGCACCCTAAAACAGACACTGCTCAATCAGTTCCCTGCCACGCAGGGTATCGATCCACTCCCGTGGAATGGTGTCGATACCGTATGCCGTGCCCGCGAGAGCGCCGGCGACGGCTGCGGTGGTGTCGGTGTCGTCGCCCAGGTTGACGGCGGTAAGCACGCAGTCTTCGTAGCTGCTGGTGTTGACGAAGCACCAGGTGGCTGCCTTAAGCGTGTCGCGCACGAAGCCGCCGGATCTGATTTCGTGCTCGGGTACCTCTTTCAGACAGAGTGTCCATTCGGGGAGCGCGCCGTCCATCGCGGACCTCAACAGCCCGATGAACGTGACACATGACTCGGTCGACGTTCTGTGAGCGTGCGTTATCGCGGAGACCTCGCAGATCTCGTTGTCTGTCGCATCGGTGAACGCCAGGGGCGCGATGCGCATGAGCGATCCGTTGCCGTTGTCGCGCTCGCCGGAGCCTCCTTTGCCGGTGTGCAGGGCGCGGGCGGTCGTGCCGCCGTAATCGAAAACGCCGTCGATCGTATACTCGCCACGGGCAATCCAGCTTACGAACTTTTCGCGCATGTCCGCGGTGTCGATATGCCCGAGCTCCCTAATCGAGTCACAAGCGGCAAGCGTCATGGACGTGTCGTCGCTCCAGGTGCCCGCGGGCTGCCCATGCGTGCCATAGCCGATCATGTCGGTGCATTCGAACGTGCCACGAGGCATAAACTCGTATGGAACGCCCAGCGCGTCGCCAACGGCAAGTCCGTAGATGCAGTCGCGCAATGTCGGCTTTGGTGTGCCCATCCGTATCTCCCACTTTCCTCTTGAGGAATGCTGCTCAATAGCTAATGGCTGGCTACTGGCGATTAGCATAAAGCCTGGCGGGGACAGAACTGCGACATCGTCGGAGGTCTTCGCGAAAGGGTCTCGTGGCTACTAGAATGAAATGCTAGAGACAGCAGAGGCACAGTAACCGGCTGCTGGCAGCCTGCACCTTCAGCCTCAGCAGCCGTGCGAAGGCCCAGGAATTCGTCAACGTGCTCAATATGGTGATGTGACCAGTGCACAAAAAACCGGGATGCAAGGAGTCGCACCTTGCATCCCGGCTGAGCTAAAACGGCGCTGCTGCATGCCGTTGGAGCTTTAGCGCTTGATCTCGATATCGTCGAGCTTAACATCCATGGCCTCGGTCTTGGCCTTGGCGATGTCGTCGGCAAATTCCAGAGACTTCATCATGGTTTCGACGGCATCCTTGTGCTCCTCGACGTTGTCGATGCGCACGTAGACGCTGCCGCCGCCTGCTTCGGTGAAGTACTCAGTCGTCACGCCGCCCGAGTGTGTATAGGAAGCGTTGCGCCAAGTCTTGCCGTTGTACTTGACGGGGTCGTTCTCGGTCCACTCAAAGCTGGCATTCCACTTTGCCTCGTAGTCGAACAGCTCGTCGGCGTTCTTGTCAGGATCGAAGACGGGGATGAAGCGATCGCTGGCGTGCTCGCTCTCGGTGAACTTAAACTGGGCCCTGTCGGCGGTATCGCCTGCGACGTCGGTGATCTCGACGCCCTCGGGAACCTCGACCTTAAACCAAATGAAGTCGGTCCTCATATCCACGGCTGGCTTTTCTGCTCCGCCGCCACCGCCACTGCCGGTAGCGCCGCCGCTTCCGCCGCAACCCACCAGGGCAACCGCAGCAAAGAGACTCAAGCAGAGGGTGAGAATCGCAAAGGCCTTCTTTTTCATGGTCGTGTCCTCCTCGATCTGTAACCGCCCATGGATTACCTGTCTTTACTGTACGCGCGAGCGGCTCGTTCGGGTGGGCCATGTGTCCCATTCTGAGGGCCGGATTTGCGCCGTTAAGTGGCAATATGTCCGGGCGCAAAAGAGGGGAGGGCCGATGCCGTCGGCCCTCCCCGGGGTTGGGTGCCCGCTCATTTAATGGGGCGTTCGTGCGGGCGTGCGCGAACCCTTGCTACTTGATCTCGATGCTCGAAATCTCGACGCCGCGGGCCTCGGTGACGGCCGCCTTGATGTCGTCGGGGAACTCGATGGAGTTGAGGAGCGTCTCGGTTTCTTTCTCGTGAAGGTCGACGTTCCTAATCATGATATAGACGCTTCCTGTGTCGACGTCGGTAAAGAGGTAGGTATAAGTGCCGCCGTTGTCCTTGCACGTTCCGGTGAGCCATGTTCTGCCGTTGTACTCGACGGGGTCGCCATCCTCCCACTGGAACGTTCCAGTGTGCCTTTCGGCCTGCTCTGCAAAGGACTCTTCGGCCGTCATCTTCTCTTGCCAAACGGGGATGAAACGGTCGACAGTGGTGTTCTCGTTCTCGGGGAAGGTGAGCTGGACCCTGTCGGCGTTCTTGCCTGCCGAGTCGCTTACGCCAACGCCCTCGGGCATCTCGACCTTAAACCAAATGAAGTCAGTCTTCTTGGCGACGGGGGCCTTTTCCTTGCTCTCGCCCTTGGCGGCGCTGCTGCCTCCGCCCGATGCGTTCCCGCCGCAGCCCACGAGGGCGAGCGCGGCAAAGAGGGCGATGCAAAGGGAAAGGATCGATAGGGTCTTTTTCTTCATGGTAGCGTCCTCCTTGTCTGCCGATGACATCACGGCGCCGCATGCTGTTGGGGTACTGATTGCGCTGGCGGCGGATGTCTCTGTGTACTGTGCGGCTTATGCCTCCGTTCATCGCTTGTGGCCGTTGCGCGGCCGTGCCCCAACTGGTTCCTTACTTATAGATATGCCCAGCTTGTGCTGCCCGGGAGTCTCGAAAGGTGGGCCATGTGTCCCATGTTTGGTGCGGTGGGGCGGAGCGTAGCCGGGGGCTGCGAATCTTGACGACGGACGCATCCGGTTAGTCATTGTGGGTGCTTCGCCACAGCTTTTTGTGCAAAAAGGGGTCCGCACCTTTTGCGGTGCGGACCCCTTTGCGTTGCAACAAGTTGCTGCGGCGTGTTTCAAAGTTGAAATTACTTGCGAACCTTAGACGCAACAGCACTGGCGGCAAAGCAGGCGATTGCCATGATGCCCATAGCAGCGACGATGTTGGCGGAGGCGTCACCTGTCTTGGGAAGGGCCTGCTTGTTGGTCTTGGTCTTTTTGGCGGGCTTGTTGTCAGAAGGCTTGGGCGCGGGCTCGTCCTTCTTCCACTGGGCAAACAGCGTCACGGGAGCAGTAAGCTCAACCTTATCGCCCGCGGCATAGCATGTGCCGGAGCCGTCCTTTGCGGTGTTCCAACCCACGAAGGAGTAGCCTTTGCGCACCGGCTTATCGGCCGTAACCTTGGCTTCGGTGACGCACTTAACGGCTGCGAATTCGGCAGTCTGCTTATCCTTGGAACCGTTCAGGTCGTAGGAGAGATCGTAGGCCTTTTCCTCGAACTCAGGCTTGGTGAAGCCGCAGTACTTGCACTTAGGGGTTCCCGTGCGAGTCCAAGTACCGGCATTGTCAGAGGCCCACTCGGTGTAGGTGACATTGAAGGCGTTGTCGTGCTCGCCGTCGGTGTAACTGTGGGTGACCATCTTGCCAGCGGTCCACACGAGTTCGCCGTTGATGTTGACGTCAGTTTTGCCCTTGTTGTTATCCTTTGCCTTGCCACCAAAGCCAAAGAGCTGCGAGCAGGTAGTGTTGTCGCGCGCAGCCGTGACGGTATTATTGCCAGTAATGTTGAGAATGTACTTATAATCACCCATATTCGAGTCGTTGATATTCAACGCCTGCTTGCCAAAACTCATTGAGTTAAATTTGCAATTATTCATGTTGACGGTGATGTTATGCTTGCCCGCGCTGTAATCGGTATAGACATTGATGACTTTGCCACTGGCATTAAAGGTGCAGTTATCGAACGTCATGGTCGGCGAGCTGTACGTCCAGAGTGCGTAGTCGAAACTCGGAGGATTAAACGTCGTGTTATTGAACACGGCGGTCTTATAGCCCCAGTAGAACGTCTTACCTGTAACGATGCAGTTATCGACAACGGTGTTGTCGATGCGGATGAAACCAAGGTAGTCCGCCTTATCGGAGAGCAGCGTCATATTCCTGAACGTAATGGTTTTGGACCCGTCAAACGAATAATCGCCGTTGTATTCCGTTCCAAAGTTATTGGGATCGGCGAGCTTAGCGCCAATGCCCCAAGTCGTGGAATTTGCGCCGGAACCGACAAAAGTGAGGCTCTTACCAACAGCGAGACGGCCATGGTCCTTTACATAGGTAGTGTAATTGCCCGGGCCAAGATTAATGGTGTCGCCGTCATTTGCTGCTTTAATAGCGGCAGTCAAGTCGTCATACGACGCACCGCTGTTGGCGTTTGTGATCGATCCGGTGGCACCGTCTGCAAAAGCGGGCGATGCGACGCTCATCGTGACGAGCGCAACGGCAAATAGCGCTGCGACCACACGAGAGGCCGTTTTCAAAAACGACTTCATGCTGAGACTCTTTTGATTCCAGTGGCATTTTAATCAGCTTTTATATTGTAGTACTTATGGCATTTTTATAAACCCTCCGTTATAAAGTGAATCGGCAATGCTGACATTTCGCACGTGCGCGTCACTCCGCTGTTGTTTTGTTGCAGCGATTCGCGCAACAAAAGCCAGATTTTTGCGTTGCGTTCTGTTTGCTGAACGGTGTGAATGTATCAAGGTGCTATTGCACACGACTGCTTTTCTTGGGGCATCGGAGTGCTGTTCCTATTGCCTGCCATAAAAAACGGCGATGCCGACGCCTGCTGTTTAACACGTGCTTATCGGCTAGACTAGGCACCACGAAATGAACGGCGTGATTGGATGGCGCTTGCCGTCCGATTAGCTTGGCAAGCATTGAAGGTGCATGCACTATGAGCGAAGAGATGATGGATAAGACTTGTCGCGGTTTTGCCGAGGCGCTTGCCGCGCGCGAGCCGGTTCCCGGCGGCGGCAGCGCCAGCGCGTTTGTGGGAGCACTGGGCGCCTCGCTTTGCGGGATGGTCGCGCGCTACGGGGCAACCAATCCTGCGCTTGCCGATCGCGCAGACGATTTGACGCGTGCATTTGCCCAGGCGGATGAGCTGGCGCAGGAACTTGTGGGTCTGGTCGCCGAGGATGTTCGTGCGTACGGCCAGGTGTCTGCGGCATACGGTATTCCGCGCGATGACCCGGCTCGACCGGCTGCGATTCAGGACGCGTTGCACGTGGCCGCCATGCCGCCGTATCGGATCATGGATGCCTGCGGGCGCGCGCTGGCGCTGCTCGAGGACATGGCAGACAAGGGGTCGCGCCAGCTGCTGTCCGACGTGGCCTGTGGCGCCGTGTTCTGTCGCGCCGCTATGCAGGGAGCGAGCCTGACGCTCTTTGCCAACACCACGTCTATGAAAGACCGGGCGCGCGCTGAGGAGCTCGAGGCGGCGTGCGATGAACTGCTGGATACGTGGCTGCCGCGCGCCGATGCGCTGGCGCGCCGCGCCGCTGACGCCGCCAGGAGGAGGGGATAACCATGGCAGTACTGCTCAAGGGCGCTCCCGTCGCCCGCTCGTTGACTGAGGAGCTCGCTGCTCGCTGCGTCGCCCTGCGCGAACGGGGCATCGTGCCGACGCTGGCCATCGTTCGCGTGGGCGAGCGCGAGGACGATCTATCCTACGAGCGCGGTGCCCTCAAGCGCTGTGAAAAAGTGGGGATTGAGGCTCGCTGCGTTTTGCTTTCTGCCGATGTTTCGCAGGATGAGCTGCTGGCGGTTATTAAGGACATCAATGCCGATCCCGCTGTTCATGGCTGCCTGATGTTTCGTCCGCTGCCCGTCGGGCTTGACGAGGATGCAGTTGCCGCGGCACTCGATCCCGCCAAGGATGTTGACTCCATGACGCCGGCCTCGCTGCTTACCACGCTTTCGGGGCGAGGCGAGGGCTTTGCTTCTTGCACCGCCGAGGCCGTGCTGGCGTTGCTGGACCATTACGGCGTTGAGCTGGATGGGGCCAAGGTCGCGGTCGTCGGTCGGTCGCTGGTTATTGGTCGTCCCGTTGCCGCCATGCTTACGGCTCGCAATGCCACGGTGACGACGTGTCATACGCATACGCGCGACTTGGCTGCAGAGTGCCGTTCTGCCGACATTGTGGTTGCGGCCGTTGGACGCGCGCGCACGATTGGCGCGGATGCGGTCTGCGAGGGCCAGACGATTATCGATGTGGGCATTAACTGGGACGAGGCCGCTTGCAAGCTGGTCGGCGACGTGGATTTTGATGCTACGGAACCGATCGTTGGCGCCATCACACCCGTGCCGGGCGGCGTGGGGGCTATGACTACCGCGATTCTCGCCAAACACGTGATCGAGGCGGCGGAGCGCGCATCGAAATAGGCATTTTGGGCTGTTTGAGGGGTTAGCGATATACCACGTGTTCAAAAAACGTCAAATATGAGTACTGTTGCCAAGATAGTCACATATGTTTTATGTCTTTTAGGCTTCCTAGCGATATTCATTCTCGTTAGGGAGCCCATTTTATTGAACCTATGGGGAATAACGTTGTCTTGCTTTTGGACAAATGGGGATTTTCGGCACCTATTACAAGGAAATTTGCTGCTACTAAATTGGTGACAGTACTCATATTTGGCATTTTTTGCACACAGGGGTCCCGAGGGGTCTCGAGGGGTCGTGGTTTCGCCCTTTTTGCGCCGAAGCGATACACTGTTGCCATTTAATTTCTTCGCTCAAGGAGGATGCGCATGCCGTGCACAACGATTCTGGTCGGTAAGAACGCGAGCTACGACGGGTCGACGCTGGTTGCCCGCAACGAGGATTCGTCCAACGGGGTGTTTGAGCCCAAGCGCATGCGCGTGGTGCATCCCGACGAGCGGCCGCGTGTCTACACGAGTGTCCTGAGCCACCTGACCGTTGAGCTGCCCGATAACCCCATGCGTTACACAAGCGTCCCCGACGTTGTCCCGGGTCATGGCATTTGGGCCGAGGCCGGCTTCAACGAGCTCAACGTTGGCATGTCCGCAACCGAGACGCTTACCACCAACGAGCGCGTCCGAGGCGCCGATCCGCTCGTGGACTACGTGCCCGCCAAGGGCAACGAGGGTGAGGACGGCTATGTGCCGGCGCAGCCCGGCGGTCTGGGCGAGGAGGACATGGTGACCCTGGTCCTGCCGTACGCCAAGTCCGCTCGCGACGGTGTTCGTATCCTGGGCGACCTGCTCGAGCGCTACGGCACCTATGAGAACAACGGCATCGCCTTGAGTGACGTGGACGAGATCTGGTGGCTCGAGACCATCGGCGGCCACCACTGGATCGCCAAGCGCGTGCCCGACGACGCCTATGTGACCATGCCCAACCAGCTGGGTATCGACAGCTTTGACCTGGACGACGCCGAGGGCGCCCAAGTCGACCACATGTGCTCCGCCGACCTGCGCTCCTGGATGGCCGAGTGGCATCTGGACCTGACGCTGGGTGTTAAGGGCGACGGTCCCGCCGCGGTCTTTAACCCGCGCGAGGCCTTTGGCTCGCACAGCGACAGCGACCATGTCTACAACACGCCACGCGCCTGGTATATGCAGCGCTGCCTCAACCCCAGCGATGTGTGGGACGGTCCCGACGCCGACTACACGCCCGAGAGCGACGACATCCCCTGGAGTCGCGTGCCCGAGCGCAAGGTAACCATCGAGGACATCAAGTACGTGCTTTCGAGCCACTACCAGGGCACGGAGTACGACTGCTACGGCAGCAAGGGCACGCCCGCCACGCGCGGCGCCTATCGTCCCATCGGCATCAACCGCAACAGCCAGCTCGCCGTGCTGCAGCTGCGCCCCTATGCACAGCCGGCGTATCGCGCCGTGCAGTGGATGGCGTTTGGCTCTAACTCGTTTAACGCGCTCGTGCCGCTGTACGCCAATGTCGAGACCATGCCCGAGTACTATGCCGACACGCAGGCCCGCGTGACGTCCGAGAATTTCTATTGGGTAAATCGCCTGATCGGTGCCTTGGCCGATGTTCGCTTCCATGAGTGTGGTCGCGCGGTCGAGGATTACCAGGAGAAGGTCGGCGGCATGGGCCACAAGCAGATTCACGACGTTGACGCTGTCGTAGCCGCGCTGCCCGAGGCCGAGGTGCCTGCCGAGCTCGCCCGCGCCAACGAGGCCTTTGCCGAGCTCGTGCGCGTGGAGACCGATGCCCTGTTGGGTAAGGTGCTCTACACCACGAGCTGTGCCATGAAGAATTCCTTCGCGATGAACGACAACATCAGGTAAAAACCGTCTTGCGCTGAACGAGCGGGGCAAACACCGTCAAAGGCTTTGTCCCGCTCGACTCCTATTCTGGCGATAAAACGATTTGTGTCGTTCGCCCCATCTTGGGTACAAGAAGGCCAATGCAGTTGTCATGATTGGAGCCAACCATGGTTATGAAATTCGATCAGCTTGTTAACGGCGCCATCAACGTGGGCTTCGGCGCCGCTGCCGTTGCCGTCGAGGGCGGCAAGAAGGTCCTCGACGACCTCGGTACCAAGGGTGAGCAGGTCCGCAAGGATGCCGGCACCCCCGATATCGCCCGCAGCGTGTCCGACATGTTCGAGCAGGCGGGTGGTACCATCTCCGACCTGACCGAGCGCCTGGGCATGCAGGGCGAGACTGCGGCACAGCGCGTGCTCGACGAGCTCATCCTGGCCCGCGTTCGCGTTATGACCGCCCCCGAGCGCACGGCCTTCCTGGCCCATGTGCGCGACATCGTCGATTCGGTCGAGGACAACGTGACCTCGGTGCCCGTCGAGTCTGTTGAGCCCGACGACGCAGAGGACGCCGAAGAGGCCGAGTAGCAGCGCAGATGGCAGATTCCACCACCGATTACAACAATCTAGATCCCTTGGGTGACGAGGCGGCGGTTGTCGACGAGGTCGATGCCACCGTCTCGGGCGCTCGCAAGAAGCCGCGCGCTGTCGATATGGTCCCCGAGGAGCCCGACGCGATGGCGCCGGACGAGGAATACCAGCTCACGCCGGCGGGCCGCCGCGAACGTATCGGGCAGATTGTTCGCCTGATCAAAAAGTACCGCGTGTGGGACAACCTCACGCCGGTGCGCCTACGCCGCTTGCTCGAAGAGCTCGGCCCCATGTTCGTCAAGATGGGGCAGATTCTGGCTAACCGCTCCGAGATTTTGCCGCAACGGTTTTGCGACGAGCTGCGTCGCCTGCGCTCCGACGTAGAGCCGGTGCCGTATGAGGTAGTGCTCCGCTGTCTGGAAGAGGAGTACGGCCAGCGCTTGGGGCAGATGTTCGACGCGATCGACCCCAACCCGCTTGGTAGCGCTTCTCTTGCGCAAGTTCACCGTGCCCGCCTGGTGACGGGCGAGGACGTGGCCGTTAAGGTGCAGCGCCCCGGCGCGCAACAGGTCATGGCGCAGGACATCGATATCATTCGCTCGGTGGTGCGCATCGTCTCAAAGTTCGTCAACACCGATCAGTTTGTTGACCTGCACGGCGTGGTCGAAGAGCTGTGGACCTCGTTTCGCGAGGAGACCAACTTTTTGGCCGAGGCCAAAAACCTCAACGATTTCTATGAATTCCATAAGAGCGTGCATGGCGTGTCGTGTCCCAAATCCTACTTGGACCTTTGCACCGAACACGTCGTGGTTATGGACTACATTGACGGCATCTCCATTGCCGATCCCGAGCGTCTGGTGGCCGAGGGCTATGACCTGGAAAAGATTGGCGCCGCGATCGTCGAGGACTACTCGACGCAGGTGCTCGATGACGGCTTTTTCCATGCCGACCCGCATGCGGGAAACATCATTCTCAAGGACGGCATCGTCTACTTTATCGACCTGGGCATGGTCGGGCGCATGTCGAGCCACGACCGCGGTATCGTCAAGGATATGATTTTTGCCGTGGCCGAGGGCGAAGTGCCCAAGCTCAAGGATTCGCTCATGCGCTTTGCCGTGACGCGCGGCGATTCGGCCGAGCTCGACCATTCGGCCTTTTTGTCCGACTTGGACTTTATCGTCGCCGACTTTGCGGGTCTTGATCTTAAGGACCTGGATATCGGCGAGTTTTTGACCTCGCTGCTAAACCTGGCGCGCAAGAACGACGTTGAGCTGCCGAGCGTGGTGACAATGTTCGCGCGCGGCATGGTGACGCTTGAGGGCCTGCTGACCGAGTACATGCCCAACGTCAATATGATCCAGATTATCCAGACGCACATCAAAAACGAGAAGAGCACCTATGCGCGCGTGCGCGAAATGGGGCGCGATCTTGCCGCGAGCAGCTATCGCGCGGCAAAAGGCTCGCTCGAGGCGGCCGAGTATCTGGGCTTGGCGTCGCGCATGCTCACGCGCGGCCAGCTTAAGGTGAACACGCAGATCATGAGCAGCGATAAGGCGCTGCGGCAGCTGGGCGGAATTATCGACCGCATGTCGATGGCAATTGTGATCGCCGGCCTGTTTATCGGTTCGTCGGTGGTGTACTACGCGCGCATCGAGCCGGTTGTGTTTGGTATCCCGGTCATTGGCTTTATGGGCTACGTGAGCGCGCTGGTGCTGGCGCTGATGCTGGGCCGCGAGATTTGGCGCAACAGCCACGGCGGCAAGCGTTAACGATTTCCCAGGGTCGGGGAAACGGGTTATTTTGCCTCGCGTCGCGCCGGCGGGGGCTGGTCCGAACAAAACTATGCCGGTTTACGGGGCTGGAGTGCCGAACCTCGAGCATACCGAAATTCGCGCTTTTAAAACCGCAGGTAGATGA
Source organism: uncultured Collinsella sp. (assembly GCA_958452935.1). Lineage (GTDB taxonomy): Bacteria > Actinomycetota > Coriobacteriia > Coriobacteriales > Coriobacteriaceae > Collinsella. Next base: position 24,300 of record CAUDVX010000012.1, on the reverse strand, counting down.
GTCGTTGATTTTCGAAAATGGTTGATATGGTTGCGAAGTGCTGAATCAGCCCCGTAATCCGGCATAGTTTTGAAACGAGCTGTTCTTGCAAGGTCCGACGACAGTCCTCCCTATCGCAAACCATAGCTTTTACCTTGGGCTTCGCCTGTGTGCGGGGCCCTTTTGCGTGCTACCATATCGACAGTAATAATCGATGGCCTAGATGGTGGTGCGGAGACGCACGAATGCGCGGTTTTCCTGCGTGTTTGGGAGAATCGGGGTGCAAGTCCCCGGCTGTACCAGTAACCGTAATTCCTCTTGGCCCGGGATGGTCACGTCGCAGATCGGACGGCGCGCCCGGGTCGGTAAGGTTAAGTCGGATCGCCTCCCATCTTGCACGCGACCGTGGCGCATGCCGCCGGTACGCGTTGGGCTCTGGAGGGAAGGGGGACCCCGATGGGGGTACTCGAGCGCAATGTGCGCGATGACGTGGGGCAGCCGCTGGGCAATGCTCCAAGTGCAGACAATAGGAGACAAATGGATATGTTTGAGGACGAGTGCCAGCGCGCCTCGTGGCGTCGTCATGGAGCGATTGCCCGTGGCGTAGCCAAGCGCGGTCTGGTGGCGTTCCTGGCTTTTGCCATGGCTTTTGGCACCACGCCGGCACAACTTTGGGCTGAGGGTGCCGAGGGCATTGCCGAGGCCGTGGCTCAGGCCGCAACGGGCGGCGAGGGCGCGGCGGCCGACGATGGCGCTGCTGCCGGCACCGGCGCGAACAGTGCGGCGGCGAGCGCTGCTGCCGATGACGCCGGCGCAGATCAGGGCGCAACTGCGAGTGCCGCGAATGGCGATGAAACCGCAGCAGACAACGCGACTGAGTCCGAGAGCTCTCCCGCGGTGCCTGCTGCTTCGGAGCAGAAGAACGCCGCCGTCGCCGCGTCCGCCACAACGCTTTCGAGCGAGGCCAAGGTCTTCATCCAGGACACCAAGGATAAGGACAGCTCCTATTCCACGAAGTCGGGCGCGCTCAGCGCGGGCGACACGCTCTGGGCAAATATGTACGATGAGGTCGAGGACGACTGGTACGGCACTTCGACTGAGTCCGTTGCCAATCCCGGCACCTGGACTTACACCTGGCTCGCCGGCACGACCAGGGCCAGCAGCAATGTCGCCGACTACACCGAGGTCGTAGGCCACGAGCAGTCGCTCACCGTCACCGCCGCGATGGAAGGCAAATACTTCATCTGCAAGGTAACGGTTGATGGCAAGGACTACTATGGTCCGTCCGTTTCTTCCGGCTCGGGCATCAATGCCAACTACATTCCTGGCCCCGTGCTGGGCGCCGGTCAGATGGAGCTTAACAGCGTCAAGCTGAATAGCGACACGCCGAGCATAGGCGATACCCTGACGGCGACTCCGTACATAAGCTATTATCAGCAAGCCCCCGCCGATGCCAAGGTCACCTACACGTGGTCCGCATCCACCTCGCAGTACTCGGGATTTACCAAGATCGAGGGCGAGACGGGCGCTACGCTCGTGGTGGGCGACGACCTTGAGGGTAAGTACATCAGGGTCGAGGCCAACGCTGGCGTCAACACGGTGAACAAGACCACTTCCAGCAAGGTCAAGCAGGCCGGTGCGGTCGAGATTTCGGCCGTGTCCATCGTTAACACCAAGGACAACACGAGCGTCTTTACGGTGGGGGATACCGCTAAGGCCCGCGCCAAGGAGAAGGGCGGCGCGTACGGCGCGTTCGTCGACGCGGACAAGCTCAACTTCCAGTGGCAGAGCTCTGACACCAAGAGCGGCGCGTATACCGATATCGCGGGCGCCACGGGTGAGACCCTCGAGCTTACCGACGCTTTGGGTGGCAAGTACCTCAAGTGCAAGGTGTCCTCGAAGATCGGCTCTTCGAGCTTGACCAACTCGACGGGCGCTCTCGTTGCTGCCGCCGGTTCAATTAATGTCACGAGCGTGACCATGAGCCCGACTTCGGGCAAAGTCGAGGTTGGTTCCACGATTACGGCGACCGCCAAGGCGGGCTCCACCGACGTTACCTCCGACTCGCATGTCACGTGGCGGTGGTACAAGGGCAAGTCGAATACCGCCAGCTCGTGCAACACGCCTATCGAGGGTGAGACCGGTAACACCCTGACGGTGACCGCCGCCCTTAAGGGCTACTACGTCGTGGCCAAGGCCAACGGCGGCTATGGCGAGCAGAAGCCGTACTATGCGGCGGGTCCTGTCTCCGTCGCTGGCCAAGTTGAGCTTTACGACGTGCAGTTCGAGGGCTCTCCCGCCACCAACGGTGTACGTGTGGGCGATACGCTCAAGACTAAGGTGCGCAAAAAGGACGGCTCCAACTATCACTATATCGACCGCACCGATAATGTGACCTACCAGTGGCAGTATGCAAACAGCAGCTCGAGCTACGACTCCGCCTATACCGATATCCCCGGTGCTACCGAGGCCACCTATACCGTTGACGCCGCCTATGCCGGCAAGTACCTGCGCGTGAAGGTGACGAGCGAAAACACCGTTTCCAGCACGCAGAAGAAGAGCTCCTACGGCGGCACGCAGTCCGTTGCCCCGCTCGGCCCCGTGACGCTCAAGGGCCAGTACAAGCTGGCGGGCATTGAGCTTGCCGATAAGAACGTTACGCTGAGCGTGGGTTCAAAGATCACGCCGAGCGTGCAGGTTCCGGGCAGCTGGTCGGGCTCGACCAAAGACGTGCCCGACGATGCCGAGCTCACCATGGCGTGGTATGCCAAGGGCGAGGGCGATGCCGATTGGACAGAGCTCACCGACGGCATCGATACGACCGATGGCAGCCTGACCATTTCGGACGCGCTTGTTGGCAAGCGCATCAAAGTTACGGCGAACGCTCTCGACAACACGGTTGAATGGGTTTCGTCCGACAGCGTTACCGCGGCGGGGGAGTATAACCTGCTGCGCGTGATTGCCAACCCGCAGATTAATAGCGATTCGACCCATCTCGTCTCGGGCGATAGCGTTAAGGCGACGGCGCAGGCCAAGCGCGCCGACGGTTCGACCACCAACGGTATCGACGTCACCGGTCAGGCGACTGTTGCCTGGTATGCGGCGGACGATGCGAAGGCCCCGGAGGCCGACTGGACGCTGCTGTCTGATATGTCGGGCGCCGAGGCGACTGTCTCGGCTTCTGCCGCGGGCAAGTATCTGAAGGCTGTCGCCACGAGCGGCAGCTCGACGGTCGAGCTCGTTTCTGCCAACCCCGTGATCGCCGCAGGCTCTCTTGAGGCCGCAGTTCAAAAGCTCAACGATTCCAATAAGCAGATCTCCGTTGATTACAGCGCTAAGGGCGGCAACGTTAACGACGCGCTGAAGGCGCAGCTTGCCGATCTGGGATTTACCGATATCGACGTCAAGATCTCTGAGGGCGGCGTTGCCTTTAAGGCTGAGGATGACAAGGCCACGGTCGGTATCTCCGACGCCCAGGATAAGACCAACGGCGATGTGACGTTCTTCTACATCGATCCCAACGACTACACCGGTTACAACATCGACGGTTTGCGTAACGCCGATGTGGCGTTTGAACTGTCGCGCGATGGCAAGACCGAGTATTACCTGCCCAACAAGTCCGTGCAGGTTGCTTGGGACGAGGCTAAGCTGCAAGACCTTCTTGACAGTGCTGCCGAATCCCTGCAGATTGGCTACGCGGCGGGCGAGTCCGCCGATGGCGTGACCCAAAATGTCACGCTTCCGTACAAGGCGGGTTCCGCAAAGAAATTCTCTGTTGAATGGACAAGCTCCGACACCGAGCGCCTATTTGTTTCAGGTTATAGCTGGGAAGATAAGACGGGTAAGGTTTCGCGCGCATCGAGCGATCGAGACGTGACGCTGACTGCCAAGGTTACGGTTACGAGTGGCGACATCAAGCTTGCCGGCTCGCACGACTTCAAGCTCACCGTCAAGGGCGATCCCGAGAAGGTCGCCGCCGACAAGAAGGCACTGCAGGAAAAGGTCGATGCGGCCTTTACCTACGGCAACATTAAATACTCCGGCACCGAAACGGTTGCCAACAAGGATGGCCTGACCGCCGACCTGCAGATGCCGCGCACGAGCACGCTCAATATCGACGGCAAGTACTACAAGGTTGAGTACTCCGCCAGCACCGATGACATCACGTTCAACGGTTACAAGGGCACGGTCTACCAGCCGCTGCCCGGAGCCAAGGCTGCAAACACCAAGATCACCCTCACGGTGACCGACAAATCGAACGCCGAGGTCACGGCTAGTAAGACCCTCGACTTCGCCATTACTCCACAGGACCAGGGCGAGCTCGATACCGAGCTTTCTCTTATGGAAAAGGCGAAGGCCGGCTATGCTGCCGCCATTCTGAATGGCCAGGACGCCAATGCCGTTTCGGCCGACATGCACGCGTTCCAGAAAGCGTATCTGGATGCTGACGGCAACCTTGCCTGGAGCTACAACAAGGCAACGACCGATTCGACCGACTTGGGCGTCGTGCCGGTCGATCTGCCTGGCTATGACGCGATGTCCGGGCAGGATTGGCGTCTGTTTAAGTCGAGCAACAGCTCTATTGTCTCCGCAGAGAATCTCAAGGTCACACAGCCGCAGTACAACACGAAGGTTGTCGTTTCCTCGCGCCTGACGAGCGAGAAGTACGCTCGCTATGCTGAGCGCTATCCCGACAATGCCACGTACGCCAAGCTTGCCAACCAGGACGTATCGGCAACGTTGACGGTCGTGGGCACGAGTGGTCAAAACAGCCCCGAGGTCACAGCGACGTGCTCCGTCATTGGCATCGATGCCAAGGGCAAGCAGCAGACGTGGGCTGCCGCTTCGCAGTACACGCTCAAGAACGGCTCGACTGCCGCCGATGTTTCCGAGGAGCTCTTTAAGCAGGCCGGCCTCAAGGCCGACTATGACCCCAACGGCTCTTGGGGTTGGGTGCTCAATTCCATTACGTCGCCTTTCGATGCCGATCGCACCCTTGCATACGACCATGCTACGGGCGCCTATTGGCAGCTGTTCATCAACGGCGCCGCTGCATCGGTGGGCGCTGGCAACTACAAGCTCGAGGCGGGCGACTCTGTCGTCTGGTGCTACTCCAAGTACGGCGACCCGGCGCCCACCGACCGGCTTTCCGTAAGCTGCACCGTTATCGGCCAGGACGCTTCGGGTGCTCAGCAAACGTGGGCTCAGCCTACGACCGCGCTGGTGGAAGAGGGCACAACTGCCGCCGATCTTTCCGAGCAGGTCTTTAAGCAGGCCGGTATTGGCGCCGACACGGGCAAGGGCTCGTACGGTTGGTTCCTCAATTCTCTGACGTCACCGTTCAATAAGAACGTGACGCTTTCGACCGAGCAGGTTAACGAGAGTACCTGGAAATACTGGCAGTTCTTTGTCAACGGCAAGAAGGCCAATGTCGGCGCAGGCAACTACACGCTCAAGGCCGGCGATGAGATTACCTGGGTCTATGGTTCCGATGGCACCATGCCCGGTCAAGTTTCTGTCTCGATGGAGATCATCGGCAAGAAGGGCGATAAGGCACAGCGCTGGACCGATCCTTCGACGCAGGTGTTTGTTGAGGGCACGACGATCAAGGACGCCACTGCCGCCTACTTTGATGCTTTGGGCATTGAGTCCGTGATGCTCAATGATGGGGGCTATTGGAATGTCCATAGTCTCGTGTCCCCGCTTGATGGCACCAAACTGACGGGCTCCTGGTCGTTCTTTGTTAACGGTGTTCCCGGACCCCAACTCGATAGTGACTACGTTGTCAAATCGGGCGACACGATTGTCTGGGCTTATGCTGCTGGCGATACGGTTCCCAATCCCGACGAGGTCGTAGTCAATCCGAGCGCCCCGCGTCCGTCCGGTTGGAAGTCCGATTGGGATGGCAAGTCCAATGCGGCGGTCGAGAACGTTTCGACGCCTACGGGTGCGCTAGCGAGCTCTTGGACGTTCGATTGGAAGGCGTATTCTGGTTCGGCGTATCCCAACGCGAGTGAACCTATCGTCGTGAACGGTAACGTGTATCTTGCCGTCAACAACCGTTTGCTAAAGATTGACGCCGAGTCGGGCAAGGTCCTTGACGAGTCGAATCTTAAGAAAGCGGTCGGTTACACCTCGCGCCCGATTTATGCGAACGGTTTGGTTATCGTTCCGCTTGACGGCGGTGCGGTCCAGGCCCTGACGGCTGACGCGCTCACAACGGTTTGGGTCACTGACTCCGTGAACAAGACTGCTCAGTCGAATTCTCAGCTGACGGTTGATGGCAATTACCTTTATGTCGGCACCGTTGATGTCGACTATGGAAAGGGTACGTACAATAACGGCCACCTGACGCGCATTAACATGCTGACAGGTGCTGTTTCCTGGCAGCATGTCAATGCCAATGAGGGCTATTACTGGACAGGCGCGACGGTGGGTGATGACTTTGTCTTGGTTCCCACCAGTGCCGGTACCGTCGAGATGCTCAGCAAGTCTTCGGGCGATGTGCTCGGAAGTGTTTCGGTTGGATCGATTGTCAACTCCACTTGCGTGCTTTCGGCTGACGGCAGCCATGCCTATCTCATCTCGCGCGACGGCAAGCTGCACGTGTTGGCGATTTCTGATGGCGACTCACGTGATGCGGATGCCGCTTCGCGTATTACCGAGGAGCGTGTAGTTGACCTTGGCCTTACTGGCTGCGCGTGTGTGCCTACGACGTATGATGGCAAGCTGATTGTTGGCGGCGAGGTTGCTGGCGGCTCTGCGCTAGCGATTATTGATCCGGCCAGCGACTTTGAAACGACGCTGGTTTCGTCTGCTGATGGCACTGCGCTTCCCACTGGTGGCATCAAGGGCGCTCCGCTGGTGAGCGTCCAGGGCGAAGACGCGTATGTCTACTTCACGGTTAACTACGGCGAGAGCCCTGATTTCGTTAACTACACCTCGGGCGGTGGCGTATATCGTTACAAGTTGGGTGACGCTGGGGCTTCTGGTGTGTTTAGCGCAACAGGCCACAACAACTACTGTGACTCGCCAATCGCTTGTGATGCCCAGGGCAACTTGTACTACATCAACGACTCTGGCACGCTGTTCAAGCTGAATGCTGGCGTTAAGGTTTCGTTTAGCGCTGGCGAGGGGTCCAAGGTCGATTTTCAGACTACGGCCGCCAACGGCTCTATCGCCAAGCCTGCCGATCCGACACGCGAGGGCTATACCTTCGCTGGTTGGTATACCGACGAGGCTTGTACGGAGGCGTATGACTTTAGCGCTGCGGTGACGGCCGATATGACGCTGTATGCCAAGTGGGTCAAGAATGCCGTTAACCCTGGCGGTAACGGTGGCTCTGGCTCCAATGGTGGCTCGGGTAATGCCGGTGCTGGTTCTGGCTCCGGTAACGGCACAAACGGCCAGCAGACTGGCGGTGCTGTTGCTCCGGGCCAAAAGCCGGTGTCCACCACGACCAAGACCGAGACCAAGGACGGCAAGGATTCCAAGAAGGATTCCGACAAGTCCGACAAGAAGGACAGCGAGAAGTCTGATAAGAAGTCCAGCAAGTCCGGCTCCAAGTCCGATACGGGCGCGGCCGCCGCGACTACCGCTAAGAAGTCCGCTGAGGCTCCCGCGCAGCAGTCTGGCTTCAATCCGCTTGCCATCGTCGGCGTTGCGGCTGGCGTGATCGGTCTTGCCGTCATCGGCGTGTTCGTATTCACCAAGCGTCGGTAGGTGAGGGCTATGTCCAATAAGCCGCAGGACGCCGACTCCAAACAACCCGACTCGTCGTTCATTCAGCTCGACGATGCAAAGCAAAAGGGCGCCGCTTCGGCGGCGTCCGCCCCTCGGCGCAAGGCACTGCTTGGCGCTCTGACGGCCGGCTGCATCGTTTTGATCGTTGTGTCGCTGGGTTTTGTCTATCCCTCTGACGGCAGTGCATGGTCCATCGATTGGATCGCGCGGGCTGTGACAGGGGAGAGCGTCGTTGCCAAGGATGCGTCGGTTTCCGGCTCGACTACCGCTTCGGGCAAGGCTGCGCCCAAGGACTCCAAATCTTCGGACAATGCGAAGGACGGGTCGAAGGATTCGGATGAATCTGATTCCAAGGACAAGTCTGAATCTTCGGACAAGAAGTCTGACAAGGATTCGAAGGAGAAGAAGTCCGAAGGCAAGGGCGGCAAGAAGTCCAGCAGCACGTCTGCCGGACAGGGCTCGGAATCCGCTGGTGGATCGAGTTCTTCTTCGGGCAGCGGCTCGGCGTCCGGCGGTGGGTCTGCATCCAACAGCGGCAACGCCTCTGCGGGCAATCAGGGCGGCTCGCAGCAGTCTGGCTATGTCACGGTGGCTGTTTCGGTCACATCGAGCGCTGTGGGCAATCCTGTGTCTTCTGGCGGTACGTTCACCTTCAACGAGGGTGCCACGGTCTACGACGCTCTGTGCGCCCTAGGGCTTTCCGTCAATGCGCACGGCTCGTCGTACGGCACGTATGTCGCCGCTATCGGCGGCCTGGCCGAGAAGGAGCACGGCGGCACGAGCGGCTGGATGTACTCTGTCAACGGCGTAACGCCCAATACGGCCTGCAGCAATTACATTCTCAAGAATGGCGACACCGTCGTGTGGTATTACGTAACGGGCTAGAGGCCTCGACATAGCACGCCAAACGGGCGGTTCGGACAAACATCCGGGCCGCCCGTTTTTCATGCGAATGGGACTGGCTCGCCCGGTCTCTCTGCAAACAAAAAGCCGGCTGGAACGTGAATTCCAACCGGCTGCGAAGCGAGATTATGTTGGGCCGTCTACGACTGTGCGCCTTCGAGGAAGAAGCGGCGGCTAAAGTAGTTGTACCAGGTGACCAGGAACGTGGCGATGGCCTTCATGGCCTGGTAGCCGATGCTCAAAAACGTGACGCCCACAAACATGTACAGGTCGTTGAGGCCCAAACCAATCACCGACAGGATGGTGAAGATCGTGAACTCGCGCTTGCGGCTCATGCCCTCGCGGTGGTCGAACACGTACTTCATGCTGAGCCAGTAGTTGACCACGACGGACGTGATAAACGAGATCGTGGTGCTCATCAAAAAGTCGAGATGGAACAGCTCGACGAGCGCAATGAGCATGCCCCAGTCGATGCCAAAGGAGATAAGTCCCACGACAGCGAACTTGAGGAACTGCTTGGTATGAGGTTGTGCCAGTGCCTTGCGCACGTAATCACATCCAATGCGTTGACGAATCGAGCAGAGGATACTTTAGAGCTTTTGCATGGGAAACGTAAGGTCTTTGCCAAGAACTATACGAACTCGTCAAATTTGCAAGAGACAATCCGCAAACGTCGCAAATCCATCCGTAAACGAGCAAGGCCCACGAACAACGCAGCGCTCGACGTACGTCGTCCGTGGGCCCCGTAGTGCAACGAGGAGGCTGGGCTACTTGGTTTCGTCTCCCTCCAGGAAGATCTTTCGGGTCACAAAGTTGTAGACCATAACAAGCGCGGTGGCGCAAATCTTGGCGATATTGGCCTCGAGCCCCAGGCCGGCGTTGAGCGCCAGCACGATGCCGTCGTTGAGAGCCAAGCCGATCACGGACAGCACGACAAAGATAATGAACTCGCGGCGGCGGCTCATGCCCTCCTTGTGCGCAAACACGTACTTCATGCTCGCGACGTAGTTAAAGATGAGCGAGACGATAAAGCCGCTGGTGTTGGCGATCAGGATGTTAAGGCCCAGACCGTAGTGGAGCAGATTCATGATGCCAAAGTCGATGACCGTGGCGACGACGCCGACGACGCCAAACTTCATGATCTGCGCAAGGAGCTTTTGCATGGTACCTGCCTTAGGGTGGCGCCGGAGCGCCGCGGGGATGACGAACTCAGCAAGTTTAGCCAATCCCCGCAGGCGGGGCTAGGCGCGCTCCTCGATAGCACCGTTTCTATATGCATCGAGCAGTTGGCGTAGGTCCTGGATCTGGCTGCGGATCTTGGCACCGGTATCGGTGTCGCTCACCATGCGGCGACGGTCGGCCTGGTCAAAACGGTTGGTCTCGCTCTCGATGTCCACGTTGCGCGTGAGTGCCTCGGCAACCGTGGTAAAGGCCCGGTGCGACTTGAGGCGGCAGCCGCGTGAGCTCGAGATAAGCGTGTAGCCGGCGATACCCGTTTTGGGATGATAGGCGCGACAGAAACCGCCATCGATGACCAGCAGCTTGCCCTCGGCGCGGATGGGCTGCTCGCCCTTGGTGGTTTTAACGGGTGTGTGGCCGTTGATGATGTGGCCGGTCGGCGAACATGCCATGGGGGCAACGCCGAACTCGCGCATGACGTCGTCGCAGACCGAGGGCGACTTGGTAAGCGTAAAGTACGGGTCCATCGGCTCGACCCAGGTGCTCTTATCGGCGATATAGGCGCGCTCAAAGGTACGCACCAGGCGTCCGCTGGCGGGTGAGTTAAAGCCGATCCACAGGTACCACATCCAGTCGAGGGCGTCGCGGTCGCCCACGCGCCAGGCGCGGCGGGCGATGCGGTCGCAAAAATCGAGATAATCGCGGCCGGCGTGCCAGGTACCCAGGCAGTTCATGCTGCTAAAGGTGCCGTCTTCGTTGAGCGGCACGCAGCCATGGAACAGCAGGTTGCCGTTGGTGACCTTGTACATCGAGCCGTGGGTGTAGAGGAAATCGATATGGCGATGCAGATGATCGGCGGTGACAAACTCGGACACAAGCTTGTCGATGATGTGTTGCTCCTGGGGCGTGAGCGTGTAGGGGTCCGCCGGATCGACGGTGGGAAAATCGTTGGTCGTGAGCGGCCATACACTGCCGTCGGCAAGCGTGACCGTGCCGGCGTCGTGGTCGATCTTGTCGAGTAGCAGGCGGTCGGTCATGTCGAACTCGGGGTGGCGCTGGATAATCTGGCCCTCGAGTTTAAAGAGCAGCACGTTGATGGCCTTGATCAGCGGGGTGATGGACTCACCGGCGGTATAGGTGGCGTCGGCGAAGGCGACGAGCTCGCGCAGCGAGATACCGTAGTCGTTCTCGAGGATCTCGTAGTTGTCGTAGCGCAGGTTGTTGCGCAGCACCGTGGCGATGCAGGCGGGCTCGCCGGCAGCGGCGCCCATCCACAGCAGGTCGTGGTTGCCCCACTGGATGTCGAGCGAATGGTAGGTGAGCAGGCGGTCCATAATCTTGGCAGCGCCGCCGCCACGGTCGAAGATATCGCCCACCAGGTGCAGGTGGTCGACGGCCAGGCGCTTGATGAGCGAGGCGAGCGACTCGATAAAGTCGTCGGCGCTGGCGGTCTCTAGGATGGACTCCACGATGCGCTCGTGATAACGCACACGATAGTTGTTCTCGTCCGGATGCGTGTGCAGCAGCTCGTCGATGATGTAGGCGTAATCGCGCGGGATGGCCTTACGCACCTTGGAGCGCGTATAGCGGCTCGAAAGCGAGCGGGCAACCATGATGAGCTGGTCGAGCATGGTCTTGTACCAGGTGGGGGAGTCCTCGCGCCGGCTGCGGACAAGCTCGATCTTCTCGCGCGGGTAGTAGATGAGCGTGCACAGCTCGCCCTTTTCGTCAAAGGAGAGCGTGTCGCCAAAGATCTCGTCGACATGTTCGCGCACGACACCCGAGCAGTTGTTGAGGATGTGCATAAAGGCTTCGTACTCGCCGTGCACGTCGCTCATAAAATGCTCGGTGCCTTTGGGCAGGTTGAGAATGGCCGAGAGATTGATGATCTCGGTAAACGCGGATTGCTCGGTAGGAAATTGTCTCGACAGCAGGCGCAGATACTTAAAGTCTTGCGGGTTGCGATCGAATGCGACCATGAAACACCTTCCGATGGGGCTGGTAAAACTGATAAACAGCGTCAAACGTTTATCAGTATGCGCCGCTTTTGTTTCGATTTTGCGCCGGCGGCTGAATTGTCGGCTGAACGGTTTGGTAAATCGATTTAGTTGAGGTTGATGTGTCGGTTGGGTGGAGACGAAGGGGGTGATTTTGCCCATATGGGCCCATAGCGGGGATGGGGGTGTTCATGATAAAGATATTCAATGCAAATGGTTCGAATTGGTAAATAGTGGACATATGTACCGCATTTAGGCTCACTGTGCGATAATTTGCGCAACAATGAGTAAGGAGCCTCATATGAGTGATTTTGTCCTGACCTGTGAATCCGCCGCCGACCGAACCCGTGAGTTCTTTGCGTCGCGCAATATCCCTGTCGTGTGTTTTCATTACGAGATCGACGATGTTGTCTATACGGACGATCTGTATCAGTCGATTACGCCGGACAAGTTTTTTGCCCAGATTGCCGCGGGCGCCATGCCCAAGACGTCTCAGGTGAGCGTGGGTGAGTACGAGGAGTTTTGGGAGCCGTTTGTTACCGAGGGTAAAGACGTGCTGCACCTGACGTTGTCGTCGGGTATTTCGGGTACGTATGGTTCGGCTTGCGTTGCGGCACAGATGCTCGCGGATCGCTATCCCCAGGGCGGCAAGGTGCGTGTCATCGATTCACTGGGGGCGTCTTCGGGCTTTGGCCTATTGCTGGAATATGCCGCCGACGTTCGCGATAGCGGCGCTTCGCTCGATGAGACGGCCGCTTGGATTGAGGAGCATAAACTCAACCTGCACCACTGGTTCTTCTCGACCGATCTGTCGAGCTACCTGCGTGGCGGTCGCATTTCGGCCGCGAGCGCGATCATCGGCACGGCGCTTAAGATTTGCCCACTTATGACGGTAGATTGCGAAGGTGGGCTGTCGCCACGTGAGAAGATCCGCACCAAGAAACGCGCGATATCCGAGATGGCCAAGACCATGATGGCACACGTGCAGGATGGTGTGGATTATTCGGGTAAGTGCATCTTGTCCCATTCGGCGTGCCGCGAGGATGCCGAGGCCGTTGCGGCGCTGATTGAGGAACAGGTTCCGCAGCTCAAAGGCAAGATTGAAATCAATAGCATCGGTGCTCTGATCGGTTCGCACACCGGACCTGGTACGGTGGCGCTCTTCTTTATGGGCGACAAGCGCGTAGATTAACTTGGCCCATCACGTCGCTGCATGATTGCTCAAGCGAAAAAGGCCCGTCCCGTTGTTTGCGGGACGGGCCTTGCTGTTGCAGCTAGCGTTTCTTTCCGCGGAAGAAGAAACCGTGCAGCGAGGGCTTGAGTCCGCGGTTGGCGCGACGCTCCTCGATATGATCGTGGATCGAAGCGACGCGTTCGATGACTTCGTCGGGAATCGGCACGTCGGGATTCATGTTCTCGACCTGGCTGACCTCGGCGGCGGCGACCTGGTCGATAATGGGCACATCGTCGCGCGAGATGACGGGCGTGGCGTCTTCTTTCATCTTGCGGTAGCGCTGCATCATGTCGGTCTGCAGCTGCTGGGCCGAAGGCGGCGTCCAGATGATGGCGTTGGCGCCGGCGGCGATGGTCTCACGGATGCTCTCGGGCGTCTTGCCGCCCGGTGCGATGAGCGGCAAGTTGGGATAGTGCTCGCGCAGTTCACGCAGGACCTGGGGCGTGTTCTTGCCGGCCGCGATGTTGAGGATCTTGGCTCCGGCGCGCACTTTGGCATGCGCATCATCGTCGCAGCGAACGACCGTGGCGATGACGGGGATATCGGCGATGTTGGTGATGTGCTCGACCATCTCGGCGGTAGCGGGGGAGTTGACCACGCAGCCCGCCGCGCCCTGCATCTCGGAGACGGCTGCCATCTGTACGGAGCGCTTGCCGGTCGTAGTTCCGCCGCCCACGCCTACAAAGACCGGGCACTCGGCGACGGTCAACAGCGCCTGCGTAATGGCGGGCTGCGGCGTGAAGGGGTAGACGGCAAACACGGCGTCGGCATTGGAGTTGCGGATGACCGCCACGTCGGTGGTGTAGATGAGCGATTTGATGCGGCGGCCAAAGAGCGTAAAGCCGCTGGCCTCCTCGATCTCATCGGGCATACGGAGGGCTGCCTTGCGCAGACGCCCGTCGATGGGCAGCGGCTCCATGGGCAAAAGGCCGTTGGGAGTTACGGCCACCTGGGGCTCAGTAAATTCGTCTGCAAGCTCAACCTCGGAGAAGTCGACCGAGGCGACGATGTCCTCGTGAACCTCGGCGGGAACATCGATGGGGGCTTGGTCGTTAGTCGCGGCAGGCGTCTCGAAGGAGCTGGTGCCGACAAAGGCGTCGACGCGCTCGTTCAAATCGTTGAGAGTATCCATGGGGGCTCGATTCTATGCGATGGTGGCTGGCAGGGTGCCGACAGCGTTGTACTTGCTAAATCGTTTGACGAGTTGATTTTTCCCCGCCGCGCCATCCGTTAGACCGAAGGACCGGCGAACGTGAAGGAGCTGTGGTGGCGGGTATTGAGGTGCTATCTTGAATGTCCCGTTTAAAAGAGAGGTGACGCGGTATGGAATTCACAGCAATGTTGGGCTCGATTGGCCTGTGTGTGGGCGCAATCGTTGCCGCCGCGATCATCTACTTGGTGGTCACGGCCATTAAGGGCAAAAGAGCCGAGCGCAAGGAACGCGAGGCGCTTAAGCAGCACCGTGACCAGCAGGACAAGCGCGCACAGAGATAGTTTGTTGAGTTTTGAATCCGTGCGCTAGCTGCGTTTTCGGATCAGGGCGATGTAGAAGCCCTCAAAGTCGCGGCTGGGCGGAATGGTCAGCGTGCCGGGCATTCCGTTGGCGACGGACGAGACGTGGCCGGCGGCGATGGCCTCGGTGAGGGCGTTGCACTCGACGCGCGGCTCTTCGCCAGCTTCCTGAGCACGGCGCGTTTCACTTTCGCTCGGCGTGCCGTCGAGGGGGATAAGCTCGCAGTCCATGTGCTTGTCGAGGGCCTCTTGCAGGGCGTCCTCGTTTTCCTGCGGCATGATCGAACAGGTGGAATAGACGAGCGTGCCGCCCGGCTTGAGGGCGCCCATGGCGCGGTCCAGAAGTGCGCGCTGCGAGCGGGCGCACTTGTCAAGCAGCTGCTCGGTCAGGCCGCGCAGGCTCTTTTCGTTGCCGCTGATGACGGTGCCCGTGCCGGTGCAGGGGGCGTCGAGCAGGATACGGTCAAAGCGGAAGAATTCGTCGAGCTCGCGTGCGTCGATACGCATGACGGGCACGTTTTTGGCGCCCTGGCGATGGAGGTTTGATTCGAGCTTTTCGGCGCGGGGAATGCTCATCTCGCAGGCCGTGAGGTGCGCCTGTCCCTGCGTGAGGGCGGCAATCTGCGTCGTCTTGCCGCCAGGGGCTGCGCACATGTCCAGGATGTCCTCGCCGGCTTGAGCGCCCAGGACCAACGGCGGCATCATGGACGACAGGCTTTGCAAGTAGATTTTGCCGTCACGGTAGATGTCGAGGTCCCATAGGTCGGAAACCTGGGCCTCGGGCAGGATGAAGGCATCCCGGTACCAGGTAACGGTTTGGTGTGCGATGCCGGCCTCGTCGAGTGCGGCAGCGATGTCTTCGGCGGTCGCCTTGAGCGTGTTGGCGCGCAGTGTGACTGGGCGCGTGGCCGCAGCGCCAAAGCCTTCGATCATGAGCTCGGCATCGGCGGGTGCATAGGCGCCGGCGACCGTGTCGACCATAAAGCGCGGCAGGTCGGTGGCGCAGGGAAGGGCGGCAAGCTGGTCGGAAAGCTCGGTAGCAGCAAACTGCCTGAGCTTGAGCTCGGCTTTGACCTGCTTTTTCTGCTTACGACGACGCGGCTTGGACATCCGTCTTTCCTTCCCGTCCCAAATTGATTACTTTCCAGGCACGCCGCTGCTAGCGTGCTCTAGTACTGGCTCTCGTGCTTGCTGAAGAAGTCGAAGCGCGGGGGCAGCGGCTTCACGCGGTGCTCGCCGGGCTTCTCGCCCAGGCTCTCCATAAACTCGTCCGTGGAGGCAAAGATGTTATCCCAGCTAAAGAAGGCGACCGGATCGACGTCGAAGTACTCGCAGATGAGCTCGCAGCCGGCCGGGACGATGCCGTGCATGAGCACGGTCGCCACGCGCAGCTCGGTAAAGGCGTCGACCAGGGCCTGCGTCATGGCGGCGTTTGCCGGCTCGCCCTCGAGCTTGTTGGCGGCCTTGGAGGCGTCGCTCCAGCGCTTGTTGGCGGCACGCAGGTAGTCGTCGCACACGGCGAGCGCGCGGTGCGTCTCAAACTTGTACATGGCCTGCTCAAAGGCGAGGACTGCCTGCTGGGCGGCTTCGACCACGGTGGCGGAGGCGGCACCGGCGGGGATGCAGCCGTTGCGATAGGGGCTCTCGTCGCCTTCCTTGACGGCGACGCCGTAGAAGCAGCTGCGGGCCAGGCGGTTGAAGACGCCGGTCAAAAGGGCGCTCTCCTTGAGGGCCGGATCGATGACGCGCTTGTCGTCGCAGGCGCGCACCTCGTTGCCGTCCTTGTCCTTGCCGGTCACGCGGGTATCGTATGCCTTGGGGCTAAAGCTCACCGGCTTCTCGGACAGGCCGAGCGACAGCCAGTGCGCACGCATCTGCTCGCAGGTGTAGTGGTTGAGCAGGTCGTCTGCCGGCGGGGGAGGCGTCTGCGAGGACGAGCTTGCCTTTTTGCCCATGTAGAGCAGGTGGTAGCAGGCGCTGACGGTGCTCTGAGTAAGGTCCCAGCCCAGGGCCTCCCACATGGCGGTCTGCGCGATGCAGTAGAAGTAGATGTTGTCCTGACCGATGAACTGGTAGATCTGTGCGTCATCCGAGCACCACCAGTCGCGCCAGTCGAGCGAGCTGTGCTGGTAGGTGGGCGCGGGGACCTGCGTGGAATCGGCGGCGGGCTCGCCCATGAGGGCGGCATCCTGGGCGGCGACACCCTCGGTCACGCCGGCGGCGCGGGCGTCGCGCGCGAGCACGGTGCGCGTATAGCTGATGGGCGCCCACAGGCTCTCGGGCCAGCACCAGCAGGTGACGTCGTTCACGCCGTCGACCTCGGGCACCGGAACGCCCCAGTCGATGTTGCCGGTGATACGGAAGGGCACGAGCGCCTTGCCGCTGCGGAAGCGCACGCCGCCGTTGGCGAGCACCGCGTGGGCGTCGTCGCGTTCCTTCCAGCTGGGGAAGGTGACGGTAAAGCTGCTCTTGTTGCCCTCGGGCTCCAGTACGGTGTGCTCGGGCAGCTGGTCCTCGACGGCGTCGAAGGCCTCGCGGAACTTGTTCTGGATGTAGAGCTGAGCCGGCAGCAGCCACTCCTCCATGGTCTTGGAGACCACGGAGCGAACCTGCGGGTTCTGGGCGAGCTTGGCGGTATAGGTCTTCATAAAGTCGAGGTAGGCCGGCAGGTCGAAGTAGAGGTTGTCGACCGGGCGCAGCTCGGGCACTTCGCCGGTGAGCTGGCTCTTGGGTGCGATGAGTTCCTCGGGCTCAAACTGGTGACCCAGGTCGCACTCGTCGGCATAAGCCTTTTCGGATTTGCAACCTTGGATGGGGCAGCGGCCGATGACCTGGCGACCGTTGAGGAACGTTCCGGCCTTGGCATCGTAGAACTGCAGGGTAGAGCGCTTGGAGATAGTGCCCTGCTCGTGCAGACGCTCGATAATCTCAGCGGTCACCTCATTATGGATCTTGGCCGCCGGCTCAAGGCCCGAGCCGCCGTAGATGTCGCAGCTGATGTTGTAGTTGTTGAGGGTCGCGGCCTGACGGGAGTGATTGGACTCGACGTACTCACTAATGGACTTGTCGTAGCCCTCGTTCTCCTTGAGCTTGCGGTAGCTCTCCATGATGGGCGATCCGTAGCAGTCGGTTCCCGAGGTGAAGATGACATTCTCGCGGCCCAGGCGGTCGCGCAGGAAGCGGGCGAAGAAGTCGGCCGGGACAAAGACGCCGCCGACGTGGCCAAAGTGAAGGCCCTTGTTGCCGTAGGGCTCGCCGGCGGTAACGATGGCGCGGCGAGGCCAGCTGGGACGGTCGTTCATGGAGTATTTGGATGCCATGGGACTCCTTCGCATATAGTAAGGGCGCGGCCGGGCGCAAGGCCTGGCGACGCGGTGGTCAATTCGTGCATATCGTTCGACATTATCGCACATGCGGACGGGTACGTGGCAGGGGCGCTATCCTAAGAAGCTATGAATGAGATTTCCAACATACATGCGTTTGAGGACGAGGATTTTCTGCACGCCTGCTTTGTGTGGGGGATGGCCGTGCTCGGCGCATTTGCCGTGTGCCTGGTGCCGGTGTTTATGCTGATGGGCGGGCCCGCTGACCTGGATGCGGCTGACGCGGGCGGTTGGACGGCCGTCTTGGGCTGGATAGTCGGCTTGGCTGCGGTTTCGGCGGCGTCATTTGCCGTTCACGAGCTGGTGCACGGTGTGTTTTTTAAGCTGCTGGCGCCTGCGGGCGCGCAGGTGACCTTTGGGGCAAATCTCGAAACCTGCATGATTTACGCCTGCGCCGAGGGCGTGGTGTATTCGCGCCGGCGGTACGTGGTGGTTTGCCTGGCGCCGACGGTTGTTGTGACGGCGGCGTTTACCCTAGGGTTTGCGCTCTCGGGCTATCCGCTGCTGTGCTACCTGGCGGCTGGTCTGCATTTGTCGGGCTGTGTGGGCGATTGGTATTACGTGCGAACCATTCTGCGCGACCGTCGCATTGTCGCCTGCGAGGACACGTCCTTTGGCGTGCGCTTTTTCGCAAGGTAGTCTTTTTTTGGGATGATTTTTCTGGGATGGGGATTAAAAAATCATTGTGGGAGAGGAGATGTTGATGAAGCCGTTGCTGCTGCATGCTTGCTGTGCGCCGTGCTCGCTTGAGCCGGTCCGCCTGCTGCGCGAGGAAGGGTTTGAGCCCACGATTTGCTGGACCAACCCCAATATTCAGCCGCGCGATGAATGGCGGCGCCGCCTGGACGAGCTGCGCCGGTGGTGTGCCGACGGCGACATTGAGCTCATCGAGGCGGGGGAGGACCGCGATCGCTGGGAGGCCGGTGTGGCCCCGCTGGGCGCCGATCGACCCCGCCGCTGTCGTGCGTGCTATGCCCTGCGTCTGGCCGAGGCATGCCGTGTGGCCCAGGAGCGCGGGTTCGAATATGTGGGCACGACGCTCGCCGTCTCGCCGTATCAGCTGTTCGATACCTGTAATGACGTGTTGGAGCGTCTGGCTGCCGCCCGCGGCCTCACTCCGGTCATTCGCGATTTTCGCCCGTATTACCCCGAAGCGACACGCCGTTCGCGCGAGCTGGGCATGTATCGGCAGAACTACTGTGGTTGCCGCTTCTCTGCTGTCGAGGCGGCCATGGACCGCGCTCGCATCCGCGACGAGCGCAAAGCCGCCAAAAAGTAGTTCTTTTGGGCTGGCGGCCTGCTAGGATGTAGAGCGGACTTTATCTATATAAGGAGTATCCGACGTGTCTATGCGTACCGATGATTTTGACTACAACCTTCCTGAGGAACTGATCGCCCAGGCTCCTGCCGATCCGCGCGACTCCTGCCGCCTGCTGGTGGTGGATCGCAAGGGCTCCGAGGCGGGAACGCCGCTGGAGCACGGCGGTACCGTTGAGCACCGCATCTTCCGCGACATCATCGACTATATCGAGCCGGGCGATGTGCTCGTCATCAACAAGACGCGCGTGATGCCGGCCCGCCTGATTGGTCGCAAAGCCGGCTCGGGTGGCGTGGTCGAGACGCTGCTGCTCAAGCGCCGCGAGGATGTTGACCCGCTGGGCCATGTTTGGGAGTGTCTGGTCAAGCCGGGCAAGCGTCTGAAGCCCGGTGCTCAGATTGAGTATCGCACCGGTGGCGCCCATGCGCCCGAGGGCGCGCCCGTGGTGCTGACGGCCGAGGTCATCGACTTTGTCACCGATAGCCGTGGCGGCCGTCTGGTGCGCTTTGAGCCGGCCGGTTGCAATGCTGCCGGCGAGCCGCGCACGCTCGACGAGGCCATCCACGCCGCCGGTCACGTGCCGCTGCCGCCCTACATTACCGATTACGAGGGCGACCCCGAGAAGTACCAGACCGTTTACGCCATGAAGGAGGAGCACTCGGCTGCCGCTCCTACGGCGGGCCTGCACTTTACTCCCGAGCTCATGGCCGCTATCGAGGCCAAGGGTGCGAAGTTTGCCGCTGTCGAGCTCGAGGTCGGCATCGATACCTTCCGTCTGGTGGAGGAGGACGACCCTACGCAGCACGTCATGCACACCGAGCGCTACCACGTATCGCAGGAGGTGGTCGACGCCGTGCATAAGGCTAAGGCCGAGGGGCATCGCGTGATCGCCGTCGGTACCACGGCGGTGCGCTCGCTCGAGAGCGCGTTTGACGCGGACGCGCCGGTGTCCGATCCGGCTGTGACGGCGCGCTATTTTGAGGGCCGTGAGGACGGCGCCGACACGCTCGGCCGCGGTGACATCGTGGTGCGCGAGAACGCGACGACGCAGCTCTACCTCATGCCTGGCTCGACCTATCACGTGGTTGACGCGCTGATCACGAACTTCCACGTGCCGCGCTCCACGCTCATGATGCTCGTAAGCGCGCTTGCCTCCCGCGACCAGATCATGGATGCCTACGCCGCCGCCATCGAGGAGCGCTACCGCTTCTTCAGCTTTGGCGATGCAATGCTCATTTGTTAGTTACGCGGTTCTACGAACCGCGTAACGGCTCGACGCTGCAAACGCCCCTAAGCGACAATCTGACGTTCAATCGTCGGGCATGACCAGAAGGTCAATGCCCTCCTCTTTCACGTCACCTTGCTCGCTTAGGGGCGTTTTCGCTGTCCGCGCCAAAACATCGGCGTTGCCGTGGTTGTTGCTGTAGTCATTGGGGACGTTCTTAAACGACTAGTCAAAGGGGACACTCTTGCGGTGCTTGGCACTTGGGTAGTCGTTGGGGACGTTCTTGAATGACTAGTCGTTTAAGAACGTCCCCAACGACTACCTTGCATCAATCAAATAAGTTGCGGTGAGATAGTTCTTGAATTGGCCTTTTTGAGGGCTCAACAGGAACTATCTCACCGCAACTGCGTTGAGCGTTTTTGGCAGCGGGTTTACTTGCTCGCGAACAGCCAGATCAGGATGATCACCAGGATTGCTGCGATGATGCAGGCGATGGCTCCGGTGAATTTGACGCGTGAGTCGCGGGTTCGCTTGCGAACGTCGTCTTCGGCGGCCTCGAGTTGGGCAACTTCGCGCTCGGTCTCGGTATGCTCGGCCTTGTCGCGCGCCAAGGACCCGGCGAGCGATTCGGTGATCTCGGGATGGTCGTGCACCTCGGTCGCCTGCTCGATAATCGACTGCGCATGCGCGGCATCTGCCCGGGCGTTTGCGATGGCCTGCTCTTGCTCGCGGCGTGCCTTGTCCTGCGTGGCGATCTTTTCGCGCAGCTCGCGCTGGCGCGTCGCGGCGGTAGTTTTTGCGGACTGCAGCTCGTCGCGCGCGGCATCTGCCTCAGCCGTTACGGCCTGGTGCGCGCGTTTAGCGTCGGCGATGGGGGCCTGTGCCTGCTCGACGGCCTGCTCGGCGGCGGCAAGTGAATGCTCAAGATCGGCAGTCATGCGCGGAATATCTTCCTCGGCCTTGCGGAGGGCGTCGGCAGCGTCGGAGATTTGCATAGACAACTCGTTGGTGCGTACGGTGTAATTGGCGGGATTTGCCGAAGGGTTGCGCTGCAGCTCGGCATACTCGCGACGCAAGGTCTCGAGCTGTGCGCGCGTAGCATCGGCAGTTTGTCGTGCGGTGGCGACACCGGCATTGCGCTCAGCCTTCACTTTGTCGCGGATACGCTTGGAATCCTCAAGGCGACGAACGAGGCGGTTGCCGGTCTCGCGCGAGCTCGCCTCGCGGGCTTCCACGGCGTCGAGTGCAGCCTTCAGGCGGAGCTCGGTCGCATCGTCCTCTGCCTTCATTTGCTCGAGCTGACCCTTGAGCTCCGTCGCTTTGGCGGCATGGGCATCACGGTTACTTTCAGCTGCCGCAGCGGTCTTTTGTGCCGCGGCAATCGCCTGGCGTTGATCGGCGATGATCTGATCGTAGCGGCCTGCGATGTCCTGGCGCGTCTCGAGCTCCTCTGCCTGGTCGGCGATGCGCTGCTCAAGCTCGGCTAAATGGGCGCGGGCATCGGCGAGTGCCTTCTTGGCGGCGTTCATCTCGCGCATGGCCGACGCGCCCTGGGCGATAAAAGTGCCCACGGCGTTAGCGGTATTTGAGACGGCGCTCCCCAGGTCGCGGCTCGTGGCGGGGGCGTGCGAGGTGGTCGGGTGTACGGCCTCGGCGGCATTCGTATCGGCAGTCTGCGGCGCGGCGATATTGCCGGTGCCGCCTTCAATCACGGAAAAGCCCGCTGCATGCGGGTCGACCGCATCGGCGCCGATCGTGGGGTGCTCGAGTTGCAGGAACGAGGGCATGGTGCTGCCCTGGTCGGCAACCGGGGTCTCGCCGGGCACAAACGTCGAGGCAGCCTCGGCGGCTTCCTCTTCCTCGGCGTCGACATCGGCATCGGCGACAGCGTCCTTCATCGCTTTGACGGCATCCATCATGGAGTCCATGACGGCGTCGAGCTCTTCTTCCGAAGACACCTCGATGGGGCCCGCTGGTTGCGGGGTGGCGTCCTTTTCGGGGGCGTCGTCCTGAGCGGCCGAATCGCCGTTTTGCTCGTCGGCATTTTCGGTCGCAGGGGTTTCCGCCGCAGCGCCGTTATCCAGAGTGGCGTCGTCGACGTCGGTATCATTGCAGGTCGCAGCGTCAGTATCTGCGGCGACGTCTGCGGAATCATCAATATGCTGCTGAGTCTGGGGGTCCAGCTCGTCTGTCATAGGCATGTGCTCCTCATCGTTGTTTGTCACCCTATGATAAAGTCTCGCGCCGACATCCCGCGCGCCGCAGCAAAGTTTCAAAACGTGTTCGATGGCTCGCGTCGATAGCAAAAACTCGGCCACTTTATCCAGTTTGTACTTGACAATCCCTTCGCCGAAAGACGTTATGCCGTTCGCCTGCCGAGGCCTTTTCTTTTCACTTGAAGAAGCTAAAGTTGCATTTCAGCTTTTGGCGCGTTTATTTTGGATGCGCGCAGTCGGCGGGCGTGCCCGTCGCGATTTTGAAAGGACTTCGTATGGGACTTTTCACTGGTAAGACCGTGATCGTCACCGGCGGCGGCAAGGCCACGCTTAAGGACGGCTCTGCTGGCTCCATCGGCTACGGCATCGATATCGCTTTTGCCAAGGAGGGCGCGAACCTCGTCATCACCGGCCGCAACGTCGCCAAGCTCGAGGCCGCCAAGGAGTCTCTTGAGGCCGAGTACGGCGTCAAGGTTCTGCCTGTTCAGGCCGATGTCTCGGCTGGTCAGGACAACGAGGCCGTCGTGCAGAACGTTATCGACAAGGCGATTGAGGAGTTCGGTCGCATCGACGCCGTCGTCAACAACGCTCAGGCCAGCGCCTCGGGTGTGACCATCGCCGACCACACTATGGACCAGTTTAACCTGGCCATTTACTCTGGCCTGTATGCCACCTACCTGTACATGCAGAAGGCCTATCCGCACCTGAAGGAGACCAAGGGCTCCGTGGTCAACTTTGCCTCGGGCGCCGGCCTGTTTGGCAACTACGGCCAGTGCAGCTATGCTGCCGCCAAGGAGGGCATCCGCGGCCTGACCCGCGTCGCCGCCAACGAGTGGGGCAAGGACGGCATCAACGTCAACATTGTGTGCCCGCTTGCCTGGACTGCTGCGCTCGAGAACTTCCAGGATGCCTATCCTGAGGCGTTCAAGGCCAACGTCCACATGCCGCCGGCGGGCCACTACGGCGACGTCGAGAAGGAGATTGGCCGCGTGGTCGTTCAGCTCTGCGGCCCCGACTTTAAGTACATGAACGGCGAGACCGTCACCCTCGAGGGCGGTATGGGCCAGCGGCCCTAAGAGTTACGGCGTTTTACCAAACGCCGTAACGGGCCGACGCTGCGCGGTCACCAGAGCGACAATTTGTCATTCAAAGAGGGCGGCATGACCAGAAGGTCTATGCCGCCCTCTTTTCATGCCAACTTGTTCGCTCTGGCGACCGCTCGCTGACGTTGCCAGAGCATCGGCGTTGCCTTTGTTGATGTAGCCGTTGGGGACGTTCTTAAATGACTAGTCGAAAGGGACACTCTTGCCGGCACTTGGGGACAGTCCCTGAGTGCCGGCAGATTGGGACACTCCTTTGTAAGATGGCGCTGAAGACTGTCCCCGACGACTAGTCATTTAAGAACGTCCCCAATGACTATGACCCCTTTGCGCCAGTTTCTGTCGAGTCGGTGCTTCTTGCGGGTTGCCCGTATAATGGTCTGCGTATGAACCGCAACCAAGGAGTTCCAGTTTATGGACCAGAACCTTTTTAAATTCGACCTGATCGCCGAGGATCCGACGACGCACGCGCGCGCCGGCGTGCTGCACACCCCGCACGGCGACATCGAGA
>CAUDVX010000011.1 GCA_958452935.1 uncultured Collinsella sp. | reverse complement strand
AACCCGCGACCCCAACCTTGGCAAGGTTGTGCTCTACCAACTGAGCCATGTCCGCCTGCGAGGATTTAATATACGGGATGATCCACCCAAATGCAAGAACTATTTTAAAATAATTTGAAAATAGTTCCCGATACCGATGGCCCCCGCCTGCTTTGCCGTTCATTACATTGGAAGGACGGAGATCACGAGGAAATCACGAGGAAAGAGTCCCAGCGGCGAGCGGCGCCCCAGTGCCCCGCAGCGTCAACAAAAAACGCGGTTCGTTAGAACCGCGTAAGATAGTTGGAGCGGACAACGGGGCGTCCGCGTATCCGCTTTCGCGGATCCGCACCGGCTTCGGCCGCCTGTCGGCGTCCTCGCCAGCTCGCTACAAACGCTCCGCGTTTGCCTAACGCTCGCTCCCTCTCGGGTTCGAGCCCAAGCGACGGGTACGAAAAAGCCCGGCTACCGTAGTAGTCGGGCTGTTGTGCTTGGAGCGGACAACGGGGCTCGAACCCGCGACCCCAACCTTGGCAAGGTTGTGCTCTACCAACTGAGCCATGTCCGCATATGTAAAACAAAACGGGCGCCGGAGCGCCCGGATGTTGCCTGGAGGCGAAGCCCGGATTCGAACCGGGGGTAAAGGCTTTGCAGGCCTCTGCCTTACCACTTGGCCACTTCGCCGAAAAAGGACCGTTAAAACGGTCCGGGAATGCAATGGAGCGGACAACGGGGCTCGAACCCGCGACCCCAACCTTGGCAAGGTTGTGCTCTACCAACTGAGCCATGTCCGCTTGCGGGTTATTAATTTACGCGAGTTGCCCAAAAGACGCAAGTACTTTTTTTCAAAAAAGTTGCTCAATGCAAGTTCGCGCAGGTAAATAATGCCAAGTCAAGGCGCTATGCGCACGATTCCAATGCCGAGCCAAACAGCTTCACCATCCGAACGCGTGTGCCGGCGCCATCCGTACGACGGGCAACTTCCACATTATCGACGAGCATGCGCATGAGCTTGATACCGCGTCCGCGTTCCTCGGATGTTACCGGTTCGCTCGCCCCATCGATAGAATAGCCAGCGCCCCGATCAAGCACCTCGAGCACAACGCGGTCCCCATAGGCCTGAACCGTCAGGACGCAGCCAACACCGCCCGCATGGTCATACGCGTTACCCAATGCCTCCCCCAACGCCAATGCTACGTCATAACGTTCATCACGCCTCAGGGGAAGTGATTCGAGAAGCTCGGCCACACGGTGCCGATAATACGGGAGATTCTCGATGCCTCGTTGCACTTCGACACTCTTGCTCCATCGCGGCAACTCTCCCACCGGAATGGCGGGAATCGACTCCCGCGCCGGGCCCGCGACATGCAGGATGTCGACAAGTCGGGCAATTTCCAAAAAGCGAACGACCTCATCGGAGGCGTTAACGAGCGAAAGCAGCCCCTCATGCCTCATAAGCTCTCTGGCACGTGTAAGCAAAAACGCCAAGCCCGTCGAGTCGATAAAGCCCACGGTCTGGCAATTGATGACAACACGACGCACGCCCCGGTCGATCAAATTATCCAACCGTCGGCGCAGTACGGGCACCGAGGCGATGTCGATATCGCCCGGTGGCGTCAAAACCGCTATGTCATTCCACTCATTCATACGACCATGGTTCCCCAAAAGAGCTCGCTCGATGCACACGTTTCTTCAACCGTAGGGATTTTGCCCGTCAGGCGTCATGACCTACGATCGACCCCGTAAAAACTCAAGGGAAACCAGCGCGATGTCATCGTCCAGCGCCGACTCGGTAAAGCGGTCAAGCTCGCCCAAGACCTTACCGCAGATTCCCGATACACCCTCACCCGAGACGGAGAGCAGAAGGTCGCGAAGGCGCTGTTCGCCAAAGAAAGCACCCGTGCGGTCGCGTGCCTCAATCGTTCCATCGGTATACATAAACAGCATGTCACCAGGAGCGAACGTAAAGGCACCCGTCTCGTAGACCATGCTCTCAAAGGCACCGATCACGCCCGATTGGCACCCAAGAAGCTCCACTTCTCCCCCGCAGGTCTCGCCGCCGCCAAGCGGCGTCGACGACGGCCTAATGACCATAGTGGGAGGATGTCCCGCAGAGCAATAGGTAGCGCGGCCCGCCTTAAGATCGATCTTGGCGATAAACGCCGTCACAAACGTCTCGACCCTCGAAAAGCCCATGAGCATGCTATTGAGCGAGCGAGCCATACGGGCAGGCCCCGCACCCTCCCAGGCATAGGCCGTCAGCGCTGTCTTGACAAGCGCCGACATCGACGCCGCCTCGATTCCCTTGCCGGATACATCGCCCAAAATCATAACGGCGCAATCGTCGGGAAGTCGGACAAGCGTATAGAAGTCACCGCCGACCAACGCAGAATTCGTTGCCGATAGGTATACCGAATCGGTTGCAATGCCCGGAACGTCACCAAGCGAATTTCTCATGCCAACCTGAAGCGTCTGAGCGATATGGCGCTCCTCGCGTTTTTGAGACTCGCCTTCATAGATCAGCTCAAAGTCATGCGCCAGATGCACCAGGTAGTCGTATTCAAGGTCGTCAATTGGTTCTTGGCTGCCATCACGGAGCAGCAAGGCACGCGTCGTCGGCCCCTTGGCAACGTCGGCGGGAACGATTGCATCGTTGTTCCGCCGACCGCCGCCCTCCGAGCGAACGCGTCCCGCCTCGAAGCCGGAATCGACATAGAGGCCCTGGCACGGCAGGCCATGAGCCCTCAACCATCCGCCCATAGGCATGGATTCGTCGACGCGGGTCAAGCGCACATGCTTAAGATCATCAGCACTCGCACCGCCCAGCACCGACGGCTCAAAACCATCGGAAGCGGCCCCCAAACGCGCAGCCGGTGCGGTGGTGGAAAAGAAGAGCGACTCAGGGTCTCCCGGTAGCGCCACGCGACTGCCGCCCTCAAAATCAATGACATAGGCGTCAAGACTCGCATCATACTCCACGGGGCAGAAATGACAATTGAGCACCGTGCAGATTTCCGTCGACACCGCTCGCGAAGCGGCAACGGGGTCATCGAGATAGGTAAACAGTTCATCGCGTAGCAAATTGAGTGAGCGGCCGAGCTCCGCCGTGCGGCGCGAACGTAAGCTCGACGCCATGCCGACCAGCTGAATAGACAGGTAGTCGCAAATAACCTCGAGCACGTTCACGTCATAGGCAAGCGGAGCCTGCGGACGCTTCCAGCCCACCTCCAACACACCAAGCACCTGCGTGCCATAAAACACAGGAAGGCAGATCTCACTGCGGTATGGAGGCATATCTTGCACGCGCAGCAGGTGCTTAGAACGATTGTCCAGGTCCATGAACATGCCCGAGGCAATCCTATCGCCCTCAAGGTCCTGCTGAATCGACAGGCGGCAGGCACGAGACTCGCGAAGCACGTAGGTCGGAATGCCCGCGCCGTACGGCATAAACTCGGGCAGATAGCTGTCCTCAAGCTCCTTAGAAACACCGCGGAGCTTAAAGCCGCCGCTCTCGGAAAAATAGATAGCCGCACCGGAGGCATCGAGCGTTCCAACGAGCTGATTCAAAACGGTATCGAGCAAGCTGGGGAGCTCATCGGAACCCACGGTACTCATAATGACCGAAAGGGTGCCCGAAAGGCGTTTATTCGCCACCCTAAGCTCCGATAGCGCACGTTTGAGCTGACGATCGTGGGAATACTGCTCTTCGATGCTGCGAAGCGCCACAAGGACACGCGGTGCACGACGTCCAAAGATACGCGGAGGCGTAACGGAACCTGCGCGAACCAAGACGGGAATAAAAGACCCGTCGCTCAGCTTGAGCATCAGCTCGCTCTCGGAGCCATCGGTCTCAAACGGCAGACGATGTTCGGTCGCGCGCTCAAAGGCAGACGAGAACAGAACGTCTTTGACATCACCGTTGATGACGTCAGCGCGCTCCTCGCACATCAGGTCGAGCAAACGATTATTCACATGCAGAATGGTTCCGTCGAGCTCACAGATGATGACAGCATCGCTCGTGATCTCGACCAGTTGGGCAACGTCTGCCCACTCGTTGCGCTCAAGCGTTTCCATCGTGGACCTCACCGTCTATCGGTAACAAAAAAGCCTCCGAAGAGGCTTCTCAAATGCGATGGTGTCGGAGGCGGGACTTGAACCCGCATGACCAAAAAGCGGTCACTAGCACCTCAAGCTAGCGCGTCTGCCAATTCCGCCACTCCGACATGCTATGTTGTTGATTCGCGGTTCGTTTTGTTGGACCCGCGCGTTCAACGAGAAGATAATAACCTATGATTCGAGAACTGTGCAAGCACTTTTTTGAAAAAAGTTTACGAATTTGTAAATGCGCAGGTAGATCCGTATGTCCGGGCCGGAACGGGGGCAACTTCCCAACGCGTCCTCGGGCATGCGGCACATTTTGTTTCGCGCTTCGCGCTACAAAATGTGCCGCCCCCTGCGGAATGCGTTGGGAAGTTGCCCCCATTCCGACCCTACAGCCACATACTCCAAGTACGATTCTCAAACATATTCTGGGGCTGATATAAATTTGGTGGCTCGGCTTTGCCGAGCCCTTATATATGGAGGCCGGAGCCAAAGCTCCGGCCTCACTCAATTTCTCATCAGATTAAGTGAGCGATCAGGGAATCGCACTCCCCCTGCCGAGTTACCGCAGGACCCGCCCTGGTGTTGCTTTTCAGAACATTCCGCAGGACGCAAGAAACCCCCGCCGCACGAAGTGCGCAGCGGGGGTTTCTTGAATGTCCGAGGACGTTCTGAAAAGCAACACCAGGGCGGGCCCGGACAAGAACAACCGACTACAGGTCGATATGCGATTCCTTGATCGGGAACGGCTCGGCGAAGTGACAGGCGCAGCAGTGGCCCGGGGCAACTTCCTTAAACTCAGGAAGCTTCTCGGAGCAGATACCCTGAGCGATCGGGCAGCGCGTGTGGAAACGGCAGCCGGTCGGCGGATCCAGCGGTGACGGCGGATCGCCGGCGAGGATAATGCGCTTGCGGGTCTTCTGGATATCAGGATCGGGCACCGGCACGGCAGACAGAAGCGACTGCGTGTACGGATGGTGAGGCTCGCTGTAGAGCGTCTTCCAGTCCGAAACCTCGACCATCTTGCCCAGATACATAACGGCAACGCGATCAGAAATGTGCTGCACGACGGAGAGGTCGTGAGCAATGAAGAGATAAGCAGTACCGAACTTATCCTGAAGCTCCTTCAGCAGGTTCAAAACCTGGGCCTGAATGGAAACGTCAAGTGCAGAGACAGGCTCGTCACAGATGATCAGCTTGGGCTTCAGAGCGAACGCGCGGGCAATGCCGACACGCTGACGCTGACCGCCGGAGAACTCGTGCGGATAGCGGTTGATGTGCTCGGGGTTCAGACCGACGACGTCCAGCAGCTCGCGGACACGCTCAATGCGCTCCTCCTTGGTGCCCACGCCGTGAATGGTCATGGGCTCGGAGACAATCTCGCCGATGGTCATACGAGGGTTGAGCGAAGCATAAGGATCCTGGAAGATAAACTGCATCTCGCGACGCATGTCCTTGATCTCATGCTTGCTCATCTCGGCAACATCTTTACCCTGGAAGAACACCTTACCGGCGGTCGGCTTGGTCAGGCGCATGATGGTGCGGCCCGTCGTGGACTTACCGCAACCAGACTCACCGACCAGACCAAAGGTCTCGCCCGGATAAATCTCGAACGAAATGTCATTCACTGCAGAGACGACACGCTTGGAGAAGCGCTTGGCGAACATGCCGGACTCAGCGGGGAACTCCTTAGAGAGGTGCTCGACCTTCAGCAGCGGAGTACGCTCGTTGGTATCTGCCATTACGCCTCGCCTCCCTTCTTGGAATCCTTGCGCGTACGGGACGTCTCAGGAGCGTTCTTGAGGAACTCGGGGTCACCGGAGTAGTGGCACGCAGAGTAATGACCAGACTCGGTGACAACGCGCTCGGGGCGCTGCTTGCGGCACTTGTCCGTCGCATAGGGGCAACGAGGAGAGAAGACGCAGCCCTCAGGCAGGTTCATGAGCGAAGGCGGGTTGCCGTGAATCGGCGTAAGCGGCTTCTTCTCTTCGATGGCCTGCTCCGGGATGGAGCGGATAAGGCCCCAGGTGTAGGGGTGGCGACTCTCGTAGAAGATTTCCTCAGCAGTACCGAACTCGACGGGACGGCCGGCGTACATAACCATGATCTTATCGGCCATATCGGCAACGACGCCCAGGTCATGGGTAATCATGATGATGGCGTTGCCGTTCTTCTCCTGCATTTCCTGCATGAGCTCGATAATCTGAGCCTGAATGGTAACGTCCAGAGCCGTCGTGGGCTCGTCGGCAATCAGGATATCGGGATCGCAGGCAAGAGCCATAGCGATCATGACACGCTGACGCATACCGCCGGAGAACTGGTGCGGATACTCATTGACGCGCTTCTCGGGCTCGGGGATACCCACGAGGTCCAAAAGCTCGGTAGCGCGCTTGAGCGCCTCCTGCTTGGAGTAGCCACGGTGCAGACGAAGGCCCTCGCCCACCTGCTTGCCGATCTTATAGACCGGGTTCAAGGAGGTCATAGGATCCTGGAAGATCATCGCGATGTCGTTGCCGCGAATGTGCTGCATCTCCTCCTCGGTCATCTCGAGGATAGAACGACCGCGATAGCGAACGTCGCCGCCCTCGATCTTTCCCGGAGGCATCGAGATAAGACCCATGATGGTCATGGCGGTCACGGACTTACCGGAGCCGGACTCACCGACGACGCCCAGGGTCTCGCCGCGATCGAGCGTGTAGGAGACACCGTCGACAGCGCGAACAACGCCGTCCTCGGTGTGGAAATACATCTTAAGGTCATCGACCTCGAGCAGATGCTGGCCCTCGGGAACAGGCTGGTCCTTCAGGTCCACATAGTTCTTGTTCTTCTTCATCCTTATGCGTCCTTCATCTTGACGTCGAGGGCGTCGCGCAGACCGTCACCCAGCAGGGTGAAGGCGAGCACCGTCGAGAGAATTGCCAGACCGGGCATGATCATCATCCAGGGAGCGGTCAGAAGATACTGCTGACCGTCCTGAATCATGGAGCCCCACGAAGGCGTAGGCGGAATAACGCCCATGCCGAGGAAGGACAGAGCGGACTCGGTCAGAATGGCGCCACCAATGTTCATGGTCGCGTAGACCACGATGGAGGCGACGGAGTTCGGGAAGATGTGACGTACGACGATACGAGCATCGGATGCACCCATCGCGCGCGCAGCATCAACATAGTCATTTTCCTTGACCGTCAGGATCGCGGATCGGAAGACGCGCGCAATCGAAGGCCAGCCGAGAATACCGATGGCGATAAAGACGTTCTGAAGGCCACGGCCGATAACGGCGATCATGGCGACAACGAACAGCACGTACGGGAACGCCAGGAAGATGTCCGCACAGCGCATGATGATCGTATCCCAGATGCCGCCGTAGAAACCGGCCAGAGCACCCATGACCAGACCAATTAGCGTGGAGATCGCGGTGGCCATAATTCCGACGGACAGCGAAACGCGCGCACCGTAGATAACGCGGACGAGAATGTCGCGACCAAGGGCGTCGGTGCCAAACGGATGCTCTGCACACGGAGCCAACAGCGACGTCTCGGCCATAGTGGTCGAGTCGGAAGCCGTCGGGGAACCGAGCCAGGGCTTAGCCCACAGATCTGCAGTCAGGGCAACCACAACGACGATGATGATCCAGCAGACACCGATAACGGCGAGCTTGTTCTTACGAAGACGCTTAAAAGCGTCGCCCCACAGCGTGCGGGACTTGGCGGGAGCAGATGCGGCCTTGGTGGCGGTAGCCTGCTCCTGAGACTGAGAATCAGTTTCCTGCATGAGACGTACCTCCCTTAGGCCTTATCCGACGGACCGCCAAGGCGGATGCGCGGGTCGAGGAATGCATAGCTAATGTCGACGAGCAGGTTGATCACCATGACGACGACAACGATGAGCGTAACGCCGCCCATAACGATGGGCCAGTCACGCATGCTAATGGCGCGATAGACCTCATAGCCGATACCGGGCCAGTTAAAGACCGTCTCGGTCAGGATGGCGCCCGAAAGCATGCCGCCAAAGTCGACACCAATATAGGTAACGACGGGGATGAGTGCATTCTTAAGCGCATGCTTGACGATGATCGCACGATTGGAGAGACCCTTGGCCTTTGCCGTACGGATGTAGTCCTGGTTCATGACGTCAAGCAGCTGCGAGCGCATAATGCGCGCAGCATAAGCGGTCGAAACCGAAGCCAGCGTAATGGTCGGAAGCACATAGTGCATCCAATCCTGATACTGAGAGCTGGAACCGCCGGCACCCGAGATCGGCATGGAGATTGCACCGCCCGTGGCGTCCTTGAGGATGACGCCAAAGAACAGCTGCAGCAACATACCGAGCCAGAAGGCCGGGACCGCAACGAGGATCGACGTGGTGAGCGTTACCAAAATATCCCAGAAGGAATAACGCTTTACCGCCGAAATGATACCCGCACCGATACCCATAATTGCCTCGAGCACGATGGCGCACGCGGCAAGTTTGACCGTATACGGATACTTCTGGGCAAAGATTTCCGTAACCGGCAGCTTGCGCTGATACGAATTGCCCAGATCGCCATGAAGCAGGCCGTTCATGTAATACAAGTAACGGTCCACGAGCGACGTTTGAACGGGGTCGCCGTTCTCGTCAAGGATCGCGTTGCCGTCCTCGTCCGTCTGGACCAGGTGATAGCGGACGCGAAGCTGAAGCTCCACCTCGGGGGACAGAGCCTTGTCTCCACCGATCAGCTTGATCGGATCTCCCGGCACGATATTCTGGAGGGCGAACAGAATCAGCGTAACGCCCAAAAACACCGGGATGAACTGAAGCACACGTTTAACGATGTACTTACCCATACCACTCCCCTATCTAGGGATTAACCTAAATGGGATGCCGATCGCCAGACCGGCATCCCAAAATTACCATCAGCCAGTTTACCCCAGGTTAGGGAGAACTGTATGTTTCCCATGAGGTCTACGTAAATACTTGACCCTCACGGAAGCTGCAAACTCTTAGGCGAGCTCAGCGGTACCCAGATCGGCGTGCTTCTGCGGATCGACATAGAGGTGCTTAATGCGATCGGAGCCGGCGATGGTGTGCGTGTAGAACATAATCGGGATGACCGGGCAGTCGGCAGCGACCATTGCGTCGGCCTCCTGCATCTTAGCGACGCGCTCCTCGTCGTCAACAATAGTACGAGCCTCATCGACCTTGGCGTCGAACTCGGGGTTGTTGTAACCGGAGCGGTTGTCGCCACCGAGGGAGTCGGAGTGGAACAGCGGATACAGGAAGTTGTCCATGATCGGGTAGTCGGCAATCCAACCCAGACGACCGAACTGATAGTTAAAGTTCTGATACTGCTCGAGCAGGGCAGACCACTCAGGGGTATCGGAGACAGCGGTAACGCCAACCTTGGCGAGGTCACCGATGATGGACTCCATGATCTCCTTGTGACCGCCGTCCTGGTTGTAGGACAGGGTCACGCTAATGCCACGATCGCCGTTAGCGCCAGCGGGAGCAACCTTGTCGAGGTACTCGTTAGCCTTGTCGACATCGTAGGCGCAGAACTCCCATGCGCCCTCCTTGTAGCCATCGATGCCCGGAGGAACAATGCCGTCGGCAGGGGTACGGGTACCCTTGAAGATGGTCTTGCAGATGGCCTCACGGTTAATGGCCAGGGAGATGCCCCTACGCAGGTCGGCGTTGTTGAACGGCTCGGCCGTGGTGTTGCAGGTCAGATAGTACGTGGAAGGCTCGGCGCCGAGCAGCATGCGCTCGCCGTCACCCATGGTGTAGCCGTCCTTGGACACGCCGCGATCCTTCTTGGCGGCATCGATCTGAGCGACGGGAACGTCGCAGACATCGAGGTTACCGGCCTGGAACTCCTTGTAAGCGGTCTCCATGTCCTTGATGACCTGGAAGTGGATGCCATCGATCTTGGCCTTGTCGCCATAGTAATCGTCGAACTTCTTGACGTTGATCTCCTGGCCATCCTCCCACTTGCCGTCCATCATGAACGGGCCGTTACCGACCGGGGCAAGATAGAAGCTCTTGACATCGGACTCGGCGCACTCGGGAACCGGGGCCAGAGCCGGATGAGAGGCGACGAAGGGGAAGTCAGCGTAAGCGGAAGACAGCTTGACGACGAGGGTCTCATCGTCGGGGCACGTAACACCGCTGAGCTCGGTAGCGTTACCGGCAAGCAGGTCGTCATAACCCTCGACCATGGAAAGGTGATAGGAGACCTCGGAAGGGCCGTACTCGGTAGCGATGGCCGACTTGGTGTTGACCAGACGCTCCCAACCGAGCTTGAAGGACTTGGAGGTAACGTCGTCACCGTTGTGGAACTTGGCCTTCTTGATCTTGAAGGTAAACTCGGTGGCGTCGTCATTGGACTCAAAGGACTCGCAAGCCAGCGGAACGATCTCGCCCTTCTCGGCGTCGTAAGAGGTCAGAGCGTCAAAGAGCTGATACTCGACCTGAGTACCCTGGTCCTCCTGGACGTTGTAGGGGTCGATGCAGACCGGGTTGTTGATGTAGAAGTTCAGCGTCGGACCGGACTCAGAACCGGAAGCGTCGCCGCCCTTCTTGCCACATGCGGCAAGAAAAGCCATGGAGCTCGCAGCAAGGGTGCCGCCAACAAAGGCGCGACGACCCATAACGGGCTGGTGGAACATAGAATCAGCCATGCCATCCTCCTTATGAGATAGGACAAAGAAATGTTCAGTCGGACACATGTCGAGACAATCCGATCCGAACCATCAAAACGCTGCCCGCTGCTATGGCTGGTTATGCACAACAGGCCAACGTTTTGCAATACATTAGCGCATTTTATGCACGATTTGGGGCTAATTCCGGTTAACGGTCAAGAATTTCTTTAGTTGGGCGCAGTATGTGGTGATATTTTTGACTCTGTTACGAATATGTAAACAAAAAAGGGTCCCGCACTTGCGGAACCCTTTACAAGTACTTATGCGGCTCGTGATTAGTAGCCCACGATGCCCTGCGGGAAGAAGAACATGCACAGCACGACGCACACGGCAAACACGACAGCCATGATGACGGTCAGGCGGTCGAGGTTCTGCTCCATAACACCTGTGGCAGAGCTGGAGTTATACAGCGAGCTAGCGATCATATCCGAAACGCCGGTACCCTTACCGGAATGCATCAGGACGAGAATCGTCAGCGCCACGGCAGAAACAGCCCAAACGACAAACAGAAGAATCTGGAACGGACCCATAGATAAGCTCCTTAATAGAACAATTCAAACTCCAGTACTGTACCACAACCCCCGCTCTCCCCTACCCGCCACTCGGGGACGGGGTAGAAATGGCAGAAATACCAAAAAAGGGGTTGCCCGAATATGGACAACCCCCTTTCTAGAAAACGGTATTTGTTTTCTCTTAGGCCTCGGTGGCGAGCACGCGACCCGTCATCTCGGCGGAAGGCTCAATACCAGCCATGGTGAGCATGGTCGGAGCGATATCGGAAAGACGACCGTCCTCGATACCGGTGAGCTGTGCCTTCTCATCAACGATGATGAACGGTACACGGTTGGTGGTGTGAGCCGTAAACGGATGCTTGGAACCGTCAGAAGCAACGTCAAACATGTGATCGGCGTTGCCGTGGTCGGCGGTAATCAGCGCAAAGCCGCCCTTGGCGAGAATCGCCGGGACAACCTTGGACAGGGCATCGTCAACAGCCTCGACGGCCTTAACGGCGGCGTCGAAGACACCGGTGTGACCAACCATGTCGCAGTTTGCGAAGTTCACGATGTAGAAATCAGCGCGATCCTCGTTGATGGCAGCGACGAGCTTCTCGGTAACCTCGGGAGCGCTCATCTCAGGCTGCAGATCGTAGGTAGCGACCTTGGGGGAAGCGACGAGCACGCGCTCCTCGCCCTCCTTGGGCTCCTCGATGCCGCCGTTGAGGAAGAACGTCACGTGGGCGTACTTCTCGGTCTCGGCGGTGTGCAGCTGCTTCAGGCCATTGGCGGCGATAACGTCGGCCAGGACGTTCTCGGGGAACGTCTTGGGGAAGGCGACCTCGACATCAAACGTCGGATCGTACTCGGTCATCGTCACAAAGTGCGAAAGCTTGATCTGCTTGCGCTCAAAGCCGTCGAACTCCTTGTCCGTGAACACGCGGGTCATCTGACGGGCGCGGTCGGGACGGAAGTTGAAGAAGATGGCCGCGTCGCCCTCGTGGATGCCCTCGTTGTGGGCAGCGAAGGGCTCGACGAACTCGTCGCCGCGCGGGTCCTTCTCGTAGTAGGCCTTGATGCCGGCAACGGGGTCGACATCGGCATCGGACGCATTGACCATGACGTCGTAGGCACGCTGGATGCGCTCCCAACGGTTGTCGCGGTCCATGGCCCAATAGCGGCCAGAAACGGTGGCGACGCGAGCGTCGCAACCGGTCTCCTCGGAAATCTTAGCCAGGAAGGCGCAGAACTCGCTCATGTAGCCGGCACCGGACTGCGGGTCAACATCGCGGCCATCCATGAAGGCGTGGACGCGAACGGTCTTGACGCCATGCTGGGCAGCCATCTTGACCAGGGCCTCGACGTGGTTCATGTGGGAGTGAACGCCGCCAGGGCTCATAAGGCCCATGAGGTGAAGGGTCTTTCCCTCAGCCTTGACATCGTCCATAGCCTTGACGAAAACCTCGTTCTTGGCGATGGAGCCGTCCTTGATGGCATTGTTGATGCGCGAAAGCTCCTGGAACACGATGCGGCCGGCACCGATGTTGAGGTGGCCTACCTCGGAGTTGCCCATCTGGCCGTCGGGAAGGCCAACGTCCTCGCCCGAAGCACCGAGCGTGGTGTGGGGGTACTTCTCGTACAGGCCATCGAGGAAGGGCGTCTTGGCAGCGGCGACGGCGTTCTCGCCATCGGCCGGAGCAAGGCCGCAGCCATCCATGATGATCAGGAGTGCAGGAAGATGACGCTGTGCCATATGTCCTACTCGCCTGCCTTGACGACCATAGAGGCGAAGTCGGCAGCCTTGAGCGAAGCGCCGCCCACGAGGGCGCCGTCAACGTCGGGCTTGGCGACGAGCTCGGCAATGTTGCCGGGCTTAGCGGAACCACCGTACAGGACACGGATGCCGTTGGCGAGCTCCTCGCCAAACATCTCCTTGAGGGTCTCACGGATAGCGCCGCAGACCTCCTGAGCGTCCTCGGCGGTAGCGGTCTTGCCGGTGCCGATGGCCCAGATGGGCTCGTAGGCGACGACGACCTGCTTGGGGCAGGTGATCTCAAGACCAGCAAGGCCAGCCTTGACCTGGTTCACGACGTGCTCGACATAGGTGCCGGCCTCGCGGACCTCAAGGGACTCGCCGCAGCAGAAGACGGGAACAAGACCGGCGGCAACGAGGGCCTTGGCCTTCTTGTTCTGGTCCTCGTCGGTCTCGTGGAAGTAGTCGCGACGCTCGGAGTGACCGATGATGCAGTAGGTGCAGCCAGCGGACTTGAGCATGTCGCAAGAGGACTCACCGGTGAAGGCACCCTTGGCCTCCCAGTACACGTTCTGTGCACCGAGGGCGATGGGGGCAGCCTGAATGCGGTCATGGACCGTAGTGATGTCGATGGTCGGAGGGCAGACGAGCACCTCGACGCCAGCCGGAACCTCGGGCAGAGCCTGGGCCAGCTCGTCGGCGAGCTTGGCAGCCTCGGCGACGTCGTTGTTCATCTTCCAGTTACCAGCGATAAGAAGGGTGCGGTTAGGCATCGAGAAGCGCCTCCACTCCGGGCAGGGCCTTACCCTCGACGAGCTCCATGGAAGCGCCACCGCCGGTGGAGATCCAGCTCATCTTGTCGGCCAGGTTGAACTTATTGACAGCTGCGACAGAGTCGCCACCACCGATGATCGAGGTGCAGTCGGCCTCGGCGACAGCCTCGGCGATAGCCTGGGTGCCATGAGCGAAGTTGTCGAACTCGAAGACGCCCATGGGGCCATTCCAGAACACGGTCTTGGCGCCCTTGACGGCCTCGGCGTAGAGCTCCTCGGTCTTGGGGCCGATGTCCATGCCCTCACGATCGTCGGGGATAGCGTCGGAAGCGACAACCTCGGGGACAGCATCCTCGCCAAAGTGATCGGCAACGCGGTTGTCGATGGGGAGCAGGATCTTGACGCCCTTCTCCTCGGCCTTCTTGAGCATCTCGCCGGCGCGCTCGACCCAGTCCTCTTCCTTGAGGGACTGACCGACGGACAGGCCCTGAGCCAGGAAGAAGGTGTAGGCCATGCCGCCACCGATAATCAGGGTGTCAGCGGAGTCGATGAGGTGATCGAGAACGCCGATCTTGGAGGAAACCTTGGAACCGCCGACGATAGCGACGAAGGGGCGCTCGGGCTCGGCGAAGATGCCGGTCAGCGTGTCGACCTCCTTCTCAAGCAGGAAGCCAGCGACGGCAGGCAGGTAAGCGGCGGGGCCCACGACGGAACCCTGGGCGCGGTGAGCGGTGCCGAAGGCATCGAGAACGAAGACGTCACCATAGGAAGCGAGCTTCTTGGCGATCTCGGGATCGTTCTTCTTCTCACGCTTATCGAAGCGGACGTTCTCGAGAACGAGAACCTTGCCCGGCTCGACGGCAGCGACAGCCTCGGCAGCCTTCTCGCCGTAAGTGTCGGCGACAAAGGCAACGTCGAGACCAGAGAGCTCGGCGAGCTTCTTGGCGACGGGCTCGAGGGACAGCTCGGGCTGGAAGCCGGTGCCATCGGGACGGCCGAGGTGGCTCATGAGGATGACGCGAGCGTTGTGCTCAACGAGATAGTTGATGGTGGGCAGGGCAGCCTTGATACGGGTGGTGTCGCCAACGACGCCATCCTTGATAGGCACGTTGAAGTCAACGCGGACGAGAACGCGCTTGCCGTCGACATCGATGTCGCGGACGGTCTTCTTGGTAAAGGCCATGTTTGCTTCTACCTTTCGTACGTGTCTGCCTTCCATTACGGCAGACGATTTCTTATAAAAAGGACGCGACCCTAGGGTGTAAGCCCTATAAGGCCGCGCCCTTCTTTAGACGCTCAACGAGCTATTCGCTAAAAGCTAAATTAAGCAACGAACTTCTCGAAGTACTTGATGGTGCGGACCATCTGAGAGGTGTAGGAGTTCTCGTTGTCGTACCAAGAGGTGACCTGAACGAGGGTCTGGCCGTTGCCGAGGTCAGAGCACATGGTCTGAGTGGCGTCGAAGATGGAGCCGTGGGTCTCGCCGACGATGTCGCGGGAGACGATCTGGTCCTCGTTGTAGGCGAAGGTCTCGGGGATGGTCTCGGCGTAGGCCTTCATGGCAGCGTTGACCTCGTCGACGGTGACCTTCTTGTCAACGACGGCGTAGAGGTTGGTCAGCGAGCCGGTCGGCGTCGGGACGCGCTGGGCGGCACCGATGAGCTTGCCGTTGAGCTCGGGGAGAACCAGGCCGATGGCCTTGGCAGCGCCCGTGGTGTTCGGGACGATGTTCTCGGAGCAGGCGCGGGAGCGACGGAAGTTGCCCTTGCGCTGCGGGCCGTCGAGCGGCATCTGGTCGCCGGTGAAGGCGTGGATGGTGGTCATGATGCCGGACACGATGGGAGCGAAGTCGTTCAGACCCTTGGCCATCGGGGCGAGGCAGTTGGTGGTGCAGGAAGCAGCGGAGATGATGTTGTCCTCAGCGGTCAGCGTCTCATGGTTGACGTTGTACACGATGGTGGGCAGATCGCTGCCGGCCGGAGCGGAGATGACGACCTTCTTGGCGCCAGCGTTGATGTGGGCCTGAGCCTTAGCCTTGCTGGTGTAGAAGCCGGTGCACTCGAGAACGACGTCGACGTCGAGGTCGCCCCAAGGCAGGTTGTTGGCGTCGGCCTCCTTGTAGATCTTGATCTCCTTGCCGTCAACGGTGATGGAATCCTCGCCAGCAACGACCTCGTGATCGCGAGCGTAGTTGCCCTGCGTGGAGTCGTACTTCAGCAGGTAAGCGAGCATATCGGGAGAGGTGAGGTCGTTGATAGCGACGATCTCGGAGCCCTCATGACCGAACATCTGACGGAAAGCCAGACGACCGATGCGACCGAAGCCGTTAATAGCAACCTTTACTGCCATTGTGTCTCCTTTCGTAAGGCCCCCGCGAGCTACAGCGCCCGCCGTTGAGGCCCACAAACTAACCACTCGCCTAATATACCTTTTTTTTGACTTGAATTTCACGAGAATGCTCGAAATTGAAAATCAAATTTACGTTAAAACGTTTTAAAGAATAAAATAGCAGCTAAATCCGTATATAAGTCGATACTTCAAACTACTTGTTTGCTTCAATGAGCTTTTCAAGCCTCAAAACGCGATGGTACAGGGCAGACTTCGACAAGGGAGGGTCAGCCATCTCGCCCAGATCGCGCAGCGACAGATCGGGATAGCGCTCGCGCAGGTCGCAAAAGACTGCCAAGGCGTCCGGAAGCGTGTCGCGCAAACCCCGCTGTTCGAGCTCATCGATCAACGCAAGCTGATGCTGGGCGGCACCCGCACTTCTGGTCTGATTGGCCAGTTCGGCATTCACGCGACGGTTTACGTCGTTCTTAACCAATTTGACCGCGCGCGCCTCCTCAATCTCGGCAACGCTGCGCTTGGCACCAATCAGCTTTAGGAGCTGCTCGATCTCCTCGGCGCTCTTAATGTAGACAGCAAAGGATCCGCGCCGCGCGTTAACGCGCGCATGGACCCCAATCTGCTCCAATAGATCGCAAAGTCCCCGAGCATACTGCTCGCCCTGCACCGCGATCTCCAAATGAAAGTCGCCGCGGGGATCGGCCACGAAACCGCCGGCGATGAGCGCGCCGCGGATGTAGGCAAGCCTGCAGCAGGGACGGGCAACGATGTGCCGGGGAACACCAGCGACGAGCCCTCCCCTGCGGTCGAGAATGCCCAGCAGCACCAGAGCCTTGTCCAGGTCGGGCTGATCGGGCAGGGTAATGAGATAGTTACGGACCTTATGCAAGACCGATTTACGAACGGTGAATTCCGTTTTGAGCTTAAGGATGCGATGCGTCAGTGTGATCATCGTGCGCGCGACGGCACCCGTCTCGGTCGCGACCGTCAAACGATACCGCCCGGAGCCGGCCAGCGAAAGTGTACCGCTCACACGCGTCAGGGCGGCAAGCGTCGACAAATCGCAGTATTCACATTCGGGTTCGCAGCGCGCGAGCTCGTCACGCACCTCGGCGGTAAACGACATGCAGGCCTATGCTTTCGTGTTGGCGCGCGACAGGTCGCGATGGGAAATGCTCACGTGATATTGGGCGCCTTCCAAATAACGTGCCGTGGCCTCGGCGATGGCAACGCTGCGGTGTTGACCGCCCGTACAGCCGATGGCGATAGAAAGCTGCGGCTTGCCCTCCGCGATATAGCCCGGCATCACCGTATCGAGCAGCTGCGTCCAGGCCTTCCAGAACTCCTGGGTCTTGGGATGGTCCAAAACAAAATCGGAGACCTTTTTATCGAGACCGGTCATGGTGCGCATCTCGGGATCGTAGAACGGATTGGGCAGGAAGCGGACGTCGATCATAATGTCCGCCTCGACGGGCATGCCGTGCTTAAAGCCAAACGAGAACACGTGAACGTCCATGAGCTGCTGGTCGGACAGCTCGGAGAACGCCATGCGCAATTTATTGCGCAGAGCAGAAGTGCGCAAGCGGCTCGTATCGATAATCATGTCAGCTCGGTCGCGAACGCCCTGCAGCTGCAGGCGCTCGCGCTGAATCGCATCGGCCGTAGTCTCCCCCGGCTTGGCAATGGGATGGCGGCGGCGGTTTTCGCTATAACGACGGATCAGCACCTCGTCAGAGGCCTCGAGAAACACGATGTCACAGCTCATCTCGCGCTCCTCGAGCGCGGCAACGGCATCGAGCAGCTCATCGAACAAGCCCTGGCTGCGCAGGTCGCAGGTGACGGCAAGATGCCTGCCCACGCCCGTATTGATGCCGACGAGTTCGGCAAGCTGGGCGATCAGACGCGGAGGCAAGTTGTCGATGCAAAAATAGC
The DNA here is from genome assembly GCA_958452935.1 of uncultured Collinsella sp. Lineage (GTDB taxonomy): Bacteria > Actinomycetota > Coriobacteriia > Coriobacteriales > Coriobacteriaceae > Collinsella. Next base: position 26,656 of record CAUDVX010000011.1, on the reverse strand, counting down.
CCATGTCCTCGAACACATGCATGGCCTGCGTTCGGCCCGATCCGGACATTCCGGTGATGATGACGATATCGGGGATGCGCTCCGAGCGCTCCGCCGCATCCATGGCATCTCCCTTTTGCATGTGTGCCTCCTAAAACAAGCGCGGGACCCGGCCAGCGGATCCCGCGCGATCAATTGCCTTTATTGAGTATACCGCCCCAAGCGGATACGAGGCCTGTCTTACGCCTCAAGCGCAGCCTTGAACCAACTTGTAATACTCGTGGGGTGCGTGATGGCGGTGCCGACGACAACGGCCCAGGCGCCCGCATCAATCGCGGCGCGGGCCTCCTCGGGCGTGTGCACGCGGCCCTCGCAGATGATGGGAAGACCGGGGAATTCCTCGGTCGCCTGACGCAGAAGCGGCAGATCGGGGCCATCGGCCATGGTGCAGTCGATAGCGGCAACACCATGAGAAAGCGTGGTGGACACCAGGTCGAAGCCCATGTCGACAGCACGACGAATATCCTCGATGGTGGCACAGTCGGCCATCAGGAGCACGCCCTCCTCGTGCAGCGGGCGGAAGGTATCCTCGACCGACTTGCCATCGGGACGTGGGCGATCGGTGGCGTCAATCGCCACGATATCGGCACCCGCAGCAACGCAGGCGCGAGCGTGGCGCAGCGTCGGCGTGATGTAAACGCCCTCGTGCCCATCCTTCCACAGGCCGATAACAGGAACCTCACAGCGACCCTTAATGGCGGCAATGTCGGCAAGGCCCTGGCAGCGAATGGCGGCGGCACCGCCGAGCTCGCAAGCGCGAGACATTTGAGCCATGGTCTCGGGCGTACGAAGCGGCTCGCCCATATACGCCTGAACGCTCACGACGAGCTTGCCCTTCAGGGATTGAATCAAAGGATCGACGGTCATGTTCGACTCAACCTTTCTCAAAACAGCCTTCTGAGACACCGCACCTTGACGTTCAAACCGTCGCTCGCGTACCGAACTACGCTTCGCTCCTCTTTCACGTCAATCTGCGGCACCTCAGAAGGCCCACTTGGTAGTTATGTTTACTTCAACGACGCAAGAAGGTGTTCGGCGGCACCGATGAGCGGAGCATCACCCTCCAGAGAACCGATAAGGATCGGCGTGTCCTGAAGCGGATCGAGCGCCTGGCTGGCATAGCCCTCGTGCACCGAATCCTTCCACGTCTGCGAACGCCAATCGGGACCTTGGTGAATCACGCCGCCCGAAAGCACGATGACCTCAGGGTCCAGAATGTTAGCGAGCGAGCCCAAGCTGGCACCCAGCGCAAAGCCGGCGTCATGGATGACCTCGGTCGCCTTTGCGTCGCCCGCACGGCACAGGTCGTTCACGTCGCGACCGACCGAAGGACGGCTGGGGTCGACGCGACCGAAGCGCTCATCGTACATACGACCAATGGAAGTGCCCGAAGCAACCGACTCAAGATGGCCGGAACGCCCGCAGGCGCAGGGAATGCCAGCGGCAGCCGAGCACTCGATGTGGCCCATATGGCCGGCAGCACCATGGAAGCCCTGCATCACGCGGCCGTTCTCGACATATGCGCCGCCGATGCCCGTACCGATGCCCAGACACAAGACGGAGAACTTGCCCTTGCCGACGCCCCAGTGGGCCTCGCCCAGAGCATGAGCCTGCACGTCGCCCACAACGGCAACGGGGAGACCAAGGTCCTCGCGCAGGCGCGGCCCCAACTGAACGCCGGACCAGCCGGGCATGATCTCGTTGGCATACGCGATAGCGCCCGTCTTGGGATCGACGACGCCTGCGGCACCGATACCGACACCGAGGACCTCGACATCGGGATTCGCCTCAAGAGCGGCCTTGATGGACGCCTCGATCCGCTGGAAGACGGCCTCGCCGCCCTCCTGGGCCTCGGTAGGAACCTCGGCCTCAAATACGGGATGGGGCACGCTGCCGTCAGCCGGGTACTCCATAATGGCGGTCGCGATCTTAGTTCCGCCGATATCGACAGAGCAGACGTACTTGTTCTCCATGTCGTTCTCCTTAGGAGATAAAAACAACTACAGGAAATGCGGTCGGAATTAACCCCGCCGCACGGTAAAGGTTTCCCAGGTGCCCGAGGTTGGGGTGAAAGTGGTCGGGCGTTGACCTAATGGGTCACGCCCGACCACTTGAGCCCCAAGATCGGGTGACTGGGGAAGCTTTACAGGAGACCGTTGTCCTGGAGGACCTTCTTAATCGCCTCGACGTTCTCGCCGGTCATGGCCTTCACCGGGCGCGGCATGGTCGGGCTGTCGAAGATGCCCATGAGGTTCATAGCGGTCTTGAAGGCGCCGACGCCACCGGCATAGCCCTGAACGCCCGAGGTGACATCCCAGATGTGGGAAATCTCGTTGAGGCGATCCTGCTCGGCCTTGACGGTAGCCCAGTCGCCGGCCTGAGCGGCCTTCCACTGACGCACGTAGCCCTCGGGCTCAACGTTGGCGAGACCCGGGACGGAACCGTCGGCGCCGCCGAGGTAAGCACCGTCGACGACGACCTCATGACCGGTGAGGATGCTCATCGGATGACCGTTCTTCTCGTTCTCCTGAACGAGGTAGCGGAACGAGATGTCATCACCCGAGGAATCCTTGACGCCGGCCAGGACGCCCTCGGCGCCGAGCTTGGCAAGGAGCTTCCAGGGGAGCTTGGTGTGGACGCAGACGGGAATGTCATAGGCGAAGATGGGCAGGTCGAGCTCCTCGTGCAGGATGCGGAAGTGCTCCTCGACCTCGGTCATGCCCTGCAGGGCATAGAACGGGCAGGTGGCGACAAGCGCATCGGCACCCAGCTCCTGAGCGACCTTGCCGTGCTCGATCATGCGCTCGGTCTCGGTGTCGATGATGCCGACCAGAACAGGCACGCGGTGGTCGACGATGCGCACGGCCTCGGCGACAATCTGGCGACGGCGCTCGTCGGTGGAGAAGACGACCTCGCCCGAGGAGCCCAGGAAGAACAGGCCATCGACGCCGGCATCTATCATGCGGTTGATGCTGCGCTCAAAGGAGGCAACATCGAGCTGGTGGTCTTCGGTATCGGGAACAACGACGGGAGGGATAACGCCGGTGAATTTCTGAGTTGCCACAAGAATCTCCTTAGTTGTCTGGCGAGCGGCCCTATGCCGCCCACTCTTGTTGGCAGTGTCCAGGCCGTCTAGGCCAAAGAACACGGGTAGAACGTTTGGTTAAAGAAGTCGACGACTTCGTTTTCGAACGCATTGATGCGCTCGTGAGCGTATTTGGCATAGATGATATGCCTCCGGTCACACTCAAGACCGTTGAATACGGCGAACTGGCCCTTGGGATCGCTCACGGCATCCATGAGCGATGTGCCCATGAGCACCGATCCGCGCACCCGAGACGACAGAGCCTCAAGGCCACCGGGGATTGGATTGGCAACCGCCGTGCACGCAAGGCCCCGCTCGTCCAGAGCGGAAACCGCCAGCGCGACGCCGCCGCCAAGGCCCTCGCCCCACGCAAAAATGCGATCGGGGTCCACGCCATCAAGATTGCGCGCGACCTTCGCCAACGCGCAGCCCCAACGGACGCGCTCGACAAAAGCGGGCGAAGCAATTCCCCGCTGCAGGTCGTCCGCACCAGCAACACCGTCGTCCAGTGCAAGCACGGCATATCCCATGGCGGCAAATCTCGTCATGTGATGCCAGCCGCGCACAGGCCGATCGATGTCGTGGAACATCAGGCACAGCGGCACGCGCTCAGATACTCGGGCACGACCAACAGGCTCAATCAAACGAGCGTGGACCGCATGGTCACCGAGCTCAAAGGAAACCTCCGAGTAACGGGCGCAGGGGTTAACAAAGTCAATTGCCGTAATGGCCAGGCCTTGAATCTCAAGATTCGAAGCGCATGTCTCTAAATCAGAAACATCTGCTTGGACATCACCGTGCCAGACCCGATATTCTGCGAGCCTTGACGAAACCGTTCCAGGAATTCCCACGAGCCCGGGGGCTATCAGCTCATCGATATTGCTCTCGCACTTAGACATGAGCCTCCCCTCCCTCACAGAAAAACGGAATGATCAAATCATCAAAGTCCTGAATCTCCTCGTGGCCAAAGCCCTCAAAGAACTCATGACGCTTGTCGCAGGACAGGTTGTTGTACACCGCAAACTGCGTCGCCGGCGGACAGACGATATCGGCTGTGCCCGTGCCAAACAACACGGGGCACTTGACCATAGGGGCAAAATTCTTGGAATCGAAGTACGCCAGCTTGGCATAGGCTTCGTCAATACAAGTCGAGTCCTCGTCAAACCAGCGCGACCAATAGCGCAGGCCCTCGTAGGCAATATCGTCGGCGTCCAGATCCCAAACCAGGCGGAAATCCGACAGGAAGGGATAGAGGATGGCGGCGCGATTGATAAGCTCGCTGTTAAGCGCGCAGGTCGCAATGCCCAAACCGCCGCCCTGCGATGCGCCGTTTACATACACGCGGGTAAGATCGATGCCCTCGAGCTCGCGAACGATACGGCACAGAATGCGGATATCCTGATGTAGGCGGACATAGTAGAGGTTGGCCGGGTCGCCGTCGATACCGGCGACGATATGGCCCGCGACCGTCGTGCCCTCAAATCCACCAATGTCCTCGGAGGGACCACCCTGGCCGGGACAGTCGAGGGCGATGAGCGCCATGCCCATGCCCGCAAACGACGCCTGCTCAAACCAGCTGCGGCTCGCACCCGGATAGCCGTGGAACTGAAGCACCAGCGGCACGGGCTCGTCCGAAACCGGCTTGAGATACTTGGCATGCAGGCGTGCACCACACATGCCGGTATACCAGAGGTCGAAAAACCGACAGGTCGCGGAATCCGCAACCGAAGCCGCCTCAATCGCGTAGTCGAGCTCGACAGCGTCGGCCTCGGCCATGCGGTCCTTCCAAAAGAGATCGAAATCCGATGGACGGGGCATAGCGCCTCGATATTCACCAAATTGCTGTTGTAGCTCCTGAGCACTTGGCATGGCTCGTGAACCCAGCCTTTCGAAATCGCAACGGAGGTGCGCCCGGCAAGGGAACCGGGCGCACGGGAGGGAAAGCGAGGCTACTCGCCGAGCTTGGGATGCAGCAGCGACGGCGCAGCGCCGAGCAGCATCTTGGTGTAGGGGTCCTGAGGGTGCTGGAAGACCTGCTTGGCCTCGCCCTGCTCGACGATCTTGCCGCCATTCATAACGATGATGTCGTCAGAGATATAGCGGACCGTCTGGATGTCATGGCTGATGAACACCATGGCCAGGCCGAGCTCCTTCTTAAGGTCGGTCAGCAGGTTCAGAATCTGCGCGCGGACCGAAACGTCCAGAGCCGAGGTGGGCTCGTCGGCGATGATGGCATCGGGGTTCAGCGACAGGGCACGGGCAATTGCGACGCGCTGGCGCTGGCCACCCGAAAGCTGGCCGGGAAGAACCTCGGCGGCGGAGCTGGGCAGACCGGTGAGCTCCAAGAGCTCCTTGACGCGCTTCTCCTGCTCGGCCTCGGTGCCCAGGTTGTGGACGCGCATGGGGTCGAGCAGTTGCTCGCGAACGACCATGCGGGGGTTGAGCGCCGTGGCCGGGTTCTGGAACACGACCGAGATGACGCGACCCATGTGGCGACGGTCCTCGGCGGTACGTTTGGTAACGTCCTTACCCTTAAAGTAGACCTTGCCGCTCGTGGGGGCCTGCAGGCCGCACATGACGTTGGCGGTGGTGGACTTTCCGCAACCGGACTCGCCGACGATGCCGATGGTCTGTCCGGGCATGAGCTTAATCGTTACACCCTGGACGGCGTGAACCAGGTTGGGGTGCAGAATCGAGCCGGTACGGGTCCTAAAGGTGACGTGGACGTCATCAAGGAAGATGATCGGCTCGACGCCGTTGACTGCGGTCTCGCTCATCTACATCACCTCCGCGTGAGGGGTCAAACCATTTGCCTTGAGCACCTCGTCGGGGAGCTCGGAATAGAAGTGCTCGGTGCCGGGCACGCGCTTGAAGACCGGACGGGTGTCCAGGCCAATGCGCGGATGGCTCGAGCGGGGTGCGAAGCGATCGCCCTTGGGGAAATCGCGCGGGCTCGGAACGGCGCCAGGCACCTGGTGCAGGCGGCCCGAACCGCTCTCGATGGACAGGACGGAACCCAGAAGACCGCGAGTGTACTCGTGGATCGGGTTGGTGAGCAGCTCCTTGGTGGGCGCCTGCTCGATAACCTGGCCGGCGTACATAACCGTGATGTTATGAGCGACCTCGGCGACTAGTGCCAGGTCGTGCGAAACGAAGATCATGGCAAAGCCGAGCTTGGCCTGAAGGTCGTTAAGCAGCTTGATGACCTGCTTCTGGACGGTAACGTCCAGAGCGGTCGTGGGCTCGTCGCAGATGACCAGCTTGGGGTCGCGGGTAAGGGCCATAGCGATCAGAACGCGCTGACGCTGACCACCGGAAAGCTCATGCGGATAGCTCTCGAGCGTACGCTTGGGGTCGAGGCCCACGAGCTCCAGGAGCTCCTCGGCGCTACGGGTGCCGCCGCGCTTGGTGAGCTGCTTCATCTGGGCGGAAATGAGCATGGAGGGGTTGAGCGAGGACAGGGCGTCCTGATAGACCATGGCGATATCGGTACCGCGCAGGCCGAACCACTCCTTCTTGCTCATCTTGAGCAGGTCGCGGCCCTCCCAGAGAACCTCGCCGGAAAGATGCTCGTCATCATCGGTCAGGCCCATGATGGCCAGCGTGGTGATGGACTTACCGCAGCCGGACTCACCGACCAGGCCCATAGTCTGGCCGGGACGGACATCAAAGTTGACATGATCGACGACATTGATGTCACCGTGGTGCTCAAACTGGATGCAGAAATCGCGGACCGAAAGGATCGGCTCAACGGACTCATCGGGCACATGGCGGTCGTTACGCTTGAGCTCGACATCGCGCAGGGCGCCAAGACGGGCGGACAGGGACTGAGCCTGCTCCTTGTAGGCACGAACGGGGTCGGAGACCAGCAGGTCGGCCTCGCGGCGCTTGGAGGAGTCGGTCGGATCCAGGGCGGCGGAGGGAGCAGCGGCCATGGCGTCGGTAATGCCCTCGGAGAGGATGTTGAGCGCCAGGCAGGTGATCATAATGGCCAGGCCCGGGAACAGCGCTTGCCACCAACGGCCAGCGAGCACGCCACCGCGAGCATCGGCGAGGATGTTGCCCCAGGTAGCGGTGGGCTCCTGAATACCAGCGCCGATAAAGGTCAGCGAGGCCTCGAAGATGATGGCGTCGGCGACCAGGGTAACGGTGAAGACCATGATCGGGGCGATGCAGTTACGCAGAACATGCTTGATCAAAATCCACGGAGCCTTGGCGCCGGAAACGATGACCGCGCGGACATAGTCCTCGCCGTACTCGGACACGATGTTGGCGCGCACGATACGGGCAATCTGCGGGGTGTACATAAAGCCGATGGCGAAGATGATCGACGGCACGGAATTGCCCAGGATGGAGACGAAGACGGCAGCGAGGGCGATGCCCGGGATGGACATGATGATGTCCAGGATGCGCATAATCGCCTCGGAAACGGACTTGCGCGAAACCGCCGCGAGGGCGCCCACGACCGAGCCGCAAACCAGAGCCATGGCAGTGGCGCCAAAGCCGATGATCAGCGAGTAACGACCACCGTAGAGCATGCGCGACAGGATGTCGCGACCCTTATCGTCGGTACCGAAGATAAATCCGTTGCCGGGAGCCTGGCGAGCAGTGAAAATCTCGACCGGGCTATAGGGGGCAAGAAGGGGCGCCAGAATCGCGGTCAGGGCGACCAGTGCCAGCACGACGGCGGCAATCTTAGAAGACAGCGTCATCTTCTTCCAGCCACCGAGCTTGAGCCCCTTGGAGGCAGCTTTCTCGAGCTGCTCGGTTTGCTTCTCTCGAATCTTTACCATAATCTACACCGTCCTGATGCGCGGGTTGATGAGCAGGTAGAGCATGTCAACCACGATGTTGATGATGATGAAGGCAAGAGCAACGACGATGACGACGCCCTGAACCAGGTTCGCCTCGTTGCCCTGAACGCCCTGCAGAATCGCAGTACCCATGCCGGGGAGGTTGAAGATAACCTCGATGACGACAGCACCGCCCATGAGGTAGCCGATCTTAAGACCGAGGGTGGTGACCGGGGTGATCAGCGCGTTGCGCAAGACGTTGATGCCGACGACGACCTTCTCGGGAACGCCGGCGCCGCGAGCCATACGGACATAGTCCTTATCGAGCTCCTCAACCATGGCCGTACGCACGATACGAGTCATCTGGCCCGTCAGCGGGAATGCCAGAGCGATAGCGGGCATAATCATACGTCCCAGATAGCCAGCCGGGTTGGTGGTGAAGTGAGGCAGAGCACCGGACGCCGGGAGCACCTTAAGGTAGGAAGAGAACAGCAGAATCAACAGAACGGCAAGCCAGAACGACGGGGTTGCCAGGCCGGCGATGGAAAAGACGCGGATCACTTGGTCCGGCCATTTATCGCGGTACAGTGCCGCGATGACGCCGAGCAAAAACGAGACGACCGCGCCGATGGCAAGACCGATGAAGGTCAGCTGCATCGTGACGGGCAGGGCCGTGGAGATGCGCTTGGCAACGGAGTTGCGAGCAGCACCATAGGTGCCCATGTCACCATGAATCAAATCGCCCATGTAGCGCACGTAGCGCACGGGCCAGGGGTCGTCCAGACCATACTTCTCATGGTACTCGGCAACCGCCTCGGGCGAGGCACCGTCACCCAACGCCGTATAGGCGGGGTCGGTCTTGGAGAACGACATAAGGAAGAACACCAGGACGGTGACGCCCAATGCCATGATCGGCAGCGCCACGAGACGCCTTCCAATCAAACGTAGAAAGTTGTTCACGTTCTCTCCCCTTTCTTTTGTCGGTAGGACCAACTGGTATATGAGTATGGATACTCATTACAAGACCCGAGCGACATCGAGGTCGCCCGGGTCTTTGTTTCAACTATGAGGACGTTGCCTTACGACCGACGCCCCACATATGACTCAAGCGAGTCTTAGGCCTTGACGGTCGCGACGCCCCTGAAGGACATGCTCGTCGTGCCGATGCCCTTGAAGCCATCGAGGGCCTCGCCGTTGGGCGCGGTGGACGGATCGTCCCAGGAAGCGGAAACGGTCTTGACGTGGACAACGGGGTACAGAACAGCGTTGTCGGCGATGATGTCGAAGCACTCGTTCCACTTCTTCTGCTGCTCGTCGCCCTCGGCGGCAAGAGCCTCGTCCATGAGACCGTGGAGCTTCGCCCACTCAGCGGAATCCTTCCACGGGCAACGGGTCTGCATCCAGACGTTGTCGCCATACCACCAGTTGAGCAGCAGGTCGGGGTCGGCGCCGAAGCAGGACGGATCGCCAGGAGCGAGAAGGATATCGTAGGCCTCGCCGCCGTCGATGGCAGCGTAGGTGGCCGGCGAGGTATCGGTCTGGATGGTCACATCGAAGCCGAGGGCGTCGAGGTCGTTCTTGACCTGAGCGGCCATGCCCTTGATCTGCTCGTTGTCGGTGGTGCGCAGGGTGATGGCGCCCGGGGTGATGCCAGACTCTTCGATGAGCTTCTTGGCCTTCTTGGCGTCAGTCTTGTACACCGTGGAAGCCTCATGATAGTTGGTGAAGCTCTTGGGCAGGTAGCAGCTGGCAGCGGTGGCAAGGCCGGCGAAGGTGTTGGTGATCATCTTCTCGGTGTCGAGCGCGTACATGACGGCCTGACGGACCTTGACGTTGTTCCAAGGCTCCTTGGCGACGTTGAACATGATGAAGCGGGTGCCGAAGCCCTGGACGTTGTCGATCTTGCAGCCAGCGCTCTCGAGCTGGTCGACGGCGTCAGCGGTGACGAGCTCCATAACGAGCGTGGAGCCCTCCTGCTGAGCGGTAACGCGAGCGGTGGGGTCGGTCAGGATGCTGTACTGGATCTTCTTATCCTCGGCAGCATACTCACCGTTGTACTCGGGGTTGGGAACCAGGGTGATCTCGGTATCGGAGATAGAGTCGTACATCCAGGGGCCGGAACCGATCGGCTGCTTGGCGCGATCCTCCTCGGCCTGGGTGGCCGGGGTAACGCGGATGATGGCCAGACGATCCTTGAGCAAGGAGAAGTTGGGGACCTTGGTCTTGACCGTTACAGTGCTGGCGTCCTTGGCCTCGATGGACTCGAAGGGCTGGAAGAACGGAGCGTAGGTAGCAGAAGCGGCGCAAGCGGTGTAGGAAGCGACGACGTCGTCAGCAGTGACCTCGGTGCCATCGGAGAACTTTGCGCCCTTACGGATGGTGACCTCGAAGGTAGTGTCGTCCACGGACTTGGGATCGTCGGTGGCGAGCTCGTTGAAGGTGCTGTAGTCGTGGTAATCGATGCCGTAGAGGCCCTCGATGACGTGCCAGTTAGCACCCAGGCCCACAGCGGAGCCGGTGCTGGCGGGGTCGAAGCTGGACGGAGCGTAAGCGGAACCAGCGGTGATCACGCCGCCGCCACGGTTGGCGGAATCGGTGGAACCGGAAGCGGAACCCTCGTCGCTAGAGCTGCCACCGCAGCCGGTGAGACCAAGCCCTGCGACAGCAGCGATGCTGCCGGTGAGGCCGAGGAACGAACGCCTGGACATACCCTTGTTGATGATGGCCATGTCTTCTCCTATCAATAGAGAATCTTACCCGGGAGCACCTAGACTTGCCCCCGCGCAACTTGCGGACGATATATACCTTACCTACCGACGAACCCAACTGAGGTGCCGCGCTCGGCGACCGATACATACATACGCTTGAACGGTATTTACTACCGTTCACCGAATTCATTGACAAATGATTCGACAGACAGTATGTATCGACGAGGTGAGATATCAGTCTTCGTCAACCCGCAGGATAGCAGTGTTGTTCACCATGGCTAGTCAAACGTTTTAGCGTTAATAAAACCCGAAATCGGCAGGTAATCACCGCGAAACAAATGATTGAAAATTGACCAATCATGTATATCAGTTGTTTAGAAGCGCGTTTAGTTTTCGGATCGGTTGGCCGATGCCTGGGCGCGCTCGGCATTCCATGCAACAAGTGCCTCGTGGACCGCTTTGGCGACATCGGCCGGAACGCCTCGAACTTCTGCAATCTCCTGCTCGCTTGCCGCGCGCAAACGCTTCATCGAGCCAAAATGGCGCATAATGGCACGTTTTCTGGTGGGTCCCACGCCCGGAACGTCGTCAAGCACCGAAACCGTCATAGCCTTATCGCGCAACTCGCGGTGGAAGGTAATCGCAAATCGGTGGGATTCATCGCGAACCTGCTTGATCAGATAAAGCGAAGCGGAGCCGGTCGGCAGCACGACGGGAGTCTCGTCCCACGGCACGAAAACCTCCTCATCGGCCTTTGCCAAGCCACAAACTGGTATATCGAGACCGAGTGCCTCGAGTTGCTTAATTGCAGCGGTCAATTGCGGCTTGCCGCCATCGACTACGAGCAAATCGGGGCGCGAGCCAAAGCGCTCGTCCGCCATGCGCTCGGGAGCATAGCGACGCCCCAGAACCTCGGACATCGATACGAAGTCGTTCGCCTCGTCCAATTCGGCCTGAATTTTAAAGCGACGATACTGGCCCTTGTCGGCACGGCCGTTGGTAAATACCACCATCGAAGCGACGGTAAAGGTGCCGTGCAACGTCGAGATATCAAAGCACTCGATGCGCAACGGCGGCGCAGGCAGCGCCAGCGCGCTTTCGAGCTCCAGGAGCGCCTGATTGGTGCGATCATCAGCATACCCCGTGCGCATCATGTAGCGCATGAGGGCATGGCGCGCATTTTTGGAAGCCATATCGAGCAGGCGGTGCTTTTCGCCGCGCTGTGGCCTATGGAGATGGCAAGAGCGTTCTCGCTTGCCCGCAAGCCACTCCCCCAACGCTTCGGCATCCTCAAGCTCGACAGAGAGATTGATCTCGGCTGGAATATCAGCCGTCTCGTCGTAATAGCGCTTAAGAAAGCCAGATTGAAGCTCTTCCTCGTCGACATCCAGGCCTTTATCGAGGATGAACTCACAAGTTCGAACCGTTCGGCCCTCGCGAACGACAAAGACACAGGCGGCAGAGATAGTCTCTTCGCGATAGAAGCCGATGACGTCGATATCGACGCTTGATGGAAAAACGACCTGTTGGCGATCGTCCAGGCCCCTAATGACTTCCAGGCGACGCTTGACGCGAGCCGCACGCTCAAAATCGAGCGTCTCGGCTGCCTCTGTCATCTCGGACGTAAGCTCGTCGACGACATCCTTGCGATGGCCCGACAAGAAACGTTCGACACGCTTGACGTTCTTGGCATAGTCGGCAGGGGAAATCGCACCGACGCATGCGCCCGGCCCGCGCCCGACATGGTAGTCAAAGCAGGGACGCCCGTTTTGCGCGCAAATCATATTGACGATGTCTTCTTCGCCCTTATGAGATTCGACGATGCGGCGGCAGCGGCGCCATTCCGCACAGGATGCCGAGCAAATAGGAATAACCTTGCGTAGCGTATCGATGGTCTCACGCGCCGCACGGCTATCGGTATAGGGGCCAAAATAGCGCGTTCCCGGTTTATGACGCTCTCGCGTGTATTTAATAGCCGGAAACAAGTCGCTCTTGGTAATGGCGATAAAGGGATAGCTTTTATCATCTTTGAGATCGACGTTAAAGTACGGATGGTACTGGCCAATCAGATTGCGCTCGAGCACCAATGCCTCGTGCTCGGTCTCCACCACGATATAGTCGAAGCTCGCCACCAGCTGCATCATGAGCGGGATCTTTTGACGCTCGTCCTGCAGCGTCACGTATTGACGCATACGGGCACGCAAGTTTTTTGCCTTGCCCACATAGATGACATCGCCCTTGGCATCTTTCCAAAGGTAGCAGCCGGGTTGCGTGGGAACGCGCGAAACCTGTTCGGCAAGTGTTGGAATGTTGTCGTGACCTGCCACACGCACCTACTTGCGACGAAGCAGCGCCGAGACCTCGGGCATCTTAAAGACGAAGGCAAGGCCAAAAGTCACGGCGAGCGAGACGACGCCTGCAACACAAACGTAGCCCAGGGTAATGAGGATCGAGCTGCCAAGCATTCCGACAAAGTGCTCAAGTGCCCACATGACGCCGGCGCCCGCGGCAGCGCCCAAGCCACCGAACAACAGGCCGAAGAAACCGCCGTGCAGGATAGACTTGACCTGAAGGCCATGTAGACGACGGCGCAGCCACCACAGCGAGCATCCGACCAAGACCACGTAGTCAACGACGTACGAAAGCGCAATTGCCGGCATACCGTAGCCCAGCACCACGCCAAACAGCAGCACCGAACCGGCCTGACCGATAGCGGAGTACAGGCAATAGCGGCTATAAGGTTTCATATCGAGCAGGGCCGAGAAGCTCTTCTGCATCAGCACGACCACGCCGTAGAGCGGCAGGGAAAGTGCCAGATAGATAAGGAACTCCGACACCAGCGCCACACCGGATTCATCGAACTTGCCGGCGCAGTAGATCATGTTGAGTGGACGGGCGAAGACGATCAGGTACATCGCAAACGGAATCAGGAAGAAGAGCATCTGGGCGACACCGCGCGAAATGCCCGTGCGGACGCTGTCGTAATCCTTCTCCTGTGCATCGTGAGAGAGTTCGGTATAGAGTGCCGTCGAAAGCGAGGCAGCGATCAGCGCATAGGGCAGCGTGTACCACAGGCGCGCATATGCGATGACGGAAGGGCCGGTCTCGGGCTGCACCACCAGCGCGGCGGCATTGGTAATGGAAGTCGAGACAAACATGCACACCGTGGCGAGCAGCGTCGGGATACCAAGCGCAATCGTCTGTCGCAGCGCGGGATCCTTAAAGTCGATATGGATATGAGGATGCACGCCGTGCTTGCCGAGCGCGGGGATCTGACATGCCATCTGAACAAAGACGCCAAAGGTCGTTCCGGCTGCAATAAGAATGATGCCGGCACGCTCACCGAATTGTGCAGACACGGGAGCAAAGCCCATAAAGCTGGCGATGACGATGACATTGTTGAGAACCGGGGCAAACGTCGACCAGAAGTAGTCGCGGTGTGCGTTGAGAACACCCGAGAACACCGAGCCCAAGCCATAAAACAGAATTTGGATAGCAAAGAAGCGGAACATGAACGCAGCGGTATCCATGCTGTCGCCATTACCCGAAAGGAACGACTGCGTCCAAATAAAGCCGGGAGCAAACACGGTGCCCAGCAGCGAGATACCGCCTAGCACCAGAAGCAGAATACCGAGCAGGTTGCCGACATACTCGTTCGATGCCTCGCGGCCCTGCTCGCGCCTCACGCCCATATACACCGGCAAAAACGCCGTAACGAGCATGCCGCCCATCACGAGCTCGTAGAGCATGTTGGGCAGGTTGTTGGCAACCTGATAGGAGGACGAGAGCAGTGACATGCCGATGGCGGCCGCCATGGCCCACGTGCGGATAAACCCGGTGACGCGCGACACGATGGTCAGCACGGTCATGAGGCCAGCAGAACGACCAACCGTGGAGTAGTCCGACGAACCCATATCGTCTACGTCGTCCTGAGAGCCCTCATGAACCTCATCTTGTGGCGGCAAATCGTCCACGACGGTAAAGGAGCCGGTCATCGCAAAGGGATCGTCAACCAAAACGGCGTCATCAGCAGGCGCGGCGTCATCGCTGTTCGGCATGTTGTTACCGGATACGGCATCATCATCGAATATGGCATGGTCGCCAAACACCGTGTCAACTTCTTTGGCGGCGACGGTTCGGACGGAAAACGACAGAGGGTCCCAATCGTCATCACCGTCGATGGCCACGCCCTCGACGGGATCGGTCGAACCAAGCGGCGACCATTCGTCATCCGAAAGAAGCGGTTCGTCATCATCATGAGCCGCGGGCTTGGCGGAACGAGCGGCAGGAGCGCTCTGCGGTGTGCTCTTTCCCTGGGCTGCCATCAAAAACACCGCCGTCTCATCGGGACGCGGCACACGAGGAGCCTCGGAGGCGATCGGCTTCACGCTGGCGCTCGATTGAGCGGCGGCCAAAAAGACAGCCGTCTCATCGGGACGAGCCGAAGAAAGAACCGTACGGGGAAGCGCCGTGCCGGCACCGGCGGCACGCAAGTACACGGCCGTCTCGCCCGGGTCAGCGGCAGCGGACCAAGCGTTTCGAATCTCGTTATCGAACGAAGCGGCCTCGGGCGCGGGCGTCTGAGGAGCCGACCCTTTTGCAAAGTGAGCTCCGCGCTTTGATTCTTCCTGCGGCATCGCTCAGTCCTCTCTCGTGATCGGGGCAACCGTCGCCCCGCAAAATGCAACTAAGTCATCGGGAGCAAGCTCAAGCTGATAGCCGCGCTTGCCACCCGAGATAAAAATGGTATCCCAAAGGACGCATGTCTCATCGATCAGCGTCCGGAAGCGTTTTTTCATACCGACCGGGCTGCAACCGCCGCGGACATACCCCGTCGCGGCAAGCAAATCTTTGACATGCGTCATGGTCAGCGACTTTTCGCCTGCGGCACGCGCGGCGGCCTTGAGGTCAAGCTCGTCGGCAACGGGAATGCAGCACACGACATGGTCGTTGGACGGCGTCGTGCAGACCAGGGTCTTAAATCCCTGACCGGGCTCCTCGCCAAGCTGCTCGGAAATCGCGACGCCCAGCCCCGACGATTCGTCGCCATCGTCTTCGTATGTATGGAGAACATAGGAGATGCCGGCGCTTTCCAGCTCGCGCATCGCATTGGTTTTTGGCGTCTTAACAGCCTTTGCCATGGCACATCCTTTCCCTCGCAGAGCGACGCAAGGATTAAGTATAGGGCCAATTCCGCCGCATATGCCATCTCGACACACAGAAGCGCCACCGAATCAGAAGGAATCGGTGGCGCGTCGGTACTACAGCGTCTCTTTACTGCGCGTCGAGCTGCGCCTGACGCTCACGGTCACGCTTGAGCAACGGCGCCAAGAACTTGCCCGTGTAGCTCTGCGAACATGCCGCGACTTGCTCCGGCGTGCCTGAGACCACGACGGTTCCGCCGCCATTGCCGCCCTCGGGACCCATATCGATCAGGCGGTCGGCAACCTTGATGACATCAAGGTTGTGCTCGATCACCAGAACCGTGTTGCCCGCATCGACCAGGCGTTGCAACACGTCGAGCAGCTGGCGAACATCCTCAAAATGGAGGCCGGTTGTGGGCTCGTCCAAAATGTAGAACGTCTTGCCTGTCTGACGGCGATGAAGCTCCTTGGCGAGCTTCACGCGCTGCGCCTCGCCACCCGAAAGCGTCGTTGCCGGCTGGCCCAAGCTCACGTAGCCCAGACCCACGTCATATAGGGTCTGCAGTTTGCGCTTAATCTGCGGGATATTCCCAAAGAAAGCCAGTGCTTCGGTGACACTCATGTCGAGCACGTCCGAGATTGTCTTGCCGCGGTA
The DNA here is from genome assembly GCA_958452935.1 of uncultured Collinsella sp. Classification (GTDB taxonomy): domain Bacteria; phylum Actinomycetota; class Coriobacteriia; order Coriobacteriales; family Coriobacteriaceae; genus Collinsella. The sequence goes on along the minus strand of CAUDVX010000011.1, from coordinate 10,232 downwards.
GGTAACCTCGAGTGTCTCGCGGTTATAGCGCTTGCCGCCACATACCTCACAGGGGACATAGATATCTGGAAGGAAGTGCATCTCGATCTTGATCTGGCCATCGCCTTTGCACGCCTCGCAGCGACCGCCGCTTACGTTAAAGGAGAAACGTCCCGGCGAGTAGCCGCGCGCCTTCGACTCCGGCGTGCTTGCAAATAGCGCACGCAGATCATCCCACAGGCCAATATAGGTCGCAGGGTTCGAGCGCGGCGTGCGACCGATCGGTGACTGGTCGATATCGATTACTTTATCGATGCACTCAATGCCCTCAATCTTCTTGTACGGCCCCACGGGACGCGTCGAACGATGGATGGCATTCGTAAGCGCGGGCGCAATCGTATCGGTGACCAGGGAGCTCTTGCCCGATCCCGAAACACCGGTAACGACCGTGAGCGTACCGAACTCAATCTTGGCGGTAACGTTTTTGAGGTTATTAGCGCGGGCACCCGTGATCTTAAGACAGCCGCGGCCGGGCTTGCGGCGCTCATCGGGCACGCGGATCATCCGCTTGCCGGTCAAATAGGCACCCGTCATGGAATCGGGGCATGCCATGATATCGGCAGGCGTTCCCGCGGCGACCACGTGTCCGCCGTTAACGCCCGCACCGGGACCCATATCGATCACGTAGTCTGCAGCGCGAATTGTATCTTCGTCGTGCTCGACGACGATAACGGTATTACCGATATCGCGCAAGCGCTCGAGCGTCTTGATCAGGCGCTCGTTGTCGCGTTGGTGAAGGCCAATCGACGGCTCGTCCAGAATGTACAGAACGCCCATGAGGCCGGCACCGATCTGCGTTGCCAGGCGAATGCGCTGCGCCTCGCCGCCGGAAAGCGTCGCCGAGGCGCGATCGAGCGTCAGATAGTCGAGTCCGACATCGACCAGAAAACGCAGGCGCTCCAGGATTTCCTTGACAATGCGCCCGCCGATAAACTGCTGACGTTCGGTAAGCTCCAGGCCCTCAAAAAACTCGAGCGACTCGCGACACGACAGACAGCAGACATCGTAAATGGACTTGCCGCCCACGGTGACGGCAAGCATCTCGGGACGCAGGCGAGCACCGTGACAGCTCGAGCATGGCTCTTCGCGAATGTATTTCTCCAAGCGAGCCCTGGTGTTCTCGTTCGTCGTCTCGTTGTAGCGCTCGTACAGGATGTTGCGCACGCCCGAGAACTTAGTGTCCCACTGGCTGCGGCGCCCATCGAGCTTTTGATAGTCGACCGAAATCTTCGTGTCGCCCATGCCATCCAAAAACGCACGACGCACCCGCGGGGGCAGTTCCTCCCATGGCGTATCGGCACTCACCTTAAAGTGTTTACAGACCGCGGCAAAAATCTGCGGATAATAGTTGGAATTGCCGAACAGGCTGCCAAAGACTCCGTCGGCAATCGACTTTGAGGGGTCTTCAATCAGCGCCTCGGCATCGACTGTCTTTTTAAAGCCCAGACCATCGCACTCGGGACACGCACCATAGGGCGCGTTGAACGAGAAATCGCGCGGCTGCAGGTCGTCGATGGAATGCCCGTGCTCCGGGCACGCCAGTGCCAGCGAATACTCCAGCAGCTCGCCCTCGGTTCCCTCGGGAGCGTCGCGGTCGGGCAGCATGTACACGTTCACGTTACCGTGCGCCAGTGCCGTCGCCTGCTCAACGGACTCGGCAATGCGACCCAGGGAGTTCTCTCGAATCACGATACGGTCGACCACGACCTCAATGTCGTGTTTGAACTTCTTGTCCAGGTCGATAGGGTCGTCAAGCGAGCGCACCTCGCCGTCGACGCGCACACGGCTAAAGCCCTCCGCACGCAGGTCCTCAAACAGCTTGGCATATTCTCCCTTGCGTCCACGAACCACCGGCGCCAACACAAACGCGCGGCGGCCCTCCCCCGCCGCCAGCACCTTATCGGCGACCTGATCGGTCGTCTGACGCTCGATGACACGACCACACTCAGGACAGTGTGGCGTTCCCACGCGAGCAAACAGCAGACGCAGATAGTCGTAAATCTCTGTTACGGTGCCCACCGTCGAGCGTGGGTTTTTGGACGTCGTCTTCTGATCGATCGACACAGCCGGTGACAGGCCGTCAATCGAGTCCAGATCGGGCTTGTCCATCTGGCCCAAAAACTGACGCGCATAGCTCGAAAGGCTCTCGACGTAACGGCGCTGGCCCTCGGCATAGATGGTATCGAACGCCAGTGAGCTCTTGCCCGATCCGGAAAGACCGGTTATGACCACGAGCTGGTCACGCGGAATGGAAACATCGATATCGCGCAGGTTATGCTCGCGCGCGCCGCGGATAACGATAGAAGAACCAGACATGGAAGCTCCTTGCCTCCTACAACTTCAAATCACACTGATGATGAGTTTAGCGCATACGACGCGCACAGATGTTCGTAATACAAGATTCGCGGACCTTTTGTGTTGTCTGTCGCCGCAGACCGCACGCTCGGCCTGTACTTTCGAATACCGTCGATCGCCTGCCACGCATCATGAATGTCTCCCGCTCGCAAACGAGGGTACAATGACGCTCGTGTCACACCGCGGGGCTCCGGCCCCAACATATACAAAGGAGTCAAACATGGGTTGCGAGCACGCACAGGCAGCCGGCGGGCAAACGTCGCCGTCGCAATTTGAGGAGAATACGCTGTCCGAGGTCAAGCGCGTTATCGCCGTGCTTTCCGGTAAGGGCGGCGTCGGCAAGTCATTCGTCACCGGCGCCATCGCCACGGAGCTTTCCCGCCACGGTCACAAGGTCGGCGTCCTCGATGCCGATATTACCGGCCCCTCTATCCCTAAGATGTTCGGCATGAGCGGACGTCACGTCCATGCTCTCGGCAATCTTATGCTGCCCGAGATCTCGGAGCACGGGGTCAAGGTCATGAGCTCCAACCTGCTGCTCCAAAACGAAACCGACCCCGTCCTCTGGCGCGGTCCGGTTATCGCGGGTGCCATCAGGCAGTTCTGGAGCGAAACCTCATGGGGCCCCATCGACTACCTGCTGGTCGACATGCCTCCGGGAACGGGCGACGTCGCCCTCACCGTCTTCCAGTCGCTGCCCGTCGATGGCATCGTCATCGTCACGAGCCCGCAGGATCTGGTCTCGATGATCGTCGCCAAGGCGGTCAACATGGCCGAGAAGATGAACGTCCCCATTCTGGGAATCGTCGAAAACATGAGCTATATCGAGTGCCCCGATTGCGGCAAGAAGATCGAGGTCTTTGGCAAGAGCAAGCTCCCCGAGGTCGCCGAGCGTTACAACCTCGAGATCCTAGGGCAGCTTCCCATCAATCCGGCACTCGCCGAGGCTTGCGATAAAGGCGAGGTTGAGACCGCACTGCCCGACGGTATGCTGCCCCAGGCCGTCTCTGCCGTCGAGGCCATTGCCCCGCACGAGACCGTCGAGGCTTAAGTGAACACAAACGCCTCCTATGACGTCTTGGTAATCGGCGGCGGGGCCTCGGGTCTCGCCGCCGCCATTACGGCCGCACACGCAGGCAAAAGCGCCTGCATCATTGAGCGCGATGTTGCCTGCGGCCTTAAACTTCTTGCGACCGGCAACGGCCGCTGCAACCTTTCCAACGAATCAATTGATTTCCAGCGGTACAACCACCCCGCATTCGTCGAATCCGTCATGGGTCCCCAGCCCGAGCAAGAGCTCGACAGTTTCTTCTCCTCGCTGGGCATCATGACGACCTCCGAGGAGGGCCGGCTGTATCCGCGCTCCCTTCGTGCCGAATCGGTGCGCGATGCGCTTCTCAACGCTTGCAATCACCTGGGTATCACCTTGATCTGTGGAGCAAACGTTGCCTCGGCATTCAAAGTCCCCGAGGGCTGGACACTCCAAATAGACCGTCCTGCGCGAGCACTCAAGGTAAAAAAGCACGACGACCGAAAAACGGAGGTCCGCTCGCTTCGGAAGGCGCTTGCCGACACCCCTCGCAAGAACGAGACGCTGCAGGCAAAGGCCGTAATTATCGCTACGGGCGGCAGCCCCGCCGACATCGCGAAGACGTTCAATCTTCCCCTCACACCGCAGCACCCCGTCCTCTGCCCCGTGTCGGCATCGGTCTTCGGCAACCAGGCTGCGCTCAAGACACTGGATGGCCTGCGCGTCCGCGCCCGCTTGACGCTCACCCGCAATCACGAGGAGCTCTGGCGCGAAGACGGCGAAGTGCTCTTCCGAACCTTTGGCATCTCGGGCGTTGCTGCCTTTAACCTCTCCCGTCGCGTCCAGCGCGGTGACACGATTCTGCTCGACGTTTTCCCCGACCTCTCCAAAGACGAGTTGCTCGATATGCTCAACCAGCGAGTTGAGTTGCTCGGCGGCTTTTCACCCCGCGACCCCCGCTGGCTCGACGGCATGCTCGCCCCGCAGTTCTCTCACGTTGTCTGCACCGCATTCGAACAGTGCCACCCCGGGTCGCACGACGTCATCCATCTGGTCTCAATCCTCAAGCACTTTAAGATGCTCGTCGAGGGAACGACAGAGGAGCGTTCGGCTCAGGTCACGCGCGGCGGCGTGCCCATCGAGAGCGTCTCAGCTCCCAACCTCTGCGTGAGCAACGCGGCAGGCGCCCCACTTTACATCTGTGGCGAGGCGCTCGACATCGATGCCGATTGCGGCGGTTTCAACCTTGCGTGGGCTTGGATCTCGGGTATTCGCGCTGCAAGCAGCCTATAGCCGCGCAGTCTATAATCAAAACGCATTCGGGCCGTCTGGGACACCGGGCGGCCTCTTTCTTGCATCTAAGGAGACCTCGATGATCGAAATCACCCAAGTCCACGCGTCACTCGATGAGGCAGGCGACGAAGCCGCCTGCCTTGCTATTGGCAGACGCGCCGTCAAACGAGCCCTGCGATGCGAGGATTCCCAGATTAAAGCCATTGAGCTCCATCGCAAGTCAATCGACGCCCGTAAAAAGCGAGATGTCCATTTTATTTTGAGCTTTCGAGTTGAGTTGACAAGCTCCCGACTCGAGCAGGAGGTGGTCGACCGCGTCGCCGAGCGCGACCGCTCGCGCATCCGCATGGTAGACGGCGAGGCTCCTTCATTCCCCAACCCTGTCCCGAATGCACCCAAGGGGCGTCCCGTCGTTGTCGGCGCCGGTTGCGCCGGTCTCTTCGCCGCCCTGACCCTTGCCGAAGCGGGCCTTAAACCCCTGCTCATCGAGCGCGGCGACCCCGCGCTTCGCCGCTCGGAAGCGATTGATCTCTTTCTTAAGGAGCGTATCCTCGACCCCGAAAGCAATATCCAATTTGGCCTGGGCGGCGCAGGGACCTTCTCGGACGGCAAGCTCAACACGGGAACCAAGAATCCCGCCCATCGACTGATTCTTGAGACCTTCGTCGAAGCGGGCTCACCTCGTGACATCCTGTGGGACGCCAAGCCGCACATTGGCTCCGACATCCTCCCCACCGTCGTCACCAACATTTCTCAGCGCATCGAGCGGCTCGGTGGAACCGTCCGCTATCGAACAAAGCTCGTCGATATTCGAACCGATGGATCTGGCGCCATCACCGGCATCGATGTCCAACCGCCCCAAGAAACCACAAGCGAGACAATCGCCACAAAGCACCTCATTCTCGCCTGCGGCCATTCCGCCCGCGACGTATTCGAGCTTCTCAAAGAACATAACGTTGCCCTCGCGCAAAAGACCTTTGCCATGGGCGTGCGCATCGAGCATCCACAGCGCGACATCGACCGTGCCCAATATGGCCCCTCGGCGGGGCACCCGGCACTCGGAGCAGCCCCCTACAAGCTTGTCGCCCATCTCCCCAACGGCCGCAGCGTGTTCTCATTTTGCATGTGCCCCGGCGGACAGGTTGTCGCGGCTTCTTCCGAGCAGGGCCATCTGTGCGTCAACGGTGCCAGCCTCAATGCCCGCGACGGGCGTAACGCAAATGCCGCCCTACTCGTCAACGTCACACCCGACGACCTTCCCGGCGATGATCCGCTCGCAGGCATTGAGCTCCAGCGCGCCTGCGAGCGAGCCGCCTATCGCCTGGGTGGCTCTAACTGGAACGCGCCGGCACAGCTCGTCGGAGATTTCCTTGCTAGACGCGCCAGCACGGCACCCGGAAAGGTAAAACCAACCTATCCACTTGGCGTGACCTGGACGGCGATCGACGATGCCCTCCCGCAGCATATCGTCGAATCGCTTCGTTTGGGAATCCCCCTGCTCGGTAAGAAACTGCGCGGCTATGACCGCCCCGATGCGGTCCTCACTGGCGTGGAGACACGCTCGAGCTCCCCGGTCACCGTCACCCGCGATCGAACATGCCACGCCACGTCGACCCCGGGCCTTTACCCTTGCGGCGAGGGTGCCGGATATGCCGGCGGCATCATGAGTGCCGCCACCGACGGCATCCGTTGCGCTGAGGCGCTGATAGCAGACCTCTAGTGCACGAACTCTCGCGTCCGAACGACACAGGCCCCGAGCTCCACAGGGAACTCGGGGCCTGTTCACTACTTCCTGAATCGTGCACCCTGGCGTTTTCTGCCCGAAGCAAAGGTAGAGCCCTTGCGAGCCTGCGAACGCAAACGCTCAATCGTTTCGTCCTCAGATGCGCCCTCAAGCATCGCCCGAATCTGAACGACGGCATCGCGCAGACGCGCCGCCTCCTCAAAGTCCATGGCGGCGGAAGCGTTACGCATGTCTTCCTCCATGGTCTCGACGATCCGCACGAGCTCGTCATGCGGTAGCCCTTCCAGCTGCTCGGCAAGCGTTTGCTCGGGTGCTGCCGTCTCCGGCGCGGCGCCCTCGCCGTTTTCGTCGGGTGTATAGAACGCACCGTGACCCAGTGAATCGCCTCTCGAGCGTCCCTTCGAGCCCACAGTCTTTTCGGCCTCGGCAATAAAGCTCGAAATGTCGTTAATGGCCTTGCGGACCGTCTTGGGCACAATGCCATGCTCTTCGTTATATGCCATCTGAATCTCGCGACGGCGCTGCGTCTCCTCGATGGCTTCTTTCATCGAATCGGTCACAACGTCTGCATACATGATGACCTCGCCGTCGGCATTACGGGCCGCACGGCCAATCGTCTGAATCAGCGAACGGCGGTTGCGCAAGAAGCCTTCCTTGTCAGCGTCGAGAATTGCCACCAGTGATACCTCGGGAAGGTCCAGACCCTCGCGGAGCAGGTTGATGCCAACGAGAACATCAATCTTTCCCTCGCGCAGCGTTCGCAGGATCTCGACGCGGTCCATCGTCGCTGTATCGGAGTGCATGTAATTGACCTTAATGCCGGCATCAAGCAGATGGTCGGTCAGGTCCTCAGCCATGCGCTTGGTGAGCGTGGTCACCAGCACGCGCTCCTTGCGGGCAACGCGCTCGCGAATCTCATCCTCAAGATCGTCAATCTGCCCACGAACCGGACGCACATCGATCTTGGGGTCGAGCAGGCCGGTCGGACGAATAATCTGCTCAACGTCGTTCTGGCTAACCCGCAGCTCATAGTCGCCCGGCGTGGCCGAAACGTAGATGAACTGGGGAATCCTCGCCTCAAACTCATCGAAGCGAAGCGGGCGGTTATCGAGTGCCGAAGGCAGACGAAAACCATGCTCCACCAGCGTCACCTTACGCGAGCGGTCGCCTTCGTGCATGCCGCGGATCTGCGGCACCGTTACATGACTCTCGTCGATGATACAGAGCATGTCCTTAGGAAAGTAATCGATCAGGGTAAACGGCGGCTCGCCCGGTTTTCGACCGTCCAGATGACGCGAGTAGTTCTCGATACCGTTGCAAAAACCCATGGTCTCGAGCATCTCGAGATCATAGTCGGTGCGCTGCTGCAGGCGCTGTGCCTCGAGCAGCTTATCAGTCGCCTTGAGCTCGGCCACACGCTTCTCGCACTCTTCGCTGATTGATTTCAGAGCCGCTTTGACCTTAGGCTTCTCAGTCACGTAGTGCGAGGCCGGCCACACGGGAATGGCCTCGTACTCACGCAGCATCTCCCCGGTGACCTCGTCGATCTCGGCAATCAGCTCGACCTCGTCGCCAAAGAACTCAAACCGCAACGGATGCTCGGCATAGGGCGGATATACGTCGACGACATCGCCGCGCACGCGGAAGGTGCCACGTGCCAAATCATAGTCATTGCGATCGTACTGAATATCGATAAGCGCATGGATAAAGTCATCGCGCTCAAGCGGCACCTTCTTGTCGACGTTCGGAGCTAGGCCCGCATAGTCCTCGGGAGAGCCAATGCCATAGATACACGAGACCGATGCGACGACGATCACATCGCGTCGAGATAGCAGCGATGCCGTCGCCTGATGGCGCAGCATCTCGACCTCTTCATTAATCGAGGAGTCTTTCTCGATATACGTATCACTCTGAGGTACATATGCCTCGGGCTGATAGTAGTCGTAGTACGACACAAAATAGACCACGGCGTTGTTAGGGAAGAATTCCTTGAGCTCGCTCGCAAGCTGAGCGGCAAGCGTTTTGTTGGGAGCCATGACCAGCGTCGGCTTCCCCAGGGCCTCAATAGTCTTAGCCATCGTGAAGGTCTTGCCCGAACCAGTCACGCCCAGCAAAACCTGATAGCGATCTCCGTCCCTCACGCCCTGCACAAGCGACTCAATGGCCTTAGGCTGGGAACCAGAGGGCTCGTATGGAGACACGACCTCAAACGGCACCTCAGAGCCCTCAACGCCAAAACGTTTGAGCTCTCCTCCAACACGCTCAACTTCAAATTCCGCCATGGATACTCCTAACTCATATATCTGCAGTATACGCAGGCGGCAGGCATAGTCCTATACGAACCGATCGGGATAGAGGGTCTTGTAGCGAACCCAGGCATTATTGACACGAATCAGATACGCCTGCGTCTCGGGAAAGGTGATTGCATTATGAAGCGACGTGCTCTGCTGCGCCCATCCGTCGACATTGCCCATGCCGGCGTTATAGGCAGCAATGGCACTGTCAGTCGACCCGTTAAAATACGTCAAAAGATACGAAAGATACGCGCAGCCAAACTCGATGTTCGTAGCGGGATCGTTAAGGTCGCCGGCTGAATACTCGCTGCCATCGACAAGACCCTTGGCAATCATATCCTGGGCAGTCTCGGGCATAAGCTGCATCAATCCCTGTGCGCCTTGATTCGACTCAGCCTCGGGATCCCAATTCGATTCCGACTTTATGACAGCACATACCAGATACGGATCAAGATTGTGCGAAATGCTCGATTGCTTTACGTACGCCTCGTAGTCAATTGGATACAAAGGCTTAAAGAAGGCGGCAGGGGCATACGAGTAGACGAGCGAAATAAGGCCGAAGACGAACACGACGGCAAGTGGCGCCACGCGATACCACGTAAAGAAACGTGTCTTAGGCATCGGCCTCATCCTTATCCACTACATCCCCGAAGCCATGGCGCGCAAGCCATGCGTCCAGTTGTTCAAAGAGCGAGTTATCGCCTGCCGCATTATCGATTACCGTCGTAGCGAGATTGCAAAGCGAAGCCTCATCAGGTTGGCATGCAGAGCGCGCATCAAAATCAGAAGACTCCATACCACGATGAATGGCACGCTCGCGACGAACTGCTAAAGGAGCGCTGATAACCAGAATTTCATCAGCCAGGCCAAAAGCATCCTCAAAACCAGTCGGGGCAGAAACCTCGACAACCGCAAAGGGGTAACGGGGGGACGAAACCGTGCAGCAAACCGGATCAAGAATCCTCAGTGACAGCTGTTCGATGAGAACCGGGTGAACGATGCCATTGAGCCGCGCAACTGTATCAGGAGAGGCGAAAGCTCGAGCAGCGAGGACATTGCGGCGAATGCCGCCCTCCCCGTCCAGAATGTCCCAACCGAATTCTTCGGCGAGGGCATTGACGATATCGGAGCCTGGAACATACAGCGATTTGGCAAGCTCATCCAGATCGATAAGCATGGCGCCATGAGATTCGAGATAGCGGCAGGCAGTCGACTTACCCGAAGCAATATTGCCCAAGACAAAAACGGTAAACATCAAGTCCTCCCTAACGCCAATGGGAGTTATTATCGCGCAAATACAAAAGAAGGACTCAAAATACAGCCAAACAGTAAGACAAGCTAAACGAAGGCGAGTTCTTGTATTACAACTCTCTATCAAACGCAAAAAAAGGGGAGGCCTCGCGGCCTCCCCCTTCTAAGTTCGATGACGGCTCGGTGCCGTCCACCGGTCAGCGGCGCCCTGGCCTCCCACGGGCTG
>CAUDVX010000010.1 GCA_958452935.1 uncultured Collinsella sp. | reverse complement strand
GCATCGTATTGCATAGGAAAAGTATCGTTTTGAGTATACCCGCGCGTGCGGACAGGCGACCGAACGGTCTACAAAGTGGCGCAAAAGTGGGAGGAATGTCCGGGCAGACGGAATCCGCGCATCCCGCTTTGAGGCTTTATTCCGGGATGCAGTTTCCGCAGGAGCCCTCGGTAAAAGAAAAGGACCCCTTTGCAGAGGTCCTTATCAAGTCAAGGTGGCGGGGAAGGGGAATCGCGCCCGCGCTCCGCGCGTGCGGGCCGCTGCGGCGCTTCGCGCCTTGCGAGCTCCGCTGGCAAACGCTCACGCGTTTACTCAGCTCCGCGCCCTCACGGGGTTCGATTCCGTGTGAGGGCCACATAAAAGAAAAGGACCCCTTTGCAGAGGTCCTTATCAAGTCAAGGTGGCGGGGAAGGGAATCGAACCCCTGACACGAGGATTTTCAGTCCTCTGCTCTACCAACTGAGCTACCCAGCCATTTGAGGTGTGCCTTGTTTCAAGGCTTGATTAGTATAACCAAGGACGCGCTCCGGTCAACCGAGAATTTTAAAAAAGTTTTTGAGCGCGACATCGGCCACGATCTCGCTCCTATAGAACGGCACGTCAGAAGCATCAACCGGCCACAAGAAGTTTTCACTCAGTCCCTTAAGCCGGCACTCGTTGAAAGCCAGAGGGCGAGGTGAGGATTGAAGGGCGTTCGAGTGCCGCCCAGGCACCGGGACAGGAACACATACGCCAAGGGCGTACGTTTTCGTAGCATGCGAGGACATTGCCGCTGCGATCGATAAAGGCAATGTCGATGGGATAGGCCATAAAGCAGGTGTGAACCGAGGAACAGCGCGGAAACGCCATGACAAGCGGCAGTCCGCTGGCGGCAATTGGCCGCCGTCCCAGCATGCCGCGCAGACGCACGGTAAACGACTCCGCCACCACAAACTCGGCCGGCGTCCAACCCAACCTGTTGAGCGCCCGCGCGTAGGCGATATAGGACGAGACCGCGGTCACATGACCACCCCCGGACGCCATGGATCGACCGTCACCGCACGTTCATGCGTGAGCACGGCCGGCGCCCCCAGGGAAACGCCGGCGATGCTCAGCAAACTCGGCCACGGCTCGTAGTGCATGGTGCAGGTATAGGTCCTAAACGTGCCAGAAAGAGAGAGCAGACTACCATCCGATGACGCCGTGCCTTGCTCGCTCGAGACCTCGACCTGTAGGTCATATCCCTCCATGGCATCCTGAATCTGAGCTTGAACGGTCGCGGAAGCGTCAATGGAGCTCTCGTCACCCTCCCCGCCCGGCGACACGGCGTGCGCCAGCACGATGTCGGGCACCACGCGGTCGAAGCGCGCGACCGCGCCGGCAAAGATCATGACGTTGTACGCGACGAGAGCCAGCACGAGCAGGACAGGCGTGACCACGGCCATCTCGACCGTCGCCTGGGCACGCTCCTCGCGCAAGCCCGCGCGAATGCCCATTACGACCCACCGCCAAAAGCTCCCACCAGCGTGGCAACATCGACAGTGAGCGGGATGGAGCCGCCGCCGGGCAGCGGGATCTCCGCAAGCGTGAACACCGCGCCGCTGATGGTGCGCTCGACGTGATATTCCAAGGCCTCGCAAAGTGCCTTGGGGTCAGTCACGCCCAAGGGAATTTTTCGCAGGGTATCTTGAGTTTTGGAGATGCCTGCGATATCGGACCCCGGACTTTTGATGACATTGGCGGTATCGGTCAGCACCGGTTTTCTCAGACGCAAATCGCACGGTTCGAGTCCCAGCGCCGCCACGGAGGACGAAACGGTGTCACCGAGCCAGGACGCGATGGAGCCCAACGCGCCGCTACCCCCTCCCAAGCCACCGATCAGCTCTCCCATAAGCTCGTCAGCCGCACCCTGGATGTCTCCGTACCCCACAAGCAGGCGGCCCCAAACATCCATAACGCCGTCGAGCACGCCGGCAACGCCGCCCGAACGCTCCTCCAGCGTCGAGAAGAAACGCGCGAGCACGTTGTTCTGCGCGGTCGCATCGTCGGGCGCCAGCACTGCAGCAGAAATTGCACCACGATCGCCAAGCTCAACTGCCGTGTTAAACGAAGAGTTGAGCTCGTCGGGACCGGAGGTGGCGCCCGAGACCGCAAAGGCGACCACGCCGTTGCGACCGGGCGGGGCGATGCGCGGGCGCTCACCGGAAAGTTCTTTGATGGCGGTATCGAACGCATTGCCCGCACGGTCAGCTTCGTCCTCGGTCTGACGCTCGAGCTCAAGCTCCTTGTTGCGACAGTCGACGTAGTCCTCCAGGGCGTCTTTAAACTTGTCAAAGTGATACTCGAAGCCGTTTTCGATAGAGGTTGAAGGCGCCGCAACAGCACCAAGCGACGAAACGCCAAAATGGCATTTGCTGCATTTATCCTGCCCATCGTAATCGGCAACCGAAGCAAATCCGCTCGGCGTTCCTTTCTTATAGTTAGGGCAGGTCGTTCCGTAATGCAGATACGCCTTGCCATCGTTCACGCTCGTCGGCCACACTGCATCGGTGTAGAGCTCGGTCGCCCGAACCTCATCAGAGTTGCGCGGCAGCAGCGGAATATAGGAGGAAACCCTGTCTCCGTTCTCGGTTATATATGCCCGATCGACCTCCGCGCTCGCATAGGTATAAAACGCCTTACGCGCCGCAGACTCCGCCTTCATCTCGACACTCGAGCCTTGGGGCTTCTCGTTTGCCAGACGCCGATGGTAGTAGTCCTTCGCGCGATCAAGGGCAACTTGAGGCTCCCACGTAACGCTCGATGAGTAATGCGGATTTTGAACACCGGAGAGATCCGTTAGGCTTTTTGCGCGCTCCCACATACACGAACAGCTGCCGACCGAACCTCTATCCGATCCACCGCAATCCGCTAGCCAGGCGCGCTCTTTGGCCTTCGCCGTCTCCTCCGACGCTTTTTGTAGCTCCTCGGCCGCGCGCTCCAGATCTTCCGACGCATCTTTAATGGCATCGGTCGAGATTTCGGATCCTTCGAGCGCAACAAAATCCGACTCGGATGTCCTGGGCACGGCAAGCGCCGTACCGGTATAGGTCACGCCGTCGGTATCCTGCGCCGATACTGCCTGCATGGCGCGCGCGGCAACCAGATACGGCAAGGCGGTCTCGATCTTTTGCAATCCCTTTGACGCGCTTTTGGCAAACTTGTTGCGTGTTTTAATGATCTTGGTCCCCGTGTCGATGATATCGCTGCCAACGACCTCGGCGCCCGGAATGAGGATGGCGACCAAGCCGGTGCCGATCGTGGCAAACCCCGCCAGGCCCAAACTCAAAATGCTCGCATCCACCACCGTGGCGGCCGTGTGATAGGACGACACCACGTTGGCGCCCGCCAGTGCACCGCTATCGGCCGCCACCTGGGTGTCTCCGGCGCGCGACATGCTCCATATCGCCGCGGTCGACGAAAACAGCAGCGTAAGCACCACCAGAATGACAACCGCAGAGGAGAGCGTGGTATAGGCGCCGTCTTCGATAAACAAGTCGATACCGGCACGGCCCATAAAGCCGCCCCGCTTGCGGCGAGCGCCTGGTCGACGGCGGGCCGCAAACCCTTGCGTCGCCCGCAACAGGCAGCGCCTAATCCCATGCAGCAATCCATGAATCATAATCTCCCTCCAGCCATTCGGGACGCGATCGATACGAGACGTCGACCTTGAGCTCGACATAGCCGCCCTCACCCGCGCTGCCCATGGCCCGCGCAAATGCACCGATCACGGGCAGCGGCTTAACCTCGCCGGCAACAGACACGGACGAAACGCCGCTGGCACCGGCCCGCCCCAACTCGATATCCCACGACAGCGGCCCGCCGGCATGAAAAATTGAGACGTTGGGCACCGCAGCAAGTCTGCGGCGAGTGAACTCCTTAAGGTCATCGTCGCCCTCCACCGTCGTCGTAGTCATGAGCCGCGCGGTCTCGGCGGCAGCGGACTCCATGACCGCACGCGTATAGAGCAGGCACACCGGCTGCAACGCGAGCAAGATAAGCGTCAAAAACGTCGGCAGCAAAAAGGCGGCCTCGACCGTAGACTGCGCCCGATCCTCGCACGCGATATCAATACAGAGCGATGTCCTTGGCACCCGTCGCGGCATCGATAACCGACGATGGGGCGACGCCATGAGACGCCGCCCGCTCGACCAGTGCCGCCAAGCGCCCATCGGTGCCAGCGCGCCAAAGCCCCGCAATCGCCAGCACAATCGATAACAGCGCCACGGTGACGATGGCGTATTCGACGGTCGACTGAGCAGATTCCTCACGCAGGACATCATGCATTTCACGACCCCTCCTTTGACTCCGTTGTTTGCGGAACCAGACGCACGGCACGCAGGCGGCACGAGGCATCGCCGGCATCCGCGGCAACCGTCACCATGTCGACCCAGCCTCGCCCATCGCGCACGATGGCGCCCCATACGTTGCCCTTAATATCGAGATAGCCGCTCAGGGCGAGCTGGGCCGTGGGCACCTCGCGGTAGGCGCGCAACAGGTCTGCCGCCGCCTCGGTCATCGGCCGGCCCTCGGACCATGCGAGTCGAACCGCAATCGCGTTGTCCGCAGACGGCTTCGTCGCGCTGGCGGCCCGCTCGTCGAGCGCCTGCAAAAAGGTCCGAGCCGTGACGGCGGCATCCTGACCGCCCATATCTCCCGCGCCTTCCGCTTGTGACACCGCCGCCGAGCCCGATCCCAAATCGGCAGTAGCGCCTGGACGCTGCTGCCGCGCAACGCCCAGCCCCCAAAGCGTCGCCGCTATTGCCACGAGCAAACAGACGAGTATCAGCGGCGAACCAACAGGCCGCCTGCCTCCTACAGGCTGTTGATGCCGTCTTTGATCGCGTTCCATAGTTCTTCGACTTTGCTCTTAAACGCGACGATGGCGATAATCGCGATCACTACGAGCACGCCGACCAAGATGGCGTATTCGGTGGTGCCCTGCGCGCTCTCCTCCCGCAACAGCGCCTTGGCACGCTGGCGAGCGCGGATTGCCCGGCAAAAAGCCCAGCTCCAAGCCTTGCCCGCAATGTCGGTCATCGTGTTCATGTATTCCTCCCTACATCATCCCGCCTGCTCCCAGCAGCGGGCCCAATATGGACAGAAGCAACGCCGGCAAGATGAGCGTGCCGGTGGGAATTAGCAACTTGACCGGTGCGCGCTCGATCTCGCGCTCGACTGCGGCGCGATGGGCCGCACGGATCTCGCGACTTTGAGCAGCCAGCGTCTCGGCCAGCGGAGCGCCCAGGGCAAGCGCCTGCCCCACCGTGATGGCAAAGGTCTCGAGCGCCCTCACGTCCAAATCACGCGCGGCAGCCAACAGCTCGGCCTCGCGCGTCCCCACGCCCACCTGCCACGCCATGCAGGCTCGCTCAAGACGGACGGCCAGCACCGACCGACGATTGGCGCAGAAAATCTCGAGCGCCGCGTCAAACGAAAGGCCGGCAGAAAGCCCCAAGCGCACCACGTCGATCATCTCGGACACCTCACCGAGCGACACCTGTGCCGGGCCGCCCGCCCCAATCGCGCCCTTCATTCGCGCGGTCAGAGCATCAATCACCGAGCAGCTCGCAGCAATGACCAGTACCACCTCACGCTTGCACGCCTCTGCAATCTTGCGAGCATCCGCACGCTCCAAACCTGTCGCGGCAAATACACTCAGGGCACACAGACAGGCCGCGACCCCAACCAGGGCGCTCATAACTCCACCCGCATAATGCGCCGGATAACTACCAGGGCAACGACGTTGAGGGCAAGCCCCAACACCACGGCGCCCGCACCAGCCGGCGTCGCAAGACCGCGGCGAAAGTCTGCCGAAAGCAAAGCCAGTACCGCGCACATGCCCGCCGGCATCGCTGCGACCATGTGTGCCGACATACGCGCCTGTGACGTCTTAACGTCCAGACGGCGTTTGAGCTCAATGCGCTCACCCACCATGCTCGACGCCTCGGACAGCAAGCCAGCAAGTGGAGCCCCGGTACGCTGCGATACTTTGAGCGCCAAGGTGACAAGCGAAAGGCCGGGGGCATCGATGCGAACGAGTAGGTCATCGAGTGCGTCGGTCGCCGAGATGCCGCAATCGATTGCCGCCGCCACCCGCAAAAACTCGGTATGCACCGGTTCTTGCGCATGGGCGCCCACAAAGCGCATGCCCTGTGCCAGCGAATGCCCCGAGGCAAGCGACATGGATAACGCCGTGAATGCCTCGGGCATGGCCTCTTCTACATCATGCTGCTCGCGTCGGCGATCGAAGGTGTCACGCGCGGCACCCACGCCAAACGGCGCCACCAGCCCCAAGACAAAGCCGATGGGCGACAACGACGCAACGGCCAGCAAAACGCTGCAGATACCGCTCGACAGCAGCAGAAATGCCAGACGAGCCGCGTTATCCTCAATAGCAAACCCAAGGCGATCTGCGGGGATCAGCGACGCCCACGAGCGGGCAATCTTTGTCAGCAGGTCGTTTTCCACCAACTCACGCGGCAGCTTCTCCGCCATCGATTCGAGCGTCTGGCGCACCAGCTCCGCCGGCGGCATCCGCGGCACACGAGGCTCTGCCCCACACGCCGTCGCGACGGAAAGCCCCGCCAAACCCCCTACGACGAGGGGCATAGCGATCTCCATTCGTCCACCTCCTCTTGCGTGAGCGTTCCCGACCGCAAGCCCTCCGCAATAAACGGCGGCTCGCGGTCGAGCGTCCAGGTGCGTTCGGCGGCATCAAAAGTCACGTAGCGTTCGAGCTCAACACCGCCCGACGCGCCGCGGCGAACCCCCGAATATGAGGCGACAAAGCGCCTACCATCTGCATGACGCTCGGACATCACGATGCCGTCGAGCGCCATGGCGATCTGCTCTTCGATAAGCTCACTCGGCAAATCGATGCCGTAGCGCGCAAGCAGCGTCAGGCGAACCACGGTCTCCTGCTCGGTACCCGCATGGAGCGTGGTGAGCGAGCCGTCGTGGCCCGTGTTCATGGCCTGCAGCATGTCGCAGCACTCGGCACCGCGCACCTCGCCCACGACGATGCGGTCGGGGCGCATACGCAGAGCATTGGTCACCAGGTCACGAATCGTCACCGCACCCTCGCCCTCGATTGACGCCTCACGCGCCTCCAGACGGACAACGTGTGGGTGATGTGCAAACTTGAGCTCGGCGGAATCCTCGATCGTCACGATGCGCTCGCCGGTGGAAATCTCGCACGACAGCGCGTTGAGCAGCGTGGTCTTGCCCGACCCCGTGCCTCCCGCAACCGCCAAGTCCTGCCGCAACGACACCGCGCACGACAGCAGCTGCGCATACCAAAGCGGCAGTGACCCCAACCCCACAAGCTCGTCCAGCGAACAGATACGGTCCGAGAACTTACGAATGGTAAGGATTGGCCCGTCGAGCGCCACGGGTGGAATCACCGCGTTGACGCGATAACCCGTCTTGAGGCGGGCATTGACGATGGGGCTACGCTCGTCGATACGACGGCCGAGCGGCGAGATGATGCGGTCGATGAGCACACGGATCTGCTCGTCGTCCTCAAACGCGTGCTCGATGGGATACAAAACGCCACTGCGCTCAAAAAAGGCAGAGCGACAGCCGTTGATCATGATTTCGGTAACGGTGTCGTCCTCGATGAGCGGCTGCAGCGGTCCCAGGCCCACCACGTCATCTAGAATCTCGTCGATGATGGTCTCACGCTCAGGCGTCGCCAAGTCGGTCGGCTCTTCCACGTTGAGCGCCGCTTCCACCGCCGGACGCAGCTCAGAGCGGGCAAGGGCCGGGTCGACGTAGGCACTGATGCGCGCCACCTCGTCGTAGCCCATGCGGTCCATCACCGCACGCTTGGTGCGGCGTTTAACGGCACGGTGGCGTCCCGCATCAACGGGAGCAGCCGCGGCGGCCGCGCCGGCGGCCTTAATCCTCGTCTGCAAACTCATCGCGAATCACCCTCACGCGACCAGGGAAGACGGATGCGCGGGCGCTCGGTGCGGGTCGCGCGGTCAGCGACCATATCGCTCCAAGGACCAATGGCGCAGCCCAGCTCCACGAGCATCTCGCGCGTGGCCTCGCGCACGCTGGTCGCAAAAGCGCTCGTCTGACCCACTGCCTCGTCGGCGCGACCGAATGCCATGAGCGCGGCCAAGTCCTGGCCGCCATCGGCAATGCGAATCTTGGAGCTCAGTGCGCAGGCAATCTCAAAGCGCATGGCGACGTCCTCGTCGGCACCGCGCGCACCAAACCGGTTGAACACGGCGCTCATGCGCGTGCGCGGCACGCCCACACGGCTCGCCAGCTCAATGACGCGCGAAGCGGATGTCGCGGACGATACCGCCGCATCGCCTACGACCAGGCAACGGTCGCTCGCCGCCACCGCGGCGGCCACGGCATCGCCCCAAAAGACCGAGGTGTCGACAAAGACCACGTCGGATTCGCGGCGCAAAACATCGAGCAATAGCTCCACCGGACGTGCCATGAGCTCAGCCTTCTCGGGGGCCGCGACAGGTCCCCAGAGCGTAACGCCCGGGGCGACGCGCATCGATGCGGCCACGATATCCGGCTCGGCAAGTGCGCCCGCCGCCGACGGCTCGATAAGCGTCGCCATATCGTGCGGGGCATCGACACCCAGCAGATCGTATAGGTTTCCAAACATGAGGTCCAAGTCGAGCACAGCGGCACGCAAACCCAACAGCGACGCCGCATGCGCCATGGTGGCAACGATCGTCGACTTGCCGCAACCGCCCGAACCCGAAACGGCGCAGACGACCGGTGCCCGACGCGATGGAACCGAAGCGTCCGCCGACAGCGCGGGGGCTGACGGTGCAGGAACCGGCGACACGGACGCGGGCGACAACATCCCCGTCTCCCCCGCCGCGGTCACGCGCTGAGCCCAAGCCGGCATGGCAGGCTGCCCGGGCTGCGGTTCCGAAGCCAAAGACGCAGCGGCACACGGCTCGCCAGCCCCGGCAAAACCCTCGACCTCGTCGAGCTCATCGGCCAGATTTACGCCGTGCACGTATCCCATATCTTCAGCCAGAACGTCATCGCCATACGGTACCGGCCCTCCAGCGTCATCGTATGCAAGGGGGTCCCGGGGGCGCCGACCATGCTCGGCTTCCGCTTTTCCACATTCATCAACACGCGGGCCTCTTGTAGCGCGAGGCGCCCCGGGTTCCCTATCAGCAAAAGCATCGGGCTCAATCGTCATGCGCCGATCGGAATCAACCGTTCCCTCACCCGCGCGCCCGTTGCCGCACAAACTGTGCGCAGCGATGACCTCGGTCGCCCCTGCGCGAAACAACCCTTCGATATCCGACGGGTCGAGTGTCTCGATCAACACGACGACGCGACTCACACGGCCCTCGGCCGTCAGGCGCGCAACGGTCTTCCGCACGTCTTCGGTATCGAACAGAGATGCCGCGATGATGGCGGCACCGCGGCGCGAGGGAAACGCCCGCGCCATGGATACCAGCCCGTCCAGATCCCCCACGCGAAGCACCTGTGCGCCCACATCGCGACCCTCGACTTCCTGCTGTAGCAGCCCGTAATCGCCGCACGCGCAGCACGCAAGCCAGATCGCCTTCATCACTCGTCGCCTCCGCTCTTTTTGCCGCGCGCCGTGGCGGGAATCGTCAAGCTGACCGCTCCCTTTCCCGAGGCTCCCAGCAATTCCTTGACATCTTCGGGGTCTGCCGCCAGCGTCACCCACTCGATCTTGCCTTCACGCGTGGTGCCGGCATCTTCGCTGGTATCGATCACGTACGCTCCGCACAAACGATCAGTCACGCTATCTTTTTGCACGTACACGTCCACATAGCTGCCCACGCCCGTGGCGCCGCCGACCGAGTGCTCGGCATCGACCGCCACCGAAACGGCAACCTTGCCTTTAGGCACCTCGAGCTTGTGACTCTCGGCCTTGGTGTAGACATTGCAAATCACGGCATTTTTTGGAATGCGCGAGGTCGTCACGTCGCCGCGCACCTGACGCAGCTCGGTCGCCGCATCACGCGGCAACAGACTCGCCAGCCATTCCTGAGTTATGACATTAGTCTCGTCGAGGGTCTCGCCCGCATCGATATCGCGCGCCGCGACGCACACCTCAACGCGGTCGCCGCCGTATTTTGCCAAAGTCTCGGCCTGGGCCCGCTCGGCTTGCGAGCGGATCGACGAGCCGTAGACCATGCAGAGCGCCGCGGCAAGCACGCCCGCGACCAGACTGATGGCGATGCGCTTGCTCTTGTTCACGGCCGCTCCTCTCATGGCGGTGCCGGGCAAATGCCCGTACCACCATTGTCTGGGCGGCCAAGGCGCAAAGCGGCGCAATCGCAATCTTGGTTTTACGTGTCAAACCAATTGCTGACCAAAAGCTGACCAGCCCGTCAAGCTCGTGGCAAGGTTTTGGTCAGAACGTCGGCAAAACGCATATTTCGAGACGCTTTGGCAGCAAAAAAGCCGCCTCCCAAGCAGTTGGGTGACGGCTGTCATAGGAAAATTCAATTACAGATGGACATCGGGGTCGAGCATTTGGGCACTCACGCGCATGGATGACGCCAGGTTTTGGAACGTCTCCAGACGCAGGCTGTCAATCTGTCCGGCATCTTCGGCCTCTCGAACGGCGCAACCCGGCTCGTGAGTGTGCGTGCAATCGCCAAACCGGCACGCGCGCGACGCCTCGACGATCTCGGGGAAGGCGCGCGCCAGACCCCGCTCATGGCCCACGAGCGGCAGGCTGCGCAGGCCCGGGGCATCGGCGATCACGCCGGCGTCGCCCGGTAGCGTCACCATCACGCGCGCAACCGTGGTGTGGCGACCCTGGTCATCACGCTCGCGCACACCGCCAGTGGCTAGCGCATCGTGACCCAGCAGCGCATTGAGCAGCGTCGACTTGCCGGCACCCGACTCGCCCAAGATCATGGCACAGCTCCCAGCCGGCACGCAGGCGCGCACCTCGTCCAGGCCGAGGCCCTCGGCAGAAGACGTCACGATCACGCGCACGTCCGGACCCACCAGACGGCGCACGCGGTCCAGATCGCGCTCGAGCTCATCGGCCTCGCAGCGGTCGGCCTTGGTGAGCACCACCACCGGCTCGGCATCGCAGTCGAGCGCCAACACCAACGAGCGCGCCACGCGATCGAGCAGCACCTCGCCGGCGCCGAGCGCCTGCACGATCAGCACGCTGTCAACGTTGGAGCAGAGCACCTGGCGCTCACCGCGGGCACGGCCACGCCAACGCTCAAAGCTCGTACGGCGCGGTAGTACGCACTCGATGACGCCCATGTCGTGCCCGGGAGCACGGCGAACCGCCACGCGGTCGCCCACAGCGGGCAGCAAGACCTCGTCCTCGCCACGCGACTTGGCAAACCCTACGGCATGCTCGGCACGAAACGTGTCATCGGCAGTCGCCACCAGCGGAAACCCGCGGTCCAGGCGCACCACGGCACCGAGCTGCATCTGCTCGGGCTCCTCGGCCTGTGCGCAAAAGTCGTCAAATGCAGCCTGCTGAGCCGCATCGACCGGCAGGTCATCGAACGCCGGAACATCCTGCAACGCGTCAAGCCCCGGTACGCTTGCCAGCAGCTCCTCAGCAGATGCAGGGGCTTCGGTCGCGAGCTTCCGACGACGATCGCGCTTAGCACGCGCCCCCGTCGTCTTTTTCTTCGCCTTAGCCTTAGCCTTGCCCACAAACGCCTCCCAGTACCCAAAATCACAACTGAGCAGGTATTTTAAATCAAAAAGAGCTGGCCGGGCAAAGCCCTAAATCAAAAAGAGCCGGTCGAGCAAACGCTCGACCGGCTCACAAACTTTCCCTCAGCCCTTTATCATCCGCGCGGGAGAAAAGCCAGCAAGGATGCCGCAGGGCCCGCCCGCCGGGAGGGGTTTCCTAAGGGCACATCCCGCAGCCGCAAAGCGGCGAGGACGTGCCCGTGGAAACCCCGCAGGCGGTCGG
This sequence comes from uncultured Collinsella sp., assembly GCA_958452935.1. Lineage (GTDB taxonomy): Bacteria > Actinomycetota > Coriobacteriia > Coriobacteriales > Coriobacteriaceae > Collinsella. Next base: position 47,876 of record CAUDVX010000010.1, on the reverse strand, counting down.
GCCCGGACAGGAACGTTACTCTTTTTCGACCGCGCGCATGATCGCCTTGTAGATCTCCATCAGCGGGATGATCAGGAAGGCCAGACCCAGCGCGGCAAGAACGCCCTTGAGCTCAAGCGTCACAGGGCCAAAGAACATCTCGGCAAGCGTCGGCTGCACGGTCACGATCACCGTCAGCACCAGTGCCAGCGCGGCGGAAGCCCACAGCCACTTGTTCTGCTTCTTCATGCTAAACAGCGACGCACGACGGCTGCGCATATTGAAGCAGTGGAAGATCTCGACCATGTTGAGCGTGATGAAGGCCATCATCACGCCTTCCTCGTCGGCATTACCGGCGATCATATCGGCGATGTGGATGTAGCCCATGTCAAAGTACACGCCCACAAAGAAGCTCGCCAGCACCAGCACGGTGATGATCAGGCCCTGGACCACGCAGTCCAGGCCCATGTGACCGGCAAAGACGCCGTCCTTGGCGTTGCGCGGCTTGCGCTTCATGATGTCGCCCTCGGCATCCTCCATGCCCAGCGCGAGCGCGGGGAAGCAGTCGGTGACCAGGTTCACCCACAGCAGCTGCACCGGTTGGAAGATGGTAAAGCCGATGAGTGTGGCGATAAACACCGAGAAGACCTCGGCAAGGTTGGCCGAAAGCAGGAACTGGATGACCTTGCGGATGTTGTCGTAGATGCGACGGCCCTCTTCGCAGGCACCGATGATGGTGGCGAAGTTATCGTCGGCGAGCACCATATCAGCGACGTTTTTGGTAACGTCGGTGCCGGTGATGCCCATGCCCACGCCGATGTCGGCGCGCTTGATGGACGGGGCGTCGTTGACGCCGTCGCCCGTCATGGCCACGATCTGGTCGCGCGACTTCCAAGCCTCGACGATGCGGGTCTTGTGCTCGGGCTGGACGCGGGCGTACACGCCGTAGTCCTCGATGTGCGCGTCGAGCTCCTCGTCGCTCATGCGGTCGAGGTCGGCGCCGGTGATGGCCTGGCTGCGATCGGCGACGATGCCCAGCTGCTTGGCGATGGCCACGGCGGTGTCGATGTGGTCGCCCGTGATCATGACGGTGCGGATACCGGCGTCGTGCGCCTCGCGGATAGCATCGGCCACCTCGGGACGGACCGGGTCGATCATGCCGGACAGGCCGCAGAAGACCAGGTCGTGCTCGAGCGCAGCGGGGCTGCAGTCGACGGGAACCTCGGTGTAGGTGCGGCTCGCCAGCGCCAGCACGCGCAGGGCCTCGTCGGCCATGGCCTTGTTGGCTGCCACGAGCTCGGCGCGGCGCTCCTCGGTCAGGGGGACGACCTTATCGCCCTCGTAGATATAGGTGCACAGGCCGACCACCACGTCGGGCGCGCCCTTGGTGTACTGCTCGTACTCGCCGTCCAGGGTCTCGACGACCACGGACATCATCTTGCGACCCGAGTCGAACGGGGCCTCGCCCACGCGCGGGTGCTCGGCAGTCAGGCCGGTAAGACCAGCCTTGCCGGCATCGTTGACGAGTGCACACTCGGTCGGCTCGCCCACGGCCTCGCCCAGCTCCTCGTCCCACTGGGCATCGGAGCACAGCGCCATGCCGGCCAAGAACTTTTCCTTGGGCGCAGCGAGCTCGTGCTTGACGACGGTCATCTTGTTCTGGGTAAGCGTGCCGGTCTTGTCCGAGCAGATGGTCTGCGTGCAGCCGAGCGTCTCGACAGCAGAAAGCTTGCGGATGATCGCCTGGCGCTTGGCCATCTTGGTCACGCCGAGCGAAAGGACGATGGTCACGACGGCGACCAAGCCCTCGGGGATAGCGGCGACGGCGAGCGAGACGGCAACCATAAAGGTATCGAGCAGGGCAGTCGGGTCGGTAAGGACGTTGCCCACGCCGTGACGGATGATGTCAACGCCAAAGATGACGACGCAGATGACGATAACCATGATGGTAAGGATGCGGCTGAGCTCGGCGAGCTTCACCTGCAACGGCGTGAGCTCTTCCTTGGCCTCGGCCAGGGCGCCGGCGATCTTGCCCATCTCGGTATCCATGCCGGTGCCGACCACGACGGCGCGACCGCGGCCGTACACCACGGTGGAGCCCATGTAGCACATGTTCTTGCGGTCGCCGAGCGGCACGTCATCGGTGCCCGCGGCGAGCTCGATCACGTTGGCGTGCTTCTCGACCGGCACGGACTCGCCGGTCAGTGCGGCCTCTTCGATCTTCATCGTGGCGCTCTCGAGCACGCGGCAGTCGGCCGGGACGGAGTCGCCCGCCTCGAGCATGATCACGTCGCCGGGCACGAGCTCGGCGCTCGGCAGGTGCACGAGCTTGCCGTCGCGCAGCACCTTGGACTGCGCCGCGCTCATCTCCTGCAGGGCCTCGAGAGCCTCCTCGCTTTTAGCCTCCTGAACCACGCCCAGCACCGAGTTGACGATAACGACGAACATGATAATGGCGACGTCGGCAAAATCGGGCTCGCCCTTGACCATGCCCGTGAGCGCGCTGATGACGGCGGCAACGATCAGCATGATGACCATGGGGTCTGCCATCTGCTCAAAGAAGCGCTTCCACAGCGGCGTCTTCTCGGCTTCCTCGAGCTTGTTAGGGCCTGTCTTGGCGAGGCGCGACGACGCCTCGTCGTTGCTCAGGCCGAGGTTCTCATCGACACCTTGGTCGCTGAGCACCTCCGCCGCGGCGGACAGGTATTCCTTTTGCATATAGAGTCCCCTCCTGGGATTCGGGCCACTCAGCAGATTGATGCCCGATCATAATTCCCAGGAGAAGGGCAAGGGCTCATCAAGGCTGCCGTGCTGAGCGGCAGTTGATAGTGGAGCTATGGTACCCCAAAGCGGCGGGTCTAGCCAAAACATTCCATCTGGAAACACGGCACAGGCGCAACGGTGCAGACAGTGTGATGCTCAAGATTGATAAAACGTTTTTTCTTCGGCGCATCATCGAACTAAAATATCGCCCAGATAGCAGCGGTTAGAACGGTTGGTAAAGTTTTTGCATATACCGTTTTTCCGCAAAAAATGAACTTCTAATTCGGCATACGGTCGATTTTTTGGGGTATTCGGTCGGCATTTCGTTATAATCATCTCAGTTTTATTTCTTATGGTTTATCTATCAGCGCAAGACGATGTCAGATGGAGGTCTGAATGTACAAGCGCACCAAGATTGTATGCACCATGGGTCCCGCCTGCGATAGCGACGAGACCATCCGCGAGATGATCAAGGCGGGCATGAACGTCGCCCGTTTTAACTTCTCGCACGGCTCCTACGACGAGCACCACGGTCGCATCGAGCGCGTCCGCCGTATTTCCAAGGAGCTCGGCATGCCCGTCGGCATCCTGCTCGACACCAAGGGCCCCGAGGTCCGCACCGGCCTTTTGGTCGATGGCAAGAAGGTTGCCGTCAAGACCGGCGACAAGATCGTCGTCACCGCTCAGCCCACGTCCGAGGATTTCCACGGCACCGCTGAGCACATCTCCCTCGACTACCTGGCTCTGCCCTCCGAGGTCGAGAAGGGCTCCCTCATCCTGATCGATGACGGCCTGGTTGCCCTCGAGGTCGAGTCCGTCGACGGCCAGGACATGACCTGCGTCGTTAAGAACGACGGCCTGATCGGCGAGCGCAAGGGCGTCAACATGCCCAACGTCAACATCTCTCTGCCCGCCATCACCGAGCGCGATCGTCAGGACATCCTCTTTGGCCTGACCGAGAACATCGACTACATCGCCGCTTCCTTCATCCGTGACGGCGAGTCCGTCCGCGGCATCCGCAAGCTTTGCCGCGAGAACGGTGGCGAGCACGTGACGATCTTCCCGAAGATCGAGTGCGCCCTGGGCGTCGAGAACTTCGACGAGATCCTCGAGGCTTCCGATGGCATCATGGTCGCCCGTGGCGACCTGGGCATCGAGATCAAGCCCGAGCTCGTTCCGCACATCCAGAAGGAGATCATCGCCAAGTGCAACGCGGCTTACAAGCCCGTTATCACCGCTACGCAGATGCTCGACTCCATGCAGCAGAACCCGCGCCCGACGCGCGCCGAGGTTGCCGACGTTGCTAACGCCATTTACGACGGCACCGACGCCGTTATGCTTTCCGGCGAGTCCGCTGCCGGTAAGTACCCGGTCGAGGCCGTCAAGATGCAGGCCAGCATTGCTCTCGAGACCGAGAAGTACCTCCCGGCTCACGCTCCGCTCGAGGTTCCGGCCGATGCTCACGGCACCCGCGTTGTCAACAACGTTGTGGGTATGTCCGCTGTGAACATGGCCACCACCGTTGGCGCCAAGTGCATCACCGTGCCGACGACCACCGGTCGTACCGCTCGCCTGATCTCGCACTTCCGTCCCAACATGCCGATCTGCGCGTTCTCCCGCCACGAGTGGGCCGTCCAGCAGATGATCATGTACTGGGGCGTTATCCCGCACCAGGCCGAGATTACCCAGGGCACCGTCAACGGCACGATCGTCAAGGCGATCGAGACCGCTAAGGAGCTCGGCTACGTTAAGACTGGCGATTTGACCGTCGCTACCGCCGGCGATCCCCGTATGAGCGTCCAGCTCGAGGACAAGGTCTCCTCGACCAACGTCGCTTACGTCGCTCAGGTGCGCTAAATCGCACTTGCAAGCAGATTTGCATTGCAAAGGGCCCGGAAGGCATTGCCTTCCGGGCCCTTTTTCTGTGCCAATGCCGGCGCACGGCAAAACACGCACTCATTTCTTTACCAAAAGCGCGAAATCCACCCTTCGAGGCCCAAAAATAAAGTCCCAAGCGCTAAAAGTGTTCGCCCGGTGGCAAACCCACACCTTAACCGACGCTGCTAAATCGTTTTAGCAAGAGTCAGATCGACCTGGTTTTCGGAAGTGCGGGGAAAAATTGCTTACCCCCGAGCACAAGCCCTTTTATTTCAACAAAACCCCTGATAAAGTTGGCTCAAATACCGCTTGTGCTTTGCCTGTTTGTCTTTTTCCCCGCACTTCCGAAACCGATAGCTTTTCTAGCCCAAACTACGCTCAAACGATCGGATCGCTATGTCATTTCTTGCCTGCGGACCCACGGCTTTTCAGTACTATCGCATCCCGCCCCAGATACTGGGACTCTATCCGGCAATCCTGCCGCCCGACCATGACCATCGCTTGGTGCATTACTCAAAACAGCCAGTATTTAATGACTTGCTCGGCACACCAGTTTGGAGATTCGTGGGCGAAAGAAAACAGCGCGCGAACGGAAAGCTATTTCATAGCCGTCTGCTGGCCCAAGAACCACCTCCCGGGTCGTTTAGGCAGACTGAGCATGGATTTGATGTCACGTCCCCGGAGTTCACACTGCTCAGCCTTGCCACGCAGGTCTCACGCAACCAGTTACTCATGGCTTGCTACGAGATGTGCGGCTCCTTTGCAGTGTTCACGCCTTGTAAACGGGCGCAGCAGCAGCTCGATGAAGCAATTTCGCTTAAGCTCATTCCGCCCGACTGTGGTTGGAAACGCGTTGTCGACACCAAGGGCAATGACACCAACCTGTGGAAGCGCCCACCGCTCCTCAGCGCAGCGGATATCGCCGCGTTCGCCAAGCAGGCCGCAGGCCTGCGCGGCGTTAAACAACTGCGCTGGGCAGCCGAGCACATGACGGGGCAGACCGCCTCACCCTTCGAAGTACAGACCTCCATGCTTGTCTCGCTCCCCCGCGACGAGGGCGGCATGGGCATCAACATCGCAAACAACGTGCGCATCCCACTCAGCGACGCCGCACGCTCACTGTATGACAAAACCTGCTGCTACGCCGATATCCTCATAGAGAGCAACATCGACAGCATGGGCGTCATCTTGGAATGCCAAGGCCGCTCCGTCCATGACAGCGAAGCCGCAAGTCTCTCCGATGCCGAGCGCACCACCGCCCTCACAAGCATGGGCTATGACGTTATCCAGATAACCTATGAGCAAATCAAGGACACGAAGAGCTTTAACAACATCGCCGAGCTCATTCATAAAAAGGCGGGGCTCCCCTACATCCCAAAGACCGATCAGGAACGTACCGTCGAAGATGCCCTGCGACGGGAGTTGTTGGTCAATTGGGATGAACTGTTCACCGTTAAGCCGGCCGGCTAGCAGCTAGCGATCAGAGGGACTGCGGGAACGTCAGAAGCAGCAACGCGAGCCGCAAATCCCGCCTCGGTCAGCTCGATGACCTCGGTAAACGTTGCGTCGAAGAACTTCTCGGTTAGCAGGCGATACGGCGGATGATCGGGCTCGCCGGGGTTTTCGCGCACGATCTCGTGCATGACGCCGATGGTCTTGAGCACATACTCCTTATGGATGGGATACTGCCCAAAACGCGTCGCAGCGGTATACAGGCGATCGGTCGCACGCGGGATGGAAACAATGCCCAGCGTCTTGCCAAACCAGTCAAAGTCGCCTTGCTTTTTAATGCGGAACTCCTCACACGGCTTGCCGTCATGCGCCTCCAGGTACTGATTCACACGCGTATTCCAAACCGTGTCGGCCACCAGATGCGACCAGACGCCCAGTGTTAAATCGAGCAGCGACTGCGCCACATCTTCGGACGCAAGCGAGAACTCACAGGCGCCGGGACCGGCAACCGGCTCGGCATCCTTGTAGCGCTGGGGATAGTGCACGCGGTTCAGCCGCTCGCGTTCCTCGATAATCGAGGTCGCCGCGGCCGGCGCACCGGTGGGCGAACTTTTAAGCAACGGTGCCACATAGGTATCCCAGAACTCATGCTCACGAGGCTTAGGGATGGGCTCAGGCTTGGCAAAGTGCGTAATGCGGTACGGGATGGGATCGGCGATGCCAGGGACCATATAGCCCACGAAGATATCCGGAACCACGCAGCCAAACAAAAAGGCATTGCGGTCGCGCACGCTCTTGGCAAGCGCACCGGTGCGCTCCAGCAAACGCTCCGTCTGAGCGATATGAATGTTCCAGCTTGGCATAGCCACCCCCATAAAAACCTGGATAACTATACCATCACGGCAAAGCCGCGCGGGCGGCTACGCACGCTCTACGCAGCAACTAGTCCGTAGCACCGCTTTCGGTTCCATACGACGGCGAAGGCGCCTCGACCACATGGTGATATCGATCGATATAGATTGCACGGGCCCCCAGGCGGCGCACCAAATCTTGGTGATGTGTGCTCATCAAGACCGTCTTACCCGCCGCGACGTAGGCCAGCAAGAAGTTGACCACAATGTCGCATGAATCCTCGTCGAGCCCATTGGTAGGCTCGTCGAGAACCAAGATATCCGGGTTCATCGACACCACCGCAGCCAGCGCAACGCACTTCTTTTGCCCACCCGAGAGCTGATAGGGAGAGGCGTCGGCAAGGTCGGCAACCTGGAACAGCCCCATGGCATCGCGGACGCGGCGCTCGAGCTCGCCCGTCGGCAGCCCCATCTGCGCGGGACCAAAAGCGACCTCCTCGCCCACCGTGGCGCAGAACAGCTGCGCGTCGGCATTCTGGAACACAAAGCCAACGCGCTGATGAAAACGCTGAGCGGCCGCGGAATCCTTTAGAAACGCCGCATCGATCACATGCCCGTCAAACAGGTATGCCCCTGCGTCCGCGAGTTCAAGGCCGTTAATAAGGCGCATAATCGTCGTCTTACCGCAGCCGTTGGGACCGAGCAGGGCAACGAGTTCGCCACGATCGACCTGCAGCGACACGCCATCGACAACCGTATGTCCCGCATAGGAGAACACTACGTCGCGCAGCTCGATGAGCGGCGTGGCCTCGGTGTTAGCAGAACCGCTCGCGCCCATCGCGCCATTTGTATCGTTTGCCAAAACGTCGCCCTTCCCCATTTGCATCCCCAGCCGGAACCAGCAGCGCCTACAGCACGGCGCACAACACTGCCAGCAGCGCCACGCCGGCCGCATAGACCGCATCGCGCCAGCCAAACCCGGCGCGCGCGGGAGCCGGATACACACCGGCAAAGCCGCGGCAGAGCATGGCCTCGTCCATCGCGCGGCTGCATTCCATCGCCTTGATAAAGGTCATGCCCATGATACCCGCCAGCGAGTCGGTGCGCGAAAAACCCGCAGGCGCACGGCCAACGCTGCGCAGCATGACCGATTCACACAGATCGTGCGCCGTGCGTCCCAGCACCTCGATATGCTTGAGCGCCATATCAAACGTAAAGATAACTTCGTCGGGTAGATGCAACGTCTTGAGCGCCGCCGACATGCGGCTCCAGGTGAGCGTCCACGAAACGCCCAGCACGAGCGACACGTTAATGAACGTCTTGAGTGCAATCTTGAGCATGGCGCCCGCGGCAGAAGCGTCCAGCAGCAAGGCGGGCAGTGCCAGGACCACCGCGAGCCCCGCAGCGCCAAGCGCCGGCACAAAGGTTGCCCGCAGCCCGCGTACAGGGCGCACAGCAACGAGCACCAGCGCGATAGCCGCCATCAACATGAGGTACAGCGGGCTCTGCGTCAGACACACGCACAGGACGCAAACGAACATCCCCACCAGGCGCACCGGAGCCGAAACGCAAGAAAGGGCGCGGTCGATCATCGACCCGCCCTCGTGCGCGCCTCCACCCAGGCGAACCCGCTCAAGCAGGCTCGCCAGGTGCAGGACATTCTTTTGCATCACACGATGCCGAGCCCCCACGGGCTCATATCGCTCCTCGGCCGCAAGCCAGCTAGGCAGCTCGGCTATTGCCATGAGCACCGCTTTCCTTGACCGTCAGCGAGACCAGGCGGAATGCAATGGTAAGCACCGCCACGCCAATCACGCCCGAAAGAATATACATCGCGGCCTGGCCGGCAAAGCCAAGGCCCTGCTCCTCGGAATAGGCCTGAAGATAATCGCCCGTGGGCAGTGTATCGGCAAACGTCGGAGCGTCGAGGCCGACCGAAGCCTGCAGGCTGTCGTCGCCGGCCTCCTGGACGGCAGTTGCAGCGCCCTCGGCGTTCCACTCACCCCAGGCGTCACCGGTAGCAAGCAAACCCAGCGGCGTAGCCACCACGAGCACAGCGACCAGGATGAGCGTGGGAACCAGCGAGGTCTTCTTGGCAGCAGCGCCCTCGGCAGCAAGCTGGCCGTCGACGGCCTCGGGCCCGACGATAACGCTCGGCGCCGTCTTCTTAATGAAACCGTAGATTGCGGCCGTCGCCACGCCCTCGACGACACCGGCTACCAGCATATGCGGGATCAGCATGGCCGGAATGGAAACAGACAGCGGGAAGGGGCAGTACAGCGGAGCACCCGAGGCGTTGGTGAAGAGCATCGGCTGAATGCCAAACTCGATGGCAGCGCACAGGGCAGCCACGCACAAGCCAACCCAGCCGCTCACGATGGCAGAAACCGAGGTGCCCCAGCTCTTGTCGTGCAGGCGGCTGTTGAGCGCGCGGAATACCATGGCGGCAACAAACGGCAGCACGAAGGCCATGTTAAAGCAGTTGGCGCCAAAGGACAGGATGCCGCCGTCGCCAAACAGCAGCGCCTGCAGCGCCAGCGCGACCGAGACAGCGATAGCCGCGGCCTCGGGGCCCAGCAGCAGCGCGATGAGTGCGCCGCCGACGGCGTGGCCTGTGGTGCCGCCGGGCAGCGGAACGTTAAACATCATGAGCAAGAAGGAAAAAGCGGCGCAGATGCCCAGGAAAGCCATGTGCTCGCGATCGAGCGTGGCGCGCACCTTCTTGATGCAGTGGACCCAAACGGGCACCATTGCCACCGCCATGACAGCATCGGTCTGCGGAGACAGATAATTATCTGGAATGTGCATGTACGCCTCCCGGTTGTCGGCGCACAGAATTGCAACGCCGCTTAAATCACCTTGTCAGTGTTACGCATTGTCAGATTCGTAACACGCCGCGGGCTATCATAGCAAAACGGCGCGCTGCCGACAAAGCAGCACGCCGTTATGTAATGCGCGTGTCATATATGCAGGCTCAACGGTGCCTTATTCCGAACACCGCGGTCACGCAGAGCCCACAGCAACCGCCATCAGGCCCTACGCCCCCAGAGCAAGCCCTAGCCGCGGACCTCGCCGTTTACGCCCTTGCACACCTTGGTGACGATCTTCTGGTGCGCTTTCTCGACCTCTTCGCTGGTGAGCGTGTGGTCGTCGGAGCGATACGTAAGCGCAAAGGCCATGGACTTCTTGCCCACACCCACGCGGACCGGATCACGGTAGACGTCGAACAGGCGCACGCCCTCGAGCAGCTTGCCGCCGGCGCTGGTAATACGGCGCTCAAGATCCTCGCAGGTCACGGAGTTATCGACCACGATAGCAAGGTCGTGCTCAACAGCCGGGTACTGCGAGAACTCGCGGTAGTTCTCCTGGTTGCGGGCACCCTTGATCAGCTTGTCCAGATCGAGCTCAAAGGCAACGACGACCTCATCGATGCCCATCGCCTCGCGCGCCTTGGGGTGAATCTCGCCGACCCAGCCCAGCACGGTGCCGCCGGACAGAACCTCGGCCGCACGACCCGGCTGCAAGAAAGCGTAGCCCTCGCCCTCGACGGGACGGAAGCGAACCTTCTCGATGCGCAGCTGGGCGAGCAGTTCCTCGACAATGCCCTTACCAAAGAAGAAGCGCAGCTTGCGGTACTTCATGCTCCAAGACTGCTCGCTCCACTGGCCCGAGAGCACACCCGCCACGGACTTGGTCTCCTTGGGCAGGCTGGCGTTCTCGCGACCGTGGAACAGGCTGCCGACCTCGTACAGATGCACGTTGGGCGTGCCGTGGGCCTCGTTATAGGCCACGGATTGCAGCAGGCCCGGCAGCAGCGAGCGGCGCATCTCGGTCTGCTCGGCCACCAGCGGGTTCATGAGCACCACGGGGCAACCGCGGCCCTCGGTGGACATACCGATCTTCTCCAGGTCGCCCGGGGCGGCAAAGCCAAAAGTCGTGGTCTCGTTGAGGCCACAGGCGCGCAGGATCTCGCCGACCTTGCGGGTGAGCTTCTGCTCGCGGGTCAGGCCGCCGATGTGGTTCTTGGCAGCCGGGATGGTCGCCGTCACACGGCCCATGCCCCACAGGCGCAGGACCTCCTCGATCAGATCGATCTCGCGCGGCAGGTCGGGGCGGAAGCTCGGCGGAGTGACCATAAAGTCCTCGCCGTCGCGCTCGACGGTGCAGCCCAGGCGAGTGAGCGAACGCTCGATAAAGTCGGGCTCGATGTCGGCGCCGCAGATGGCATGCACGCGGGCCAGGCGCAGCTTAATGCTGTCGATGGTTTTGGGCGCGGGGAAAACGTCGACGTAGCCGGGAGCGACCTCGCCGCCGGCGATCTCCTCGATGAGCGCGCAGGTAACGTTGGCGACATCCACGCAGCCGGTCTCATCGACCTGGCGCTCAAAGCGAATGGAGGCGTCGGAGATCAGCGACAGATCACGGCTGGTGTGCGAGGTGCGACCGGCGTTGAAGCAGGCGCTCTCGACCATCACATCGACGGTATCGTCCTCGATCTCGGAATCCATGCCGCCCATGACGCCGGCCAGCGCCACGGGACGCTCGCCGTCGGTGATAAGGCCCATGCCGGCGTCAAGCGTGCGTTCCTCGCCGTCGAGCGTCGTGAACTTCTCATCCTGCTGGGCGGCGCGAACCACCACGCAACGCCTGCCCTCGCGCTCGGCAAAGGTGTCCAGGTCAAAGGCGTGCAGCGGCTGACCGGTAAGCATCATCACGTAGTTGGTGATGTCGACGATGTTGTTGTGCGGACGCACGCCCAAGGCGTTGAGGCGCTTGACCATCCAGTCAGGCGAGGGGCCGACCTTCACGTTGCGCACGATGCGGGCGACGTAGCGGTCGCACAGGCCTTCGTCGGCAATCTCGACCGAAAGCTCGTCGTCGGTCGCGCGGCCGGTCTCGGCCTTGATGGCGGGCAGCTCAACGTGGAAATCGCGGTCGAAGATGGCACCGGTCTCGCGGGCCATGCCGATCATGGACAGGCAGTCGGGACGGTTGGGCGTGATCTCGCAGTCGAGCACGGTGTCGCTCGAGCCCACGTACTCGGCAAACGGCATGCCGCAAGGCGTATCCTCGGGCAGAATCATGATGCCGGAGTGGTCGCCGCCCAGGCCGAGCTCGCGCGCAGAGCAGTTCATGCCCATGGACACGACGCCGCGAAGCTTGCTCTTCTTGATCTTGACGTCGCCGGGAAGCACAGCACCGATCATGGCCGTGACGATGTGGTCGCCGGCCTCAAAGTTCTGCGCGCCGCAGACGATCTGCAGCGGAGCGGAGTTGCCGTCGGCGTCGAGATTCTTGTCGCCCACATCGACCGAGCACACATACATGTGGTCGCTATCGGGGTGCGGGGTCTTGGTGAGCACCTTGGCGGTCACCACGTGGTCGAAGGACTCGCCCACGGTGTCGATTGCCTCGACCTCGGTGCCGGTACGGATATATTCGTCCGAAAGGGTCTTAGGATCCTCCGGAATATCGATCATGGTCTTGAGCCAGTCGTAAGAAACGCGCATCTAACTGGTCTCCTTTCATAAATGCGGCTTTGAGCCGGAAACTGCAACTAAGAAGAAAGCGTTCTAGAACTGGTTCAAGAACCTCATGTCACCAGTCATCAACGTGCGCAGATCGGGCAGGTCGTAGCGCAGGGCCGCGACGCGCTCGGCGCCAATGCCAAAGGCGAAGCCGGTGTACTTCTCGGGGTCGATGCCGCAGTTGATCAGGACGTTGGGGTCGACCATGCCGCAGCCCAGGATCTCGATCCAGCCGCTGTGCTTGCAGAAGTTGCAGCCCTTGCCGCCGCACACGTGGCAGCTCACGTCCACCTCGCAGGAAGGCTCGGTGAAGGGGAAGAAGTGCGGGCGGTAACGCGTCTTGCGATCCTCGCCAAACATGCACTTAACAAAGTAGTCGAGCGTGCCCTTAAGATCGCCAAAGGTGATGCCCTCGTCGACAACCAGGCCCTCGATCTGGTTGAACTGCGGCAGATGGCAGGCGTCGGCCGTGTCGGGACGATAGACGGTGCCCGGGCAGATCATGTAGATGGGCGGCTTTTGCGACTCCATGGTGTGGATCTGCACGCCCGAGGTCTGGGTGCGCAGCAGCACATCGGACTCGCCGTGGGCGTGAGCCTCGGGGTGCGCGACGCTGCCGGGGTTGTTGTCGACCACGTAGAAGGTATCGCGGGCCGAGCGGCTCGGGTGATCCATGGGGGCGTTGAGCGCGGTGAAGTTGTAATAGGAGGTGTCGACCATGGGGCCAGACTCGACGGTGTAGCCGATGCCGCAGAAGATGTCCTCGGCCTCCTCGACGATCTGCTTGATCAGGTGCTGGTGGCCGATCTGCGGACGGATACCCGGTAGCGTGATGTCGACGGCCTCGTGCTCGAGTGCGTGCTTGAGGGCGGCGGCCTTCATCTCGGTGGTGCGCTCGTCGAGCATGCCCTCGATCAGCTGGCGCATCTCGTTGGCGCGCTTGCCCATCACGGGACGATCCTCGGGGGCGAGCTTGCCCATCATGCGCATCAGGCCGGTGATGCGGCCCTTGCGGCCGAGCAGCTCAACGCGCGCGGCCTCGAGCTTTGCGGCGTCGTCGGCGCCTGCGACAAGCTCCTTGGCCTCTTCCTCGAGTTTGACCAGATCATCAATCAGACTCATGTCTTCCCTTTCGTCTCTCGCGCTCCCCGCTTGCCGAGGCGGCTGCCGCCGTCTGACGTTGCGAAAACGCGGCCCGGTTCGGTAACAAAAAACCGCCCTCGGGCATGTGCATTGCCCAAGGACGGTTGAATTCCGCGGTACCACCTTGTTTGACCCGGCGGATGTCTGGCCCGCCGCGCCCACTCTTTGCCCCTTGTCGCGAGGCTCACGGCTTCCCTACTGGGGACATCGCCGCCGCCGGCCGCGTGCCCGTTGAGGTCGCTGCTCGGGAGTGAACGCTTGGCCCTTGCCACCGCAGGAAGGCTTACAGCCCATGACCTTCCCTCTCTTGCCGGCGACGCGGCGGGCAAAACCCTCTCCGTCAACGCATTGGGCTACAGGATACCACATTGTGTGGGCGTATCGCCGCGTTCCGTTTTGTTCGTGCTGGGTACAAGACAGGTAGCTGTGCAAACTGGCCGCGCGCCCACCCGAGGCGTCCGGTCTGCGAGATCAAGGATATAGGTATGGGAAAGAAACTCGATAAGAAGGCCAAGCCCGCAGCGGACAAGACGCCCAAAGGCATGAAGGTCGATAAGGCCGTCAAAAAATTCCGCAAGCTCGAGGGCAAGCTGTGGACCCGCGAGTACCTGCTCAAGATTGCCGAGTTTGACGGCGCGACCATTGCTCCCGCCAACGGTGCCGCCGCCCGTGCCGACGCCATGGGCACCCTTGCCGGCGAGCACCATAAGCTCCTGACCAGCGAAAAGTCTGTCGAACTTGTGCACTCGCTGGCACGCGAGACCGTCGCCGGCGGCAAGATCGACAACCCGCAGCTGCTCGACGAGATCCGCGTGCTCGGCCGCGACCAGCGCGAAGCGAGCGTCATTCCCACCGAGGAGGCCGAGGCCTGGACCAGGCTCACCTGCGAGGCCGACGCCGTGTGGCACAAGGCCAAGACGGCCAATGACTGGGCGAGCTTTGAGCCCTATGTGGATAGAATCGTCGGCCAGCTTAAGCATCAGGCCGAGCTCATGGACCCAAAGCGCGACCCGTACGACGTTTGGCTCGACCAGTACGAACGCGGCCTTTCCGCCAAGAGCTTCGACGCGTTTTGTGACGAGGTCAAAGCCACCGTCGTGCCGCTCGTGCACGCCATCGGCGAGCGCGGCCAACAGCCCGACGCCGACTTCTTGCACGCCCGCGTGCCCGAGGCCGCCCAGCGAGCCATGAGCTTCGACCTGATGAAGCTCGTCGGCCTGGACCTGGACGACACCACACTTGCCTTTACCGAGCACCCGTTTAGCGAGGGCTTTGCCGTGGGCGACGCGCGCATCGCGACGCACATCTACGAGAACGACTGTATCTCCAACGTCTACAGCATCATCCACGAGGCGGGACACGCCATGTACGAGCTGGGCGTCAATCCTGCCTATGCGCGCACCTGCCTGGAGGGCGGCACTTCCATGGGCATCCACGAGAGCCAGAGCCGCTTTTTCGAGAACACCGTAGGTCGCAGCCGCGCCTTTATGGGGCCGCTGCTCGAGGTGCTGCGCCGTCACGCGCCCGAGGTCTACGGCAGCGTGGACGAGGACACGCTCTACCGCGCCGTGAACATCGCGCAGCCGTCGTTGATCCGCACTGAGGCGGACGAGCTCACCTATCCGCTGCACGTTATGGTGCGCTACGAGATCGAGCGCATGCTGTTTGCCGGCGAGGCCACGGCCAAGGATATCCCCGCGCTTTGGAACCGCTTTATGGACGAGTACCTGGGCATTCCCGTTCCCGACGACACGCACGGCTGCCTGCAGGATACGCACTGGAGCGGTGGCTCGTTTGGCTACTTCCCCACCTATGCGCTGGGCAGCGCCTACGACGCCATGTTCGTGCCGGCCATGTGCCGCGACGGTGTCGACCTTACCGGTGCCTGCGCGAGCGGCGATCTGGCGCCCGTCCGCGCCTGGCTGGGCGAGCACATTTGGCAGTGGGGTCGCGCCAAGGACGCGCCGGAGCTCATCAAGGGCGCCTGCGGCATGGACTTTGACGCCCGTTACTACTGCAGCTACCTGCAGGACAAGTTCACCACGCTGTACGAGTTGTAAAGCTTAGGCACACGCCAACGCAAAGGGGCGCCGCAGGATCTATCCCGCGGCGCCCCCTTTTCACCTAGTCATTGGGGACGTTCTTTAATGACTAGTCGTTTGGGACACTCTTTGCCAGCCAGAAGCACGGATGACGAAGAGTGTCCCCGATGACTAGTCGTTTAAGAACGTCCCCAATGACTAGTTTGGTAAAACCGCGTAACTACAGAGCTTCGAGTGCGGCGGCGATGCGCTTCATGGCGGCGTCGGCGGCAGATTGGTCCGGAGCCTCAGCCAGCACGCGAATCACCGACTCGGTTCCGCTCTTGCGCACGAGCACGCGGCCCTCGCCCGCCAGCGCAGCCTCGGCCTCGGCGATCGCGTTCTGCACGCCCATGTTCTCAAGCGCAGCGTCCTTATCCGCCACGCGCACGGCAACCTGCGCTTGCGGCAGCAGCTTGCACGGAGCCGTGAGCTGCGAGAGTGTCTCGCGCTCGGCACGAATCACTTCCATCACGCGCAGCGAGGTCATAATGCCGTCGCCTGTGCGCTCGATATCGCCAAAGATCGTGTGGCCCGTCTGCTCGCCGCCCAGGCTGAAGCCGCCCTCGCGCATCTTGGCATACACGTGACGGTCGCCCACGCCGCTGGTCACGGCACTCAGACCGGCAAGCTCCAGCGACTTGACCAGGCCAAAGTTGCTGGCAATCGTCGGAACCACGGTACCGCCCGAGAGTCGCCCGTGCTTGTTCAGGTACACGCCGCACACGTACAGGATCTGGTCACCGTCGACCACGCGACCGCGCTCATCCACGGCCAAGCAGCGGTCGGCATCGCCATCGTAGGCAAAGCCCACGTCCAGGCCCTGCTCCACCACGTGGCGCTGTAGGCGCTCCATATGCGTGGAGCCACAGTCCACATTGATGTTAAATCCGTCGGGTGCGGCGTTGATCACGCGCACGTCGGCGCCCAGCGCGTCGAACACCGGCTTGGCCACCGAGGACGCCGAGCCGTTGGCGCAGTCGATGCCGATCTTGACGCCCTGCAGCGAAAAGTTCGCGCTCGCGATGAGCGAGGCAATATAGCGGTTGCGGCCCTGCATATAGTCCACCGTGGCACCGATCTGGTTGCCCGTGGCCAGCGGAACTTCGCTCTTGCCATCGATGTAATCCTCGATGAGCTCGAGCACGTCCTCGTCCATCTTAAAGCCGTCGCTGTTGACGAGCTTAATGCCGTTATCGCAAAACGGGTTGTGGCTCGCGCTGATCATGATGCCGCAATCGAAGCAGCCCTCCACGGTCTGGTGCGCCACACCCGGCGTCGGGATCACGTGCAGCATATAGGCGTCCGCGCCGCTCGCGACCAGGCCGCTCACCAGCGCTGCCTCGAACATATAGCTCGAGCGACGCGTGTCCTTGCCCACGATCACGCGCGCCTTGGCCCCGCGGTTGGCGCCGTAATACCAACCCACAAAACGGCCGATCTTGTACGCATGCTCTACGGTCAGTCCAACGTTGGCCTCGCCGCGAAATCCGTCGGTGCCAAAGTACTTCATAAGAGATCCTCTCTATAGACAAAGGCGCGCCGCCAAAGCAACGCGCCGCCAGCCTATTATCCTTTAAAGCAACCGCAGGGGCTACACCGTGAGGAACATCATCACGATGATCATGGCAAAGCCGATAAGGTCGGTCGGCAAAAACACCGTGCCCAGTATAACGGCACTCGTGATGGTCGCCGAGACCGGCTCCACGGTTCCGATGAGGCTTGCGCGGACCGAGCCAATGTCCTTAACGCCCTGCATATAGAGCATGTAGGCAAAAAACGAACCGATGACCACGAACACCGCGAGCGCCTCGATACCGGCAACATCGAGCGCCGGCATATGCGCCCAAGGGCGAACGAAAGCACACGAAACGATGCCCGCCGTGAGCATAGCCGAACCCGTGACGATGGGGCTGCCATATTCGGGCAGGATCTTGGCGGGGATCACCGCCATGCAGGTGGCGCTGACCGCACACATAAGGCCCGCGACCAGGCCGAGCGGCGAGATGCTCAGGCTGGTGGGGTCACCGCCGGTGGCGATCAAAAACGTACCGCCCAGAGCCAAGCCAATGCCGATAACCTCGCGCGTGCGCGGCCTGCGGCGGTCGATAACGCAGGTGTATCCCATAATGATGACCAGCTGCAGGCACTGAAGCACCGTCGCGGTTCCGGCATTGGTCAGGCGCACGGCCGAAAGATAGCAGAACTGGTTGAACAGCAGGCCAAAAGCGGTAAAAAGCAGCAGTTGTCTGCGGTCGGCGGGCGTGGTCCAGAGTTTAACCAGACGCTCGCGATCGCGCGTGACCACCACGGCCATAAAGAGCAGACCGGCGAGAATCTGGCGCACACTCATAAGCCACAGGGTATCAACGTGATAGGTATCGAACAGGAAGCTCGCGCTGGTACCCGAAAAACCCCAAAACGAACCACCCACCAGCGTGGCCAGAACGCCCGTAATCATCTTGCGCGTCGACGCACTGTTCAGGCGGTCGCGCCATGCACGGCGGGTACTGCGGCTGAGCTCGTCAGTGCCCTCGGGCACATCAATGTTCGATATATCGGTCATCGGCACCGAAGCCCCTGCGCCTTCGGCCTGCTCGACACACTCTTTGCTCATTCCACTCCCCCGAAACAGTCTGGAAGCAATTCGGCTTACCTTACCACGGCAAAGGCACCAGCTGGAGGCTTGTCCGTTTATCGGTAGGACAATTCCGCAGACGTCTTTCCATAGCTCGATACCACAATGGGCTTGCATTATGCAACAGCCAAATCGCGGCAGCAGGCTCTTTTGAAATGGATATGACAAAGCCCCCGAATTCCACAATGTAAGCGATTTTTAAAAATGTTCTTGCCACCGAGTTCAGGCTCCGTTATATTATCCCTTGCGCGCTTGCGCACCCTTGATCGGGCGTTTAGCTCAGGGGGAGAGCGCTTCCCTGACACGGAAGAGGTCAGAAGTTCAAATCTTCTAACGCCCACCAAATGTTTGCAGCCCAGAGGCTATGTCCTCTGGGCTGTTTTGTTTTATGCCGCCAAATCCGCTGGCAGCTCCAACCGTCATCGCAACGTAACATCAATTCACCTGACAAATGGCAGCCAAACAAATTCAATACCCCAACATCAACAATAGCCAGGCACAAAACTGCGCCGCAAGCTGCTCCAGCCGCCCAACTGGCCAAAAGCAGACCATCTACTTGCCGATCTATTCATCGGCATAACCAATCAGTCCGCACCGCAACTTCTCAGCAAAACGCCGCGATGTCTGCGCCCTGCGGTATCCTTGAGCCACTTGCGCCTGCAGCACCAAGGAGCCGCCATGCGCACCGAGCTCGATGTCCCCTTTTCGCACAAAGAAGAAGCCAAGGCGCTGGGCGCCAAATGGGACCGGACCAAGAAGATCTGGTATGTACCCAGCGGCGTTAACCCCGAGCCCTTTGCCGAGTGGCTGCCCGGTGTTGACCGATCCGACCCCTCAGCGCCGTATATATATCTAGTACTGGGCAAGCGCGAGTGCTGGAAGTGTCACAAAGAGACCTCGGTCGCGGCCTTCGGCATTCCCTATCGAGCCGACAACGACGAGAGCATCGCCATCGCGCACGCGTCCAACGAAGCCGGGCACATTGCCATCAACACGGCCAACGCTAACGCACTCGCCATCGTGCCTGTTCTTGGCTGCGTGCCGGGCGAGATCCGCGACTACCTTCATAAGCGCTGCGGCTACAAGCCCGTAGGCGCGCGAGCCTCCAAAGCCCCGTCGCTCGGCAACACGTGCACCAGTTGCGACGCGCTGCAAGGCAGCCGCTATCTGTTCGAGGAGCCCTCGTCCCCGTTTGCCCTCACTGCCATCAACAAGCTGCCGGCACTGGAGTTTGTGCGCGTCGAAGTTGCCGGCGTCTTTGGCATCCCAGCCGCGCGCACCGACTTTGACCAGGTGCTCTTTACCTGGGTACGCGACCATCACGCCGAGTTCCATAAGCAGCTCGGTGAGGGGATTTATTTGTAGGGGCAACATCGAGGTATCGAGGAGCAGGGGTTGATTGTTAAATAATCTCGAAACGCTACAGCCCCAGAATATGCTCCAGGTAGCCCTTGTTGAACCAGAACGATTGCTTCGTCATCCAGCGCCCGTCGGGCAGTTCGTAAGCATTCCTTGCGATGTCACCGATCTCTGTTCCATCGGCAAACTTGTAAGCCGCTTTTGACGTATGCGGGCGAACGTGAACAATTGGATTGTCCGCCATACCGGGCAGATTGTTAGTCACTTTGAGCTTTCCGCTCGCATCCCGATACGGATTGAGCTCAACGCCCTCACGTATTACCTTTCGCGTCTCATCCCAACAAGCTTTCGCTGGGCCTTCGATTTCGTTTTCTCCCATTGCCCAGAACAAACAACGGTCGAGACGCAGCACGCCATCGTGGTCCTCACGGAACACAACGAAGAAAAAGCGATTGGTCTCAAGGCACGCATGAAGAGGCGACGTCTCCCAGTCTTCTTCAATCAAACGCTTGAACTCAAACGGTGGGAACGACATAGCCTGTTCGATGTGCCCCCTGTTGTTAACTCGAACAGTCCGGACGGAAATGCCTGCCTTGACGAATTCCTCGGCAGCATTGTTTTTGATTCCGAGCATACGATAAACGAGCGTTGTCCACTGCGCCTTATTGCCCGTGTACTCCAGTCCATACTGTTCGGCAATTTGACGATCGGTCTCACCGTAATGGCGCTCGATAAGTCCAGTTACGTAACTTTCGAAATCGATAGACTTGCCATCGTCCTGAACAATGCTCTCCCCGACTCGCGGAGCACCGAGGACATAAGTATGGAGCACATAGTCCATATACGAGCGCTTGAGGGAAAAGGCGCGACGCTTTGCGCGATGGCGCTCAATCTCGCCCGTATCGGTATTGAAGTATTCATAATACTGGTCCGCCCACATTGTGGCCTCAGTTGCGCCCTTCGTGCAAGCACCCAGATAAGTCGTCATGCCTTCTGAAAGCTCGTCCGCACGGCCATCCTGAATATAGGAAATGATCTTCTCGTAGTCGGCGCGAATGATTTTCATGTCCTCTTCGGGCAGACGAACCATGACCGCACGCTCAATGCGTTGGTCGTATTTATCGATGGAACGATCTCGGCCGTAGTAAATCAACAGGATATTGCTGAGCTTGGTCTTGAGGTGAGAACTGTCGTAGTCGAGCGAAACAGGTCGGTCATAAGGAATCATGGTCAGGACAAGGCGCTCGCCAGCAGACTTCCGGCCGTTCTTGAGCACATCAAAACACGTTGCCTTGAGCTCAACGCCCGCCTCGGGAAAGTCGGGGCGATCGTCACTATTGGCCTTGTAGCCAAAGTAACGTTCTTCGATAAGAGTGCCCATACCGCCTTTGTACTTCTTGGAGCCAAAGTCCTTGGGCGCACTCTCCCCCTCCGGAGCAATACCGAGCTCGAGAATATCGCGGAACGTCATGCCATCGAGATTGGCAGCATAGCGCTCAATACTTGAGGGGTCAGAAAAATCAGTATCGTCAAGCATGCGCTTGAAATCGAGGCGCTTCTTAGACACGGGATACCTCCGAAACTCGCAACTAACCTCATGGTAGTTCAGAGCAACTACTAACGCCCAGAAAATTGAGGTCTTGATTGTCCCCTCGATCGGTTATTGTTGTGACCACCATAACCGGACACAGCAGCGATTGGAGAAACGTGTCTGAGATTAATATTGCCGAGCTTTTTGCTGGCGTCGGCGGATTCCGTTTGGGCCTCGAAGGCTACGCTGACCCTCGTTATCCAGATTTCTACATGAACCCCGCCGGCCCCTTCCGCACCATTTGGGCCAACCAGTGGGAACCGCCCGGAACCAAGGCGCGTCAGTTTGCGGCACGTTGTTACATGGACCGCTTTGGCGAAGATTCCGTTGTTAACGAAGATATCAATAAGGTCCTGGAGCAGGCTGAAGCCGGCGAAATTAAAATCCCCGACGTGCAAATGGTCGTCGGTGGCTTCCCTTGCCAGGACTACTCTGTTGCACGCCCGCTCAATCAGGCGCACGGCATCGAGGGCAAGAAGGGTGTCCTCTGGTGGGACATCTATCACTTCCTCGAGATGAAGGACCCCAAGTTCGGCCTCTTCGAAAACGTCGACCGCCTGCTCAAATCGCCCGCGTCTCAACGCGGTCGCGACTTCGCCATCATCCTAAGTTGTCTTGCCGACCTCCACTACACGGTCGAATGGCGCGTGGTCAACTCTGCCGAATACGGTTTCCCCCAGCGTCGCAAGCGTGTTTATATCTTCTGCGAAAAGGACGCTGGCAAGGTTGATCTCGTTGATCGCATGCACAACGGCGTCATGGCTAAAGCCTTCCCCGCCATCTATCCCGACGAGATGTCCGAGCTCGATGTTTTACCCGACCCCTACGAGAACTCAACTCGTTTTGGCGTCGGCCAAAAGACCTCTCAATTCAAGAATGCTGGCGTCATGCAGGGCTGTCATGTTCTGACCTGCGACTTTGCCGAGGACTATCACGGTGAGCGCCACGTGCTTGGCGACGTGCTTGTCGACGAGGCTTATGTCCCGGAGCAGTTCTACATCTCCGACGAAAAGCTTCCCGACTGGCGCTACCTTAAGGGCAGCAAGCGCGAAGAGCGCACTAACAAAAAGACAGGCTTTACGTACACGTATTCCGAAGGAGCCATGAGCTTCCCGGATGCCACCGACAAGCCGAGCCGCACCATCCTCACAGGAGAAGGCGGCACGGGAGCGAGCCGCTTCAAGCACGTCATCGAATGTCCCGATGGCCGTTTCCGCCGTCTTGTTCCCGACGAGCTCGATCAGCTTCAGGGATTCCCGAAAGGCTGGACCGATACGGGCATGACTGACGGCCATCGAGCCTTCTGCATGGGCAACGCACTCGTCACCGGCGTGCCCCATCGCATTGGCGAAGCTATGGTCGAAGTGTACAGCCTCTAAGGCAAGCAATCAGGAGCCGGCAGTTCACGCTGTCGACTCCGTTTTTTCCATCCCACTCCCCTGTATACTGATGTAGCACGTGTTTCATTCGGGCTTGTTGGGCCGGATTGTTCATGGGAGGGTCTTATGGCTGCTTCGAATCCGCCTAAGGGGAGCGTTTCTTCTTCGTCCATCAAGCCGGTTACGCGCAAGGCCGTGCGTTGCCAGCGCGAGGTCGCTTGGCTTGTCACGCAGGCGGCGGGCAGGCTCGTGGCGACCACTCAGGACGTCAACGCGCCTACGCCGAGCTTTGTGCTGGCAGCGGCGCTGGATTTCGTGCGCCAATTGGAGCTTGCCGAACAGGATGCCGGCGGCCACCTCGACTACCAGAATGTTATGGCGCCCGACCTGCAAACGTTCTGCCACATGGCCAAGTTGCCCGCCGCGCCCAATGCGCTTTCGGACGCAGGCTACATGTTTACGCTTTCGGGCGCGGACCTTATCCGCAACATCTATGCATACTGCAGCGAGCTCGCCGAGCGCCACGTCTTTGACGCGGCTGAAGTCAAACCGGGAAATGTCATCAAGCTGGTTCTTAGGCTGTTCTTGATGGACGGGTTCGGGGCCATGCCGGCGTAAGCCGAGTCTTTAGCATCACCGTCGACTGAGTAACAACCGCTTTACCTTAGTGGGCGCCAATTGAGGGTCGATTATTGGGTCGCCTCGTCCACTAACGCATTTATTCCACGCGCTCTGACAGTCGATACTTGCGGTTGCGGCTCGTCGCCGGCGCCGTGGGCTCAAGCTCGCCTTGAGCAATGAGCGCGTTGACGCGCGACCTAACCTGGGAAATTGTAAGCCCCGTGCGTTCTGCCAGCTCACGCGTCCCCAGCTCGCCGTAGTGTTTGAGTGCCGTCACAATTAAGCCCCCGCCATGATCGACCGGCTCGATCTTTGAACGGTAAAGTACGACCTTGAACCGATCGAACCCCGGGCAGAACAGGGGCTCGGCCAGACCATGCGCGCGCATGGCATCGATCATCATCGGGATGCCCGAGCCATTGCCCTCAGCCGGCGAACCTGCGCCATCCGGCAGCGGGACAATCGACATGAGTTTCACGAGCGTCGCGTTACGGCATCGGGAGCTGCCGTCAAACAAGCTCTCGCGAGTCTTCCCTCCATAAAGGCCGCCGGGATTCGTCACCTCGATACGGTCGTCAAAAACGTCGACGGCGATCGATTGCCCACAGAACCGATCCCCGTATTCCCTGTGGATAACCGCGTTGGCGACTGCCTCGCGCAGGACCTCCTCGGGAATCTCCAGCGAGTCGATACGCGAGATGCCTTGGACGGTAGAGGTGCGGCGCAGGTTTTTGGCGACAGCCGCGACAGTATCCGAAATCATCTCGCCCAGGGTGCCCTCGCAGACTGTGCGGTCCATAAACCTTAGTGGCCCCGCAGCTCCCTTTTGAGTTCCCATGTGGACAGCCACATCAATGAAGAGCTTGGGATAGAACTGCTGAGGGTAAACGCCCGCGGCAAGGAGGCCGGCCTTGGTAACATTGCCCTGGAAGTCGAGGAAATTCAGACGCTCCATTTTTGTCTTCTTGTCCGCCGCACCGCGCATCGCTCGAGGCGTCAACGAATAGGCACGCTCTATCGTGCGGTCGACCAGCGACTCGTCGAGATCGCTCACACTCGTGCCGGGCACCGCATCGCGATCGCTAGGGCTCGTCCGTTCGTATGACGACAGTGCCAAAACCTCGGTCGACGAAAGCGGGACGTCTTTGTCATCGATGCGTTTGTAGCTGCCACCTTGAGCGCCCCGCTCTATGACATAGCAAGGCTTGCTCGACGGGTCGAGCTCCTCAATCGTGATGACCAGAACCACGGTGCCCTGGAGCTGCACGCGCCCAATGGTGTATTTGGGCGGATTGGCCAGCTTTCCGCGACCGCCGGCATCGCCCATGCCCGCCACGAATTGGTTGAGCACTTTCTCGGTCTCAAAGTTTGCAACTGGAACAAAACCCGCGCGCTCACTCACTCCGAGCACGATGATGCCGCCGGCGGTGTTTGCGAAAGCGCTGACCGTTTCCCATACGTCGCGGGAAAGCGTCGTGGCGCTCTCCTTGACCTCGACGTTAAGATCGTCCGAGCCCATGCGCTTTAAAGACTCGAGCAGACCGGTCAGCTCGTTTTCGTTCATCTGCATGTCCTTTCGCTCGGCCCGGCGGAGAATGCCGCGAATAGATTTCCTTCGTCTCTCAGTTATCTCTCGTAATTATCTCTCATCTTACTGCTATCTCTCATATTAGAGATAAGTGAGAGATGAAAGATAAGATGTCTGCCATCTGTTTCATTTAAACATGTTTTTGCTGTTAAAACAATCAGTATTGAGACAATACCATGATTGCCTGTCTCTTTGCTGATCAGTTATCTCTCATATTTATCTCTCGTCTTTCTGTTATCTCTCGTATTAGTGAGGAATGAGAGATGAGAGATGTGTGAGTGATGCATGGGCGTGGATTTTTGGACGGTCGGAAAATCCCTCAAACAAAAAAACGGGGCCGGCCTTACGCCGAACCCCGTTTTCAAACGGACAGTTAGTTATCCAACGCGCGAGCATAGCAGTCAACTTTACGCCGCCGCGAACACTCCCAAACCTGTTCCGATGATGCAGATCGCGAAGATGCCAATAATAATCCAAATGGTCTTGACACCCTTTTTATAGAGAGCAACGCAAGCGAACGTTGCCAGCAAGGGCAGCAGACCGGGGAAGATCGAATCGAACAGATCCTGCAGGACAATCTCCGAACCACCCACATCAAAGGTCAAAGCAGTGGACAGTGAGACCTGTGCCGCAATCATGGCGCCGATAACGGTCATTCCGAGGACACCGGCAGCATGCGTCATGCGAGACATAAGGTTGTTCTCTTCGGACTGCTGCAGGAACTTGGTTCCCAGGTCGTATCCCAGATGGGCGGCGACGATACGCGTTGCAAAGTTAATCACAGAGTAGATAAGCGCGTACACGATGGGGCCGAGCGGGTTGCCCGTCGAAGCGATGCCGATACCAATGCCGGCGGCGACCACGCGGAACGTACCCCAGTAGAACGAATCGCCGATGCCGGAAAGCGGTCCCATGAGGCCGACCTTCATGGCGTTAATCGAGGACGTGTCAAAGTTCTTATCGGCAGCCGCCTGCTCTTCCATCGAAACCGTTAGGCCGGCTACAAACGGAAGCACATGAGGCGTGATGTTAAAGAACTCGGTATGGCGATCGAGCGCCGCATAGTAATCGTCGTCGTTGGGATAAATCTTTCGCAGGGGCTTCTGAATGGTGTACATGAAGCCCATTGCCATCATCTTGTCGTACGACTGCGAGCACTGGCTCGTAAACTGGCGAAGGAACATGCTCCGATACATATCGGGAGTCATAATCGCGTCCTTCTTGGCCTCTTTGAGGTCGGTGTTCTGGGTAGCCATTAGAAGTCCTCCTCTTCATCCTCGGCAACCGCCTGCGGACCGGACGAGCCCTCGCGGAAGGCCAGGAGCAGTGCGACGCAAATGGCAGCTGCGGCGACGCCGATAACGTCCATCTTGAGGTAGATGACCATAATGAATCCCAGGAACAGCCAAGGAAGCAGCTTGTTATCGCCCATGGTCCTGATAAGAAGTGCGAAGCCGATGCAGACCATGACGCCGGATGCAACGTTGAGGCCGTCCATCACAAACTGCGGAATCGCGTTGAGCGCATTGTTGATGAGGTCGGCACCAAAGAACAGCGAGCAAAACACCAGCAGTGCAGACGGAATGCCAATCGACAGCGGCACGACGGTCAGATGGTACAGGTTCGCCTTGGCAAGATCGCGATTTGCCAGAGCGGTCTCAATCTTCTTGCAGGCAAAGGCACCCGGAACGGCGTAGCAGAAGTTGCGCCACACCTGAAGGAAGACGGAGACGGGAAGGGCGAGCGCGACGGCAGTTGCCGTGCCCGTACCCGTAATGACGGCAAACGCGCAGCCAAGCACGCCGGAGGCATAGACCTCGGGAGGAACCGCCGCGCCGACCATGATGGCGCCCATGAACATGGACTCCAAAGCAGCGCCGACGATAACGCCCTGCTGGACATCGCCAAGGATCAAGCCAACGAACAGGCTCGTAAACAGCGGACGACCAAGCATCGTAATGCCAAATAATTGCTCGTCCATGGACGCAATAAATGCGACCAGTGCAACTAGAAGATACTGGACAACCATTTCGATCAACCCCAGAAACAGGTCTGCAGGCGAGGCATTCTGCGCAGCTCGCCTGCAGACAACCGCAGCAATTTGAGAGGATTAGTAGTTCATCTGGTGATAGTAACGACGCGTGGTGAGCGGGTGGTTACGGACGTGCTCGAGATGGCAGCTCAGACGCTCGGTGATGGTGTAGGTGACCATCGGGGAGACGATCTTGCGGAACTCGGGGTCGCTGAACGGCAGCTCGACCTCGGCGGTGTCGAACTTGTTCACGCGGACATGGACGCCCTTCTCGTCGGCGAGCATGTGAGTGAAGTTGTCCACGCGGTCCATGAGCTTACGGGTGTCGTCCTCGCCGTAGAGCATGATGAGGCTCGTGCCCTCCTCGCACAGTTCGATGGTGCCGTGGAAGAACTCGGCGGCGTGGATGGACTTGGTCTTAATCCACTGCATCTCCTCGAGGATGCACATGGCGTAGTCGTAGGCCTCACCCCAGAGCATGCCGGAGCCGATCACCATGTGGTAGTCGGTGTCCTTGAAGTCCTCGGCCATGGCGGCGCAGCGCTCGTCCTGAGCGTCCTTGGCCTTGATGAGGTACGGAGCGATGTTGCCGAACTCCTCCATGAAGGTGTCGTACTTGGGGAAGGCGCCGGCGTTCTTGAGGAAGCGGGCGACCAGCGTGATCTGGTAGGTGTAGATGGCCTCGCACAGAACGTCGTCCTCGGCGAAGCTGAAGAACTTGTAATCGGCGTACTCGGTGGCCGGGGTGTTGTCGTTGGAGACGTACATCAGCGTGCGGGCGCCCTGCTCCTGGCAGAACTTGGCGGCCTCGATGATCTCGGGGGTGGTGCCGGTGCGGGTGGAGAAGACGCAGACCGAGTCCTTGTTGAAGGTCTTGGGCGGGCATGCGAGGAACTCAGCGGCAATCTCGCAGTGGACGTCGACGTCGGCCGTGGTGGTCTCGACCCAATACTTCATCGGGAGCGTGTGGGCCCAGGTGCCGCCGCAGCCGATGAAGAAGATGTTGGAATAACCCTGCTCGCAGACCTTGTCCACGGCAGCCTCAATCTGAGGACGGAGAGCGAGGGCATCGCTCACAACCTTCTCGTAACGAGGCTCATCGAAATTGAACATCCCTTACTCCTAACTCACTTGGATGAACCCTTCATTCATCCCATGACGTTATAATACTTTATATAACTAACTATGCAAGAACTATTTCAGCTTTTTTTGATTTTTCTTTAATAAAAAGCCCGCCGTTCAAATGATCGACGGGCTTAAGAAAGGAGGACCTAGTTAATAAATGCTAGACAATGGCATGTTTCCAGCTAGAAAACGTCCTTGGCAAATACCTTTGAGTCATTGGGGACCTGACGGATTTCGACAACCACGCCATCGTTGACAAGCTCTTGGATATGCTCGGCATCGGTTTCGGTCGCAAAGATCGCGGGGGTCGGATGAAGCGTGGTCTCGGGAGACTTTCGAGTTCCGCCCAAATTGATCTCCTTGATGTCTTTGCAACCCTTAGCAAGGCGATAGGCATCCTCGATCGTCTCGACAATGATAAACAGCGAATACTTGTCGGTGACGCCGCTGTTGAGCGCCTCGATAGCAGCGTCAACATCCTTGATGACGAGTTTAACGCCGCTGGGGCGGGCGAGCCTCAAAGCGGCTTTTCTCATGTCGTCTTTTGCCACGGCGTCGCTGGCACACAGGATGCAATCGACGTCCAGCGCATGTGTCCAAGACATGGCGACCTGGCCGTGAATCAATCGGTAATCAACTCTCGTAAGCTTAATCATCGTAATCATCTCCGCACGTAATAAAGGTAATGACAGGGTTGAATTATTCGTTGAAGCTTGAGCTAGAACTCTTCTTCTTCGACATCGGCAAGCATGTCCGCCGCCTCACAAAGCATGATAAACGAACGTGATCCCTCGACCGCGGCTTTGGCCTTGTCCGCATCCAGGGAGTCCAGCTGTGTTACCATTTCCACCAGCAGCGGCAAGTTCATTCCGGTGATCAACGTAAACGATCCGGCGGTCTGCCTCTGAATGAATTCGTTGTTTACAGAGCCACCAAAGATGTCAGTCACGACAAACCAAGAGTCGGCAGGGTCCTTCGACTCCATCCAAGCATCGATAAGCGCTGCGACATCCCTCGTGTCGTCATCGATATAGGCGCACAGGCACTCGATTCGGTCGTTAGTGCCCATCAGAATCTCCAGAGAGCTTTTCATGCCTTGGGCGAGATAACCATGACTCGCTAGCAATATCTTATTCATAGTTCTCCAATACCAATAGGACGTACTATATTGTCATAACAAAGTATATTAGCAATCTGCCCTACGCGGTGTGTCTATTTTCCAAATCCGCGAACGGTAACTATTGGTCGGTAAATAGACTAATCTATCTCTAATTTACAAATAGAACTTCAGTCGCTCGGTGCAGTACACCTGACGGGAGATGAAAAGCGGCTCGCCGCTTGGAGCATAACGCCTATCGACAAACAGAAGCAGCGGAGAGTCCAGCTCCACGTTAAGGTATGCCGCCTCGAGCTCGCTCGCATAGCAGACCTCGAGCGTACGCGTGTTGGGGCCCATCTTGATCCCCTGGCGATCGAGTACCGCCATCAGCGAATCCTCGAGGGATTCATGCTCCAAAAAAGAAAGCGCAGCGGAATAGCTATTGGTTTCCATCATCGTGGGCTTGTCATCCACAAGGCGCAGACGACGACTACGCAATACCTTTTGGGTATCGTCTACGCCCAGGAACTTCGCGTCTCGCAGGCTTGGGAAGTCCCAGCCCATTGCGAGAACCCTGGTAGACGCCTGTTTTCCCGCAAGCTGGCACGAATGGGTAAAGCTCTCACGGTCGTCCGCGGCATACATCTGTGTGTCCGACGAAACGAACGTGCCCTTGCCGCGGGCCCTCTCAACAAGCCCAGCATCTTCCATTTCTTTAATTGCGGAGCGAACCGTTATTCGGCTCACGCCAAATTGCTCGATGAGCTCCACCTCGGTCGGAAGCTTATCTCCCGGGCGGTACGTGCCGTTGGCGATCGAATCAGAGAGCGCACGGACAATCTGTTTGTACAGGGGGATAACGCTATTTGCTTCAACCATATCAACCATACCTTTGCAAGGAATCAGCAGCTTATAGATAGATAACTTATATTGTATTAGAACTTTTTAGGAGTCCATATATTTCCTAAATGATTCGGTAAACGGGGTGTTATTTCACTTTAGCGGGGTGCAGCGGCTACCAGCGGCATTCGTTATCAACCTAGCTAGGCTAGTCCACCCACATCGTCTTCAGTTCGCCGCAGAGCCGCGGCCCCATATGGGTATACTCACGAGGATTCGACTCGATTCGCCCCCGTTGGGGCGTCAAAGGAGACTGCATATGCCCATCACCTCAACCGACCCGCGCGCCGCTGCCGCCGCGCTGCTGGTGCCCGGCACCACCTGCCACGGCTTTGCCGTCGAGCGCTGCGAGACCGTGCCCGAGCTCGACTCGGACGCCTACGTGCTGCGCCACACTGCCTCGGGCGCTCGCCTGCTGTACCTGGCGTGCGACGACGAGAACAAGGCCTTTGCCATTGGCTTTAAGACGCCGCCGGCCGATTCCACCGGCGTGTTCCATATTCTTGAGCACTCGGTCCTGTGCGGATCGGCCAAGTTCCCCGTCAAGGAGCCGTTTGTCGACCTGATCAAGAGCTCCATGCAGACGTTCCTCAACGCCATGACCTACCCCGACAAGACCATCTACCCCGTTGCCACCACCAACGAGCAGGATCTGTACAACCTGATGGACGTGTACCTGGACGCCGTGTTCAACCCGGCCATCTATACCAAGCCGACCATTTTTGAGCAGGAGGGCTGGCACTACGAGCTGGACCTGCCGGAGGGCGCCGAGGGCGAAGGCAGCGCCGCCAGCCTGCGCGAGGGCACGCTGCGCTATAACGGCGTGGTGTTCAACGAGATGAAGGGCGCGCTGTCCGACCCCATGAGTGTGCTGGACGACGCCGTCAACGCCGCGCTCTATCCCGACACCGCCTATGCGCACGAGAGCGGTGGCGACCCGCGCGCGATTCCCGCGCTCACCTACGAGCAGTTCCTGGACACGCACGCGCGCCACTACAATCCTTCCAACTCCTACATCACGCTCTACGGCGACCTGGACGTGGACCGCGCCCTGGCCTTTTTGGACGAGCGCTATCTGTCGCAGCCGAGTGCCGCAAGTCGGCGCATGGACGCAGCCGTTGCCGCCGGCGAGGACCCGTCCACGCTGGCGCCCAATCCGCTGGATGCGCAGACGCCCGTGACCTGCGAGTATAAGCGTGTCGAGATGGCCACCACGCCCGAGAACGCCCTGGTGGGCCTGGGCCTGGTGCTGGGCAGCGCGCTCGACCGCAAGCGCACAATCGCGGCGGACATCCTGTTCGAGGCACTGCTGGGCTCCAACGAGGCACCAGTTAAGAAGGCCATTCTGGCCGCCGGCCTGGGCGGCAACGTGGTGAGCTACACCGCGGCCGAGAGCCTGCAGCCCTACGAGCTCATCATGCTGCAGAACGCGCAGCCCGGCGTGGCGCGCGAGCTGCGTCGCGTATTCCAGGACGCCTGCCGCGACCTGTGCGAGCACGGCGTTCCGCGCGAGCGCCTGGAAGCTATCATCAGCAGCAACGAATACGACCTGCGCCAGCGCGACTATGGCATCGCCGATGGCGTGGCCATTGTGTGCGACGCGCTGAGCACTTGGCTCTACGATGACGACGCCGCGACGCTGGCGCTCAAGTACGGCCCAGTGTACGAGGAGCTGCGCGGCGAGCTAGACGGCAGCTACTTTGAGGACCTGCTGCGCGAGCTGGTGCTGCAGAACGATCACATGGCGCTGGTCGAGCTGGTGCCGGTGGACGCCGCCGAGGGTTCGGAGGGTGCCGAGGCCGCCGAGCTGGCAGCCAAGCGCGACGCCATGACCGATGCCGAGCTGGCCGACGTGGTCGAGCGCACGGCCGCGCTGCGTGCCGCGCAGGAGGCGGAGGACACGCCCGAGGACAAGGCAACGCTGCCGCGCCTGCGTGTATCCGACATTGGCGAGGCGCGCCCCGAGCCGCCGCTGGTCGTGGACACGACCGCGCCCATCCCCTGCCTGCGCCACGGCATCCCCACCAACCGTCTGGCCTACGCCATGCAATACTTCGACCTGAGCTGCGTCGCATTTGAGGACCTGCCCTACGTGACGCTGCTCTGCCGCCTGCTCAAGCAGCTGCCCACGCGTGAGCATTCGGCCGAGGAACTCGACAACCTGCTCGCCGGCAAGCTGGGCTTTTTGAGCTTTACGACCGAGGTCATGACGCAGCCCGACGTGGACGGCGTGCGCCCCTACCTGCTGGTGAGCGCCGGCGCCCTGTCCGAAAAGATCGACGCGCTGGCGAGTCTGCCGCGCGAGGTGTGGTCGAGCACGCTGTTGCTCGATGCCGACGCCGACCGCGTGCGCGACGTGCTTACGCAGATTCGCATTGGGCTTGAGCAGGGCTTTATCAACAACGGCCACTCGGCGGCGCTCGGTCGCGCGATGAGCTACAGTTCGCCTTCGGCCGTGGTGCGCGAGCAGCTCTCGGGCGTGGACTTCTACCTGTTCCTGCGCGATCTGCTCGAGCACTTTGACGAGCGACTGGACGACCTGCGCGCCAAGCTTGCCGAGCTGGCAGACCGCATCTTTGTGGCCGATGGCTGCATGGCGAGCTTTACCGGCAGCGACGAGGACTTTGACGCGTACTGGGATGCCGCGGGCAACCTGGGGCTTGGCTCTGGCGACGGCGCTGCCAGCGGCACGCTCGTGGTGCCGGAGCCGCACGACCGTCACGAGGCGTTCGTTATCCCCAGCGACATCTGCTTTGCGGCAAGCGCGTGCGACCCGCGTCGCCTGGGCATCGACGTGACGGGCGCTTGGGCCGTAGCTGCCAACGCGCTCTCCTACGACTACCTGTGGAACGAGATCCGCGTGAAGGGCGGTGCGTACGGCTGCGGATTCCGCGCGGCCGGTGAGCGTCAGACGGCGTTCTACACCTACCGCGACCCGGCAATCGACCCCTCGATTGAGCGCGTGGCGCGCGCGGGCGCATGGCTCGGCAGCTTTGAGCCTGACGAGGCCGCCTTTGAGGGCTTTATCGTGAGCTGTGTGAGCGGTATGGACGCGCCAGTGAAGCCGTACGCGCTCACCAAGCGCCGCAACACGACCTACCTGGCCGGGCTCGATCCGCACGCACGCGAGGAGCGCCGCGCCCAGATGCTCGCCGCCACGCCCGGTGAGCTGCGCTCGCTCGGCGCCGACGTGACGCGCATCGCAGCCGCGTCGCCCACCTGCGTCTTTGGCGGCCGCGACGTCATCGCCAAGAGCAACGCCAGCTTTACCGTCATCGACCTGCTGGCCTAACGCACAGCAAAGGTAGATTTTTGGGACATGCCTAAAAATCTACCTTTTCTTTTTCCGCCGCTTGGGCGGGGCAGCTCAGCCCATCCCACCAGTTTTATCTCGATCTGTAACATCTAGACGGCAATATCGGCTCCAGATGTTACAGATCGAGACGTTTCCGAATGGCGCCGGCTTTTTGTCTCGATCTGTAACAGCTAGGTCCATTTTTGCCGAGTTACTGTTACAGATCGAGACAAACCGCCGCAGACACCCGCCCTTCAGCAAAAACCACCCAAAGGCATCTGTCCCTTTGGGTGGTTTGCGAGTGAGCTGTTACTTGATAAACGGGTTCAGCCTGGCCGCCAGCGGATCGAGCTTGTACATGGTTGCAAAGCACTCACGACCATAATCGGAGTCATTGCTCCAGCTACCCTGGTCGACGTCGTACTCTGCATCGAGACGAATCCACTCCTCCGGCTTATTCTTCTCGTGCTTGCTGCAGAAGTAGCGCTGGTACTCGACCTCGTGCTCAAACTCAAACTCGGCATCCGAACCGCGGCCGGCATACTCGTCGACCGACGTCAGGTTGCCGTGCTCGTCGTAGTAAAACTCCGCATAGCCGCCGCGCTCGGAATCGATCCTGTCGAGCTTTCCGTTGCTGTACGAATAATCCACGGCGGCATACGAGTTCAGCGAGCCGTAATCGTTGCCGTGCGAGTCATATGCCACAGGCGAGATACGCGAAATGTTGCCGTCCTTGTCATACTCGTAGCCCGCGGTAATCGTCCACGTAGTTCCTACGGTGTCGCCCTGACAGTCCAGCGTAAAGGACGTCACGCGATCCTTGTCGTATCCGTACGAATACACGACCGTCCGAGGATTGGCCGGGCTGGTATCGGTGTTGGTCACCATGTTGCCGTCCTGATAAATATACGTGCTCGCGCTCTCACCGTAACCCGCATGGGTCGTCTTGTTGATCAGGTTTCCGTCCGCGTCGTAGGTAAACGTCGTGGTGCTCGACGAATCGCTAATGTCGGCATCGCAGTCGATGCGCGTGACGTTACCGTCGGCGTCGTACGTAAACGTGTTGACGTTCTCGTAACCGCCCGCCAGGTCTTCCTCAATCTCCGAAATGCGATGCGACTCATCGTGCTCGACGCTGTAACTTACGCCGCCACCTTGCTTGACGGCAGACGTGAAGCCCGTGACGTAACCGTTCTCGTCACGCTCGATCTCGTAGATATCGCCGTACTGGTCCGATTTATCGGTACCCTCGTAGGACACCGGCAGCCACAGCTCGTCGAGCTGTGTGTCCTTAATGCCGCTAACCTTCGTATCCTGCGGCAGT
The DNA here is from genome assembly GCA_958452935.1 of uncultured Collinsella sp. GTDB lineage: Bacteria > Actinomycetota > Coriobacteriia > Coriobacteriales > Coriobacteriaceae > Collinsella. The sequence continues at coordinate 13,250 of CAUDVX010000010.1, read as the reverse complement.
TCCAACGTGGCGAGCTTCTTTTTGCCCGAAAGATCGACGCTTTTAAGGTTTTCGGCATTTTTGAGGTCGAGCTTCTCGATGTTGTCGCAACCGTCCAGGTTAACGACGGTGACATTACTCGCCGAGTTAAGCTCGACGGTCTTAAGGTCGCCGCAGCCCGAAAGGTCCAGGTTGACGAGTTTGTCGTCGCCGGACTCCACTGTAACGATATTGGGGAATGTCTTGCCCAGGCCCTGCGTCGACGTGATGCCGTCCAACTCGACCGACGTCACCGCCTTGGCCTCGTCGCGTGAGATGCGGCCGTCGCCGTTAGTGTCGTACTTGGTCGAGACAAGCGCACGCATGCCGCTGTCCGGAAAGGTCTTTTCGTCAATTGGAGTGGTCGCAATCTGGGTGAAGTAGAACAGCGCTCCCCCGCCGACACCCGCCGCCACGGCAAGCACCGCGGCAAGGGCGATGAGGGGCTTCTTGGAACGCCTGCGCCGCGCGGGCTGCTGCACGGGCACGTATTGCCCAGGAGCGGGCGCAGCAGGCTGGGGTTGCTGCGTGGCCGCGACCTGGTCGGGTGCTACGGGCGCGCCGCATACGGGACAAAAGAGGGCGTCGTCGACAAGCGGCGTGCCACACGAGCGACAAAACATGGCGGGCTCCTTTCGGTTCATTCCTTCCACCATGAAGGTAAACCCAAAAATGCAGCCCTTGTTGCGCAACATTCAGCCCAAACCATCACAAAAGGGACAGGCATCTTCGTGGTAGTTCGAACACTTGTTCTGTACGTACACATGTTCTATAGTAGGGTTGCTTGCAGCGGACTTAAATTACAACTAGGATATAGTTGCAGAATGTGAGGCGGGATGACGCGGACCGATAAACTCATCGCCCAACTGCTTAGCTGCCCTTCGACGTATCGGTATACCGATTTTTTAAAAGTCATGGCTTCATATGGCTTTGAAATGGACAACAAAGGCAAGACATCCGGATCGCGCGTTCGCTTCTACAGGCCGTCAGATGGCAGGATGTTCGTAATGCACGCGCCACATCCATCTGACGAATTGACAGCGGGGACCATTCGAAACATCGTTCGATTTCTGCAAGATGTCGGAGGTAGTCATGAGTAACGTTTTGGCATACAAGGGTTATTTCGCCCCAGTCGAGTTCGATGCCGAACAGCATGTGCTAACCGGTATGGTCACTGGCATTAGGGACGCAATCGTATTTGAAGGCTCCACGGCTGAAGAAGTGGAGCAATGCTTCCACGACGCCGTCGACGATTACCTTGAGTTTTGTGCCGAGAAGGGCAAGGAACCCGAGCGGGCTTTTAAGGGGTCGTTCAACGTAAGAACGGGCTCTGAGCTCCACAAGCAAGCGGCGCTGGCAGCGGCAAAGAAGGGTGAGTCACTCAATAAGTTTGTGACTGAAGCGATCGCCGCGGCGTTATAGCATTAACGCATAGGCCCAAACAACCACAAAGGGAGCAGTTCACAGGCATATTTGCGGTAGCTTTACTGCCCATATCGCGTTTGCCCAGATAAAACCTGCCAAAATAAACCCGTCCCTTTTTGGTAGGCTGGGAGATGAGACCGGGATGGATAAGGCTGAGTTGCGGCGGGCGGTGATTGCCCGGCGCAATGCTCTTGATTTGGATGTTCGGGCGGCAAAGTCCGCCGCTATCTGCGCGCGGCTTGTTGAGCTGATGGAGCCCAGCGGCGCTGCGGGCCAACGCACCGTTGCCGTCTATGCCGCGATGGGTTCCGAGGTCGACCCAGCCGCGTTTGCCGCCGCGGCCGTCGCGCGTGGCTGGCGCGTAGCCTATCCGTGCATGCTCTCGGCAAGCGACGCCGCCGCATGCGGCCAGCGCATGTGCATGCGGGCAGTCTCTGCCGGCGATGCGTCCGAGGCCCCGTTTATCGCCCACCCTACGCGGGCCTTCGCAGCCACGGACGTCGACAGCGACCACTTCCCCATCGTGCCCGCCAAGGCTCTCGACATGATTATCGTGCCGCTCGTGGCTTTCGACCGCACCGGCGCGCGCCTGGGCTACGGCGGCGGCTGCTATGACCGCTACCTGCCCATGCTCTCGCCCACATGCCAAATCGTCGGCATCGCCTTTGACGAACAGCGCATCGACCACGTTCCCACCGACGCCCACGACCTGCCACTGCCCAACATCGTCAGCGCCTAGCCGCCGCTGTATCGCACCCGCAAGATGAGCGTGGAAAATCTCCCACTTTGAGCCCCCTTACGAGCTAAAAACGGGAGATTATCCACGCTCATTCAACAAGCGTCCGAAAATCCACGCTCGTCCGTCCGATTTTCCACGCTTGTGCAGCCAAACGCTCTGCAACTGCCTCAGCACGCACGCGGCACGCCGGCGACCTTGAGCTTGCGATCGAACTTTGTCGGATCCCTTAGATCATCCCAGCACAAGCGCACGATCTTGCAGTTATCAAGCAGCGAAAGCCTCGACTCGCGCTGGCGCTCATCGAGCTGCGTCTTCGCGAGCTTGCCCTCCTCCGCCGCCTTCTCGCTTTTAACAAATCCGTCGAACTCCCCGATAATCAGCCGGTCGCCCACGCGCCACAAGTAGTCGACGCGATACGGTCGTCCCGGCTCAACCGGGTCGAACAGCTCAACTTGCAACTCCGGCGTCTGCCAGCCGCGCTCGATCATCAGGGCACGCGCCTTGGACTCGCCGCCGCTTTCCGACAGCCCATCGGCACATCGTGCAACCCTGCGCGCCGTCACAACACCGCGACGATTCAGGCCAAGCTTGTCGACAGTCTCAACGAGATGCTCCTTCGACAAAAGTTGCTCATGGAGCGCCGAATCCGCGATGATCAGTCCCTCGACAAACGATGCATCGACCAAGCAATCCGTAATCGTTTGATCGATATCGGTTACGGCGATATCCATCTGGGTGGCACGTGTTTGACGAGCATAGCGATGACGAATGACCTGAGAGCCCGGCGTCGTCGATTGGGGCGGCATCGCGGCGATATGGATGTGCGTCAAATTGGCATGCGAAACCGAAAGGCCATAGATAACAGCCGCCGTATAGGAGCAAAATGTCCAGTCGGGGTGCTTTTGCGCAAGCGCCCGCACCCGATGCAGATAACGCTGCCGAAACTTGAGCTCGGACCAGTATTCCGGACGCGTATACAGCCCCGGCATGACCGCTTCGAGACTTCCCGCCTCCGCCCGCCGCTGAATCTGCTTTGCCTCCGCCGCCGTGCGCGCGTACACGCAGCTCATCTGCTGTTCGCATGCTTTAATGTGACTTGCAAGCCTTTGATTCGCCGTCATGTTTCCCATGTCGCCTCCCAAATCTTGGAACGGCGCAAACGTACCAGACGGTTTCATGCGAAGTCTGACCAAATACCGTCCAGGCGCTGACCAAATGCTTGACGGTTTTGGACGTTTTAGGCTGATGTCTTATATCTGCAGGTAGGGCGGTTGTCGAGAGGTCCCTGTCTCCACATTTTGAGGCCTTGGTCCATCGGATTATCAGAAAGAAAAACCCGTCGAGATTCAAGACTACGCCAAATGCGACTTTGCCTCTGCACGCACCGTCGCTTAGCCGAGCCATCGGCATCTACATGCCTAAAAAATGAGCGTGGATAATCTCCCGTTTTGAGCCTAGTTTCAAGCCAAAAGTGGGAGATTATCCACGCTCGATTTGTAAATGTCCGAAAATCCACGCTCGTCCGTCCGGATATCCACGCTCGTCACGCCGCCGGCGCAGCAGCAGCCGTAGCCTAGTGCTCCTCGCCGGCGCGGGCCAGGTCGTAGGGCGTGGTCTGGTAGACGTAGTAGTTGAGCCAATTGGTGTAGAACAGCTGAGCCTGGCTGCGCCAGACGTTGCGCGGCTCGGCTGCGGGGTCGTCACCTGGGAAGTAATGCGCCGGCACCTGGGGGTTGAGGCCGCGCTTCACGTCGCGCTCGTACTCCAGGCGCAGCGTATCGGTATCGTACTCGGGATGGCCAAAAACAAAGAAGCGACGGCTGTCGGTCGACTTGACGATGTACAGGCCCACCTCGTCGGACACGGCCACGACCTCAAGCTGCGGCTCGGCCTCCACGTCCTCGCGGCGCACATCGGTGTTGCGCGAATGCACGGCATAGAAACGGTCGTCAAAGCCGCGGACCAGCGGGCTTTGCGGCTTCACCAGATAATGCTCAAATACGCCACTCGCCTTTGCCGGCAGATCGTGCTTCTGAATACCGTAGTGGTGGTACAGGCCGGCCTGCGCGCCCCAACAAATGTGCAGCGTGGAGTGCACGTGCGTGGTGGACCAATCCATAATCTGGCAGAGCTCGGGCCAGTAGTCGACCTCCTCGAACGGCATCTGTTCCACCGGCGCGCCCGTGATGATCAGGCCGTCGTAGTGGATGTCGCGGATGTCGTCGAACGTGCGGTAGAACGTCTCCAGGTGGCCGGCGCTTACGTGCGTGGCCTCGTGCGTCTTGGTGCGCAGCAGGTCCACCTCCACCTGCAGCGGCGTGTTGGAGAGCTTGCGCATGATTTGCGTCTCGGTGGCGATCTTGGTGGGCATGAGGTTGAGGATGAGCACGCGCAGCGGACGGATGTCCTGATGCAGTGCGCGGTACTCGGTCATGACAAAGATGTTCTCGCTCTCGAGCTGCGCGGCGGCAGGGAGGGCGTCGGGAATGCGAATGGGCATGGATGCTCCTTACGAGTCAGTTGCAGCTATGGTACAACGAGCGGCCCCATCCGCGCGAGCACATCGCCCAGCGATGCCGTCAGCGGCCCAAATCACTCCAAAAGTAGAAATTAAGGCATGTCCCAAAAATCTACGGCGCTTTAGTCTAGCAAAGTGGCAGCTGGACGCTACAATGGTTCGACGCGAAAAACTCGGCCGAAAGGATACATATATGTACCAGACGCGTAAGATCGGTGTGGTCGGCCAGGGCCACGTAGGAGCACATGTCGCCAACAGCCTGCTCATGCAGGGCATTGCCGACGAGCTGTACCTGTGCGATATCAACGAGGCCAAGGTGACGTCCGAGGTCCAGGACCTGCGCGACTCCCTTTCGTTTGTCCCGTATAACACCAAGATCGTCAACTGCTACGACCACTACGAGGAGCTGGCCTGCTGCGACGTCATCGTCAACGCCGCCGGCAAGGTCGCGCTGGCCGCCGGCAACCGCGACGGCGAGCTGTTCTTTACCACCGACGCCGCCCGCACCTTTGCCAAGCGCATCGTCGACGCCGACTTCGACGGCATCTTCGTAAGCATCTCCAACCCCTGCGACGTCGTGTGCACCGAGCTGTGGCATCTGACCGGCTACGATCCCAAGAAGATCATCGGCTCGGGCTGTGGCCTGGATTCCGCCCGCCTGCGCACCGAGATCTCCAAGAAGGTCGGCGTGAGCCCCAAGTCCATCGACGCCTACATGATCGGCGAGCACGGCTTTAGCCAGCTGGCCGCCTTTAAGGCCGCGACCATCGCCGGCAAGAGCCTCAACGAGCTTCAGGCCGAGAACCCCGACAAGTACGCCTTTGACCACATGGAGGTCGAGGAGCTCGCGCGCAAGGGCGGCTATGTGACCTACCAGGGCAAGCAGTGCACCGAATACGCCGTCGCCAACTCCGCCGCGCGCGTCTGCGCCGCCGTGCTGCACAACGAGCACGCCGTGCTTTCCGCCTCCACGCTCATGACCGGCCAGTATGGCGAGGAGGGCATCTTTACCTCCCTGCCGTGCGTGATCGGCGCCGGGGGCGTCGAGGAGGTCTACACGCTCGACCTGTCCGAGTACGAGCTCGAGGGCTTCCACAAGAGCTGCCAGCACATTCGCGACAACATCGCCCAACTCGACTGGTGGGACGCCGAGGCCTACGACGCAAAGTAGGTCGCTGGCTGCCGCAACCTTGCGAATCTAAGCGCGATACTAAGCGGGCCGCGCCGGAAATCCCCGGCGCGGCCCGCTTTTTTGGCTCACGCAGCGCCCTTGCGAATCGAAGGTGAATACTTTCCCGGTACCTAGTACTGCTCGATGCCCATGTAGCGACGAACCTCGGGGCTGTGGTCGAAGACCTTGCCGCGCGCGGCGCGCAGCTCGCAGCTCATCGCGTAGAAGAAGATCGGCTCCAGGAATGAACGCACGCTGGCAGGCACGTCGCCCACACCGTACTCGAGCGCGTCGAGCACCATGATCGTGTCGGTGTGCGTGTTGAGGAACGCCAGCGCGCGCTCCTCCATGGGGCGGCACTCGCCCGATCCGAGCTGCACAAAGTAGAACACGCCGGGCTCGGTGGCTTCGAACGGGCCGTGGAAGTACTCGCCGGAGTGGATGTAGCAGCAGTGCTGCCATTGCATCTCCATGAGCGAGCAGATGGCCATGGCGTAGGTCTGGCTAAAGTTGGGTCCGGAGCCCAGGATATAGAAGAACTTGTGCTGCTGGCAGAGCTCGGCAAAGCGGGCGCCCAGCTCGGTGTTGACCTTCTCGCGGGCGGCGGGCAGCAGCGCATCCATCTGCTTGAGGCCCTCGTACATGTCGGCAAGCGCCTCGTAACCCTCCTGCTGGTCGAGCAGCTCGGCAGCCATCAGGGCGCCGATGCCCTGCGGGACCTCGGCCTGCGGCACGCCCTCGCCCCAGGGATAGACCCAGGTAGTCCACTTGCCGTTGTCGATCTTGGAGCCCTCGCAGTCGGTGAGGGCAACGACCTCGGCACCGGCGGCCAGCGCCATCTCGCAGCCGTCGACGACCTCCTGCGTGTTGCCGCTGTGGCTGCAGGCAATAACGAGTGACTTCTCACCAAGGCTCTTGGGGGCCATCAGGCAAAACTCGCGTGCCGTGTAGACCGTCGAGGAAAACGTGGTGGCCTCGCGCTTGAGCAGCTCGTTGGCCGGCATCAGGTCAATCATCGAACCGCCGCAGGCGATCCAAAAGACATTCTCAATCTTGCCCTTGCGCTCGATAATTTCCTGAATCAGATCGTGTGCATTCATGGTGATGCCCCTCCTTGTGCGGTGGTTTTGAACGACGACAGCTCGTACCTGCGGTCGTTCTATGTTGTCCTATTTATAACACGTGTAATAACGCCCGTGAAGTCATTTCACCAAAGTTGTTCTATGTTGTTCTATCTGTGGACGTTAGATGTCGAAGACGTAGCGCGAGCCCACGATCTTTTGGCGGCCGAGCAGTAGAGGGCGCCCGCCAGCGTCGGCAAAGTACGCCTCCATATAGAAGAGCGGTTCACCGACCGGCACCTCCAGCAGCGGGGCCGTCTGAGCATCGGCAAGCGCAATCTCCACGGTGCAGGGGTCGGACTTGAGCGGCGCGCGACCCGAATGCTCGGCAACGAGCGCAAAGATGGAATTGTCCGTGAGGTCCTTGTCGGCAAGCGTCTGCAGGTAGGGATGGTCGGCGAGCACAAAGGCGTTGTTCTCGAGCATGACAGGGATGCCGTCGGCTGTGCGCACGCGTTCGACCACGATAAGCTCGCAGCCGGGTTCCACGCCAAAGAACGCCGCATCCTCGTGCGTCGCCGCGACCACCGTGCGCGACACCAGGCGCGCACCCGGCACCATGTCGTTGGCAGCACAACCCTCAGTAAAGCTCTGGACGTCACCCTTCTGGCGAATCTTGCGCTTGAGCTTGGGCGCACACACAAAGGTGCCCCTCCCCTGCTGGCGGTTGAGATGCCCCGCACGCGACAGCTCCTCGATGGCGCGACGCACGGTGACGCGCCCCACGCCGTAGGACTTCGCGAGCTCCATCTCGGAAGGAATGCGCGAGCCGGCAGCGTACACGCCGCGCGCGATCTCGCCCTTTAGGTCGTCCATGACCTGCTGGTACAGCGGCACGGCGGACACGTCAGTACGGTCGGTCTTGCTATCGAAAGCCATCGTTACGCTCCATCCCGCGCATGCTCGGACTCAAACTCTTCAATCGCCGCCATAAACTGCTCGCCAAAGGCGTCGGCCTTTTTCTCGCCAATGCCGTTGACCTGGATCAGCTCGTCGCGCGTCTGCGGGCGCAGGCGGCACAGGCCGCGCAGGGCCTTGTCGGAGAAGACCATGTACGGCGCCATCTCCAGCTCCGTCGAGATCTCCTTGCGGAGGGCACGCAGGCGCTCGAACAGCTCGGCATCGTCGCCCACGCGCGGGCGTTGATCCAGCTCGGCCTCCTCGCGCAGCAGATCCACCGCACGGCGGGCGCGGGCCGAGGCCTTGCGCTTGGACGCGCGACGCTTAACGGTAAAGGCAAACGCCTCATCCTCGACCTCGGTGGCACGCGGGCCCAGCCCCACGACCGGGTATTGCCCCTGCGAGGTGGCCAGGTAGCCGCGGCCGCACAGTTGGCCGATGATGTCCTTGATGCGCCCGACCGATTCGCTCGACAGCTCACCGTAGCCGCGGTCCTCGTCCAAATGCATCTGGCGAATGCGCTCGGTGTTGCCGCCGTGGAGCACATCGGCGATGAGCGACTTGCCAAAGCGCATGGGGCGCGTGGCCACATAGCGCACAGCGGCGCGGGCCATATCGGTGACGTCCTCGACCTCGAACTGCGTGAGACAGTTGCTGCAGTTGCCGCAGCCCTCGGCGTCGTCTGCCGTGCCTCCCGCAGCGGCTGTCGCATGCTCGGCCGCGGCTTCGTCGCCAAAGTAGCGCAGCATGTATTCGCGCAGGCAGCCGGTGGTATTGCAGTAGCCCTCCATCTGGCTGAGCAGACGATAACGGTTCTGGAGCGCCCACGCGCGCTGCTCGTCATCGAGCGCCTCGTCGGCCGCATCGCCACGGTCGATCAGAAAGCGGCGCATGCGAAAATCGTTGCCGTTCCACAGCAAGTGGCAGCTGGCCGGGTCGCCATCGCGGCCGGCGCGACCAGCCTCCTGGTAGTAGGCCTCGATGCTCTCGGGCACGTTGTTGTGGATCACGTAGCGCACGTTGGGCTTGTCGATGCCCATGCCAAAGGCGTTGGTGGCAACCATCACCTGAATGTCGTCGTCGATAAAAGCGCGCTGGCTTTGCCGGCGGACGTCGTTGCCCATGCCGGCATGGTAGCGGCCCACGCGAATGCCGCTGGGGCCCAGTGCCTCGGCAAGCTCCGCGGCCAGCGCGTCGACCGTCTTGCGGGTCGAGCAATACACGATGCCGCTCTCGCTCGAATGCGCGATCACGTAGTCGCGCACCCAGGCGGTCTTGGCCTTGTCGCCCATCTCCTCGCAGCCAAAGTAGAGGTTCTTGCGATCGAAGCCCGTCACTACCGTCGCGGGATTTTGCAGGCCGAGCATCTGCTGAATGTCCGCGCGCACGCGCTCGGTCGCCGTGGCGGTAAACGCCGCCACGATGGGGCGCTGCGGCAGGGAATCGATGAACTCGCGAATCTGCAGGTAGGCGGGGCGAAAATCCTGGCCCCACTGGCTCACGCAGTGGGCCTCGTCAATGGCCACGAGCGGCACGCCAATGCCGCCTTCGACCGCAGCTTCCTGCGCAAAGGCCAGAAAGCGCGGCTCGAGCAGACGCTCGGGTGCCACATACATAAGCTGATAGCGGCCCTCGCGCGCCCGCTTGAGCACGGTGTTTTGCTGGGCCGGAGTAAGACTGGAGTTGAGATAGCTGGGGCGCGCACCCGCCGCGAGCAGCGCGCGGGTCTGGTCCTCCATAAGCGACAGCAACGGGCTCACCACAAAGGTGATGCCGGGCAGCATGAGTGCGGGGACCTGGTAGCAGATAGACTTGCCGGCGCCTGTGGGCATAACGCCGAGCGCATCGCGGCCAGCAAGAATCGCATCCACCATGCGGTCCTGCCCCGGGCGAAACGAGGTGTAGCCAAAATAGGCGCCGAGCGTGTCGAGCGCCATCTGCTGCATGCTATCGGTCATGGTTTCCTAACGTCCAAGTCATCTGCCGCCGATTATACGCCGCCACGCGGACCGGCGTCGCCCGGCTGTCAGCCACGCTCATTCTGCGGGTAGTCATTGGGGACGTTCTTGAATGACTAGCCATTTAAGAACGTCCCCAACGACTAGTCTCTTGACAAGCGCGGAAACGTCGCTGGCTGGGTATGGGTCAGCGAAAACGCCCCTAAGCGAGCAAGGTGACGTGAAAGAGGAGGGAAGCGTACTTCGGTACGCGACCGACGATTGAACGTCAGATTGCCGCTTAGGGGCGTTTGCAGCGTCGACTGGTCCGCCGTTCGTTAGAACGGCGGAACCAAAGGCGCAGCATCGAGCCGTTACGCGGTTTGGTAAAACCGCGTAACTTACATCACCATAACGTAGCGCGATCCCACGTAGTACTGCTTACCCATCAGGACCGGCTCGCCATTGGGACCGGTAAAGCTGGCACGCAGGTTGAGCAGCGGATCGTGCGGAGCAATGCCCAACTCGGCCGCCTGCTCGGTATTGGCACGAACGGCCTCGACCGTGCGGTAGCCAACCGAGACAATCGGCGTTCCGCCAACACGCTCGACCTCGGCAAAAATCGACTTGTCCTCAAGATCGGCCGTCAACAGCTCACGGTAGGCGTCAAACGGCACAAAGATGTTCTCCTCAAAGATGGGCTCGCCGTCGGCTGTGCGCACGCGCTTAATATGCAGCAGCAGCGCGTCCTTTTGCAGGCCAAAGAACTCCATCTCGTTTTGACGTGCCGGCACAATCTGGCGATCGACCACATGCGCGCCCGCCTTCATGCCATTATCGGCACACAGCGCGGTAAACGTCTGCAGCGTCGAAGCGTGGAACTGGCGGTTGATGTGCGGCGTGGAGACAAAGGTGCCACGGCCCTGCTGCTTAACCAGGTATCCATCGGAGCACAGCTCCTCGACGGCGCGGCGCACCGTAATGCGGCTCACGTCGTACTGCTCGGCTAGCTCAAGCTCGGACGGAATACGCTCCTTGGGTGCATAAACACCTTTCTCGATCGCATCCTTGATTTCGTCGTAAATCTGCTGGTAAAGCGGTGCATTTTTGGGCGCAGGCATATCTAATCACTCTTATCGGAATATCGAAATAACTAATACGTATATAACGTCTAGTTTCATGTTACCTCATATTGATAAAACGATACACCCTCCCTACCAAAAAGCGACAGCTTCTTTTTGGTAGGTTTTATCTGGGCAAACGAGAGCCTCCCGAAAGCAGCGAGGCTTTCGGGAGGCTCAAGCGGACAGGATTGCGCCAGGCCAGCAAAATGCCAAAACCCTACTTGCCGTCGTCCTGCTGCAGGCTGTCCTGCTCGCTGAGGCGCGCCTGCCTGCTGGCCATGCGTGCGGGCTTGTCGGGATCGGGAACGGCCGTGGGCATGGGCTCGTCGACATGACCTCCCCACCAGCCGCCCACAAAGTTGAGCGTGTGGAACACGTTGATCACGGCGCCGGGATCGATGTCGCACACCAGCTTGATAATGTCCTGGCTCTCGTAGGTCGAGACAACAGCGTGCAGCAGGTACATCTTCTCGCGGCTGTATCCGCCAATGACCTCGGCGCAGCTAATGCCGTGCTGAAAATGGTCAACATAGGCGGTCATGACCTCGTCTGCCTTGCGCGTCGTGATCTGCAGCGTCACGCGGTCGTAGCGACGATAGAAGCTGTCGATGGTCTTGGTCGAAATAAACTGGAACACGATGGAGTACGCCGCCTTGTCCCAGCCAAACATAAAACCAAAGATCGCCAGGATAAAGCAGTTGAACCCAAAGATGACGCCCCAGATGGTCTTGCCCGTGTGGTTGGAAACCCACAGCGCGATAAAGTCGGTGCCGCCGGTGGATGCGCCGGATTTAAGCGCGATGGCAGCGCCCAGACCCGAGACCACGCCGCCAAAAATGATGAGCATGATCTTGTCGCCCAAAAACGGAGCGAAGTGAAAGACGTTGAGAAACAGCGATGAGAGCACGACCTGCATCATCGAGAAGATGACGAAGCGCTTGCTAATGCCGCTCCAACATAGGAGCGCCACGGGAATATTGAGCGCGAGCATACCGAGCGAGATGTCGATGTGAACGCCGCCGAGCGAGGTAACGCGGTCGAGCAGGACCGCGACGCCGGTGAGGCCGCTCGGAAGCAGGTCGGCGGGCTGAATGAATGCCTGGATCAGAAATGTCTGGAGAACGGCGGAAATTGTGACCGCCACGGCAGTAATGGCGCGGCGGACGATGGTGAGACGGCCGAGCACGAGCACTCGGTCCGTGAGCTGATCGATGGCGTTCGCCACGCGGGCTCCTTTCGAAGGCAAATCTAGTTGTGAGGCATGTCGGCGATTGTAGCACGGAGCGTGCGAGGGCGCTTCAATTCACTCTCCCTCGACAACCAAAACGGGGCCAGCAGCCCCCACGACCAAAGACCCAAATTACAAGTGAGTAGACTTTACGCGACCTGCAGAGCACACCCAAAACCGCCACCCCTGTGACCTGCGGTTTTACTAAAGCAGATGCACTTTGTGCTCGGCCTGCGCCAAAGAGTCTACTCACTTAGCCCGAATCGAAGCCAAACGGATCAAAATCGAAACCAAATTGAGCCAGTCCACCGCAAAAAACGTTTGAACCCGTGCTTCTCGCGGCGGATTGACACTACAAAGCGGCCAAAATGTCGGTCAGATTATCGATAACGGCATCGGCTCGCGATTGATCGAGGTTGACGCCCGCGTGCGGGCGCAGCGCCAGGACGCGGGCGCCGGAACGTTTGCCAGCCTCGATGCCCAAAGGCGAGTCCTCGATAACCAGGCACTCGGCAGGCTCCACCCCCAGCATCTCCATGGCACGCAGGTAGATCTCGGGATCGGGCTTAAACGCACTGCACTCGTGACCGCTGATGGTGTAGTCCAGCACGTCGGCGATACCGGCGATATCCACTAGCTCGTCGATCAGCTCGCGATAGGACGAGCTCGCGATAGCGCACTTCACGCCACGCTCGTGCAGCTCGCGCATCACCGGCTCCGTCTGCTTGTTGAGCAGCTCGGCATACGGAACGGGGTGGTCCGGGCTGTAGACCTGCTTGTACTCCACGCGCAGGCGCTCGCGCAGCTCAACATCGTCGGGCACCAGCGCCTCCCAAATGGCAGGCTCGTTAGACCCCGAAAGATCGGGAATCTCGTCAAAGTGGAACCCCTTCTCTTCCATAAACGCCACGCGGCGACGGTTGTAGAACCACTCGGTATCGACCAGCACGCCGTCCATGTCAAACAGCACTGCCTTGATCATACGCATCTCCTCTCAAGAACAAAAAAGGGGACGGGGCACAAACCCCATCCCCTCTCAATCAACCCGTAAGGTCTACTTACTTGTGAT
>CAUDVX010000009.1 GCA_958452935.1 uncultured Collinsella sp. | reverse complement strand
CGATGTTAAGACCATCATGAAGCAGGCCGGTACCGCCATGATGGGTATCGGTACCGCTTCTGGGGATACCCGTGCCGTCGACGCTGCCCAGCAGGCCATCTCCAGTCCGCTGCTCGAGAGCTCCATCGATGGCGCCACGCGTGTCCTGCTTTCCATCGCCGGCTCCAAGGACCTGGGCATTCAGGAGATCAGCGACGCCGCCGACGTTGTCGCCAATGCCGTCGACCCCGAGGCCAACATCATCTTCGGTACCGTTGTTGACGAGTCCCTGGGCGACCAGGTGCGCATCACCGTTATCGCTACGGGCTTCTCCGACTCCAACGTCAACCGTCAGGACGAGCTCTTCGCTGCTCAGCAGTCCCAGAGCAAGGCCGCTGCTTCCGCTGAGCCGCAGCGCACCGCTCCGGCTGCCAGCCCCGCTCAGGCTGCCCCGACTCGCAACGTCGGCGGTACCGAGCTGCCCAACTTTGGCAACGATCAGTTTGAGCTTCCCGACTTCCTCAAGCGCGGCAGCTTCTAAGTCGTTCTTCGCATTGTTTTGCACAGGGGCGCGTCCGTATGGATGCGCCCTTTTTGTTTCTCGTTTGTAAACGAAAGCCTCCAATCTCCTTACGTTCCCTTTACGTTTGGTCCCTACCGCTGCGGGTATCCTTTTAAAGAAGTATGACAGCCGTATAAACACGGACTGCGCGGCGACGCCGCGGTACTTGTTGTAATAGGAGGCTTTAGTATGGCAGCACGTGCGGACAACGTTTCGCGTGTCGACCATGATGGAGTTACGTTGGTGGAGGGTTCGACGACCGATGTTCGTTTTGCCTTTACCGAGCGCACCGGCGGTGTTTCCGAAGATGCGTACTCCTCACTCAATCTGGGCTCGCATGTAGGCGATGACCCCTTTGCCGTTCAAGAAAATCGTCGTCGAGCGCTCGAAGCCATGGGCGCCGCTGAGTGCGAGCATAATCTGCTCGTGCCCAATCAAGTACATGGTGACCACGTCGTGACGGTGACCTCGAACGGTGCCGATGATCTCGAGAACATTCGTGAGCAGATTGCCGAGGGCTGTGATGCCCTCGTCTGTACGGCCCATGAGGTGCCCGTGATGCTCTGCTTTGCCGATTGTGTTCCCGTGGTGCTGGTGGCTCCCGGCGGCTTTGCCGTGGTGCATTCTGGCTGGAAGGGCACGATTGCGCGTATTTCTGCCAAAGCCTGCCAGGCGCTTTGTGAGGCGGCTGACTGCACGCCGGAGGACATCTCTGCCTATATTGGGCCCCATATCCTGGGCGACGAGTATGAGGTGTCCCAAGAACTTATGGATCGCTTTGCTGCCGAGTTCTCGTGCATCGATGCTACTGCTTCTCGCATGCTCGATCTTTCCGCCGCCATTCGCGAGGCGCTGGTGGATGCCGGTGTCGATGTGAACGGTATTGTGGACACCAAACTTTCCACCGTTCGTCAGAACGACCGCTTTTATTCCTACCGCAACGAGGGCGGCACCTGTGGGCGCCATGCTGCGATCGGCGTGATGCTATGAGAAAGATCGCATCGGTCCTGAGTGCAGCAGTGCTCACGCTCACGCTGTGCGCCTGCTCCTCGGGATCTTCTACCTCTTCCATCACCGTTGCCGGCTCTACGACGTGCCTTCCCATTGCCGAGATCGCGGCCGAGGGCTTTAAAGAGGAGACCGGCATCGACGTGCTCGTCTCCGGCCTTGGCTCATCTGCTGGCATCGAAGCTGTTAGCGCCGGCACCGCCGACATCGCTAGTTCGTCTCGTGGCCTCAATGCCGACGAGCAGGATTTGGGCCTGACCCCGATCGTAATCGCACACGACGGCATTGCAGTCATCGTGAACGACGACAACCCGGTCGACAATCTCTCGACCGAGCAGCTCCGCGATATTTACGCCGGCAAGATCACCAACTGGAAAGAAGTCGGCGGAGAGGACCTGAAGATTCAGGTTATCAACCGCGACGAGGCGTCCGGTACGCGCGAGGCCTTCCGCACTATCGTGATGGACGGCACGCCGTTCGATCGCCGCTCGGCTGTTCTTTCGGGTACGGGTCAGGTACGCGATGTCGTGTCCCGCTCGCGTGGCGCTATTGGCTACATCTCGCTGGGTTTTGTCGAGAGCCTCAACGCTAAGACCTCGGTCAAGGCCGTTTCGGTCAACCATGTCGAGGCATCCGAGAAGACGGTCGCAAGTGGCGGCTATCCCATCTCGCGTGACCTTTACTTCTTTGTGAAGGGGACGCCTTCGCAGCAGGCGCAGGATTACATCGACTATGTGACGTCCGAAAAGATGGACAAGCAGATTCGCGAGGCGGGCTTTATTCCCGTCACCAACGACGGAAAGGGGAGTGAGTAGCGTGGAAGCACAGGAAACCCCCCAGATTGAGCAGGAGACCCGGGTGCCCAAAAAGCGTGAGTTGGCGTTGGTGTCGCGCAGCACCTATCTTAAGGAGAAGGCGCTGCAGTGGATCTTCTTTGCCTGCGCGTTCTTGGCGGTCGTCACCGTCATCCTGATTTTTGTCTTTACCACGTACTCGGCGCTGCCGGTCTTTACCGACATCGGCCTGGCGGACTTCTTTAGCTTTACATGGGCACCCTCTGAGGGCCACTACGGCATTATGTCGCTGCTGGCGGGTTCTGGTCTGGTGACTGTCGGTGCGCTCGCCATGGGTGTGCCCCTGGGTGTGGGCACGGCTGTGTATCTGGTCGAGATCGCCAGCAAGCGCGTGCGCAGGCTCATCAGCCCCGCCGTCGACCTGCTGGCGGGCATCCCCTCCATCATCTACGGCTTCTTTGGCATGGTCATCATCCGTCCGTTTATCGCGCAGCTGACCGGCGGTCTTGGCTTTGGCGCGCTGACGGCGTGGTTCGTGCTCGCCATCATGATCGTTCCCACCATCACCACGCTCACCATCGATGCCCTCAATTCCATTCCCATGGGCATTCGCGAGGCATCCTATGCCATGGGTGCCACCAAGTGGCAGACCATCTACAAAGTCGTGCTGCCTGCAGCCAAGTTGGGTATCGTCGATGCGATTGTCTTGGGCATGGGTCGCGCCATCGGTGAGACCATGGCCGTGCTCATGGTCGTGGGCAACGCCCCGGTCATTCCGGATAGCATCTCGAGCCCTATCTCAACGCTCACGAGTCAGATCGCGCTCGATATGAGTTATTCCTCGGGCCTGCACCGCTCGGCTCTGTTTGGCATGGGCGTTGTCCTGTTTATCATCTCCGCTGCACTGGTGGGTATCGTCCGCCTGATTTCCAAGAAGAGGGGGTAGGCTATGTCCGATTCCGTTGACACGACGGTCGATACGACCTCGTCGCGTGAGCGCATCAAGCGTGCCCTTTCCCATGGCAAGAAGGGCCGCATCAACAAGGATCTGTCCAACAAGATCATGCTCGGCGTGTTTCGCGCCGCGGCCTATATCACCACGCTGGTGCTGATCGCCATCATCGCCTACGTGGTCATCAACGGCCTGCCGCATATCTCGCTCGACTTTATCTTCGGCTGGCCGCAGGGCGTCAACGCCGAGGGCGGCATTTGGCCCACGATCGTCTCGACCATCTACGTGACGGCGCTCGCCATGCTCATCTGCACGCCGGTTGCCGTCCTGGCTGCGGTCTATCTGGCCGAGTACGCCAAACAGGGCAAGGTCGTCGACATCATTCGCTATGCTGCCGATGCCCTGGCCTCGGTGCCCTCCATCGTTATGGGCCTCTTTGGCTACGCCTTGTTTGTCGAGGCTATGGGTCTGGGCCTTTCGATGGTCTCGGCCGCCCTGGCGCTGGCACTTCTGATGCTGCCTATTGTCATGCGTACCACCGAGGAGGCAATCCGCGCCGTTCCGCGCTATATCCGTTGGGGTGCATATGGCCTGGGTGCCACCAAGTGGCAGGTCGTCTCCAAGATCGTGCTTCCTTCGGCTTTTGGCCGCATCGCCACCGGCATCGTGCTTGCCATCGGCCGCGCCATCGGCGAGACCGCCGTGGTGCTCTACACCATGGGTCAGGCCATCAACCTGCCTATTTCGCCGCTCGATTCCGGTCGTCCCATGACCGTTCACCTGTATCTGCTTGCCAATGACGGCATCAACATGAACGCAGCCTACGGCACTGCGCTTTTGCTGATGGCGATTATTCTGGCCTTCAACCTGTTTGCGCGTTATCTGTCGCGCAAACGCCGCTAGTTAAGGAGTCCCATGTCCGTCTATCAGTCCGCTCCCACGCCGGAGCAAGCGGCCATCACGGCCAAGGATTTCAACTTTTGGTACGGTGACTTTCATGCGCTGACGGGGCTCGACCTCAACATCGCCAAAAACGCCATCACCTCGTTTATCGGTCCTTCGGGCTGCGGCAAATCGACGTTTTTGCGCTGCATCAACCGTATGAACGACCTTATCGAGGGCACCCGCGTCGAGGGCACCATGACGCTCGACGGCAACGATATCTATGCCGAGGGCGTCGACCCGGTCGACCTTCGCCGCCGCGTGGGCATGATCTTTCAGCAGCCCAACCCGTTTCCCAAATCCATCTACGAGAATGTCGCTTTTGGCCCTCGTCTGCAGGGCGTGACTAGCAAAAGCGACCTCGATGACATCGTGGAAGAATCGCTCAAGCGCGCCAACCTCTGGAAAGAGGTATCCAATCAGCTCAACAAGGACGGTTTGGCGCTCTCGGGCGGTCAGCAGCAGCGTCTGTGCATTGCGCGTGTGCTTGCGGTGCAGCCCGATGTCCTTCTGATGGACGAGCCCTGCTCCGCCATCGACCCCACGTCCGTCTCCAAGGTCGAGGATCTGATGGCCGAGCTGGCGCCCGAGATGACGATCATCATCGTCACGCATTCTATGCAGCAGGCCGCTCGTATTAGCGACTACACCGCATTTTTCTTGCAGGAAGTTGCCGGCGAGCCCGCCACGCTCATCGAGTATGGTCAAACCGACGCGATCTTCACCAGCCCGGTGGATTCACGGACGGAAGACTATATCACCGGCCGCTTTGGCTGATCGGTGCGACTAGTCCCAAGCCGATCGGACCTGGTCCGGTGCGTATTCACTGTGCGGGCGGCATGACCGCACCCAACTGATTGGAGTGAACCATGCGCAAACTGTTTTCCCGTCAGCTCATCGAAGCCCGTCACGAGATGCTGAGCATCTACGAGGCTGTAGACCTGGCGCTTCACGACGCCGTGAAGGCCTATGTGACCGACGATCGCAAGCTCGCCACCAAGACCAAGAAGCGCACGCTCTCGATCGATGCGCGCTGCGCCAACTTGGAGGCCGTGTGCTACAACCTGATCGCTACGCAGTCGCCGGTCGCCTCCGACTTCCGCTTGCTGCAGACGATCATCTACGTCGACTTTAACCTGCAGCGCATGACCGATAAGGTTCGCCAGGTCTGCCGCGCCACGCGTCACATGGTCAAGGCCGACATCTCGCTGCCCCAAGAACTCGTCGCTACGGTCGAGGCCGAGGCCGAGGCTGTTTACCAGGTGCTGGGTTCGTCACTTTCTGCGCTCGTCACCAACGACATGTCCATCATCTGCAACCTGGCCGGCGAGGACGAGCCGGTGCATGCGGCGTACGAGAAGTTCTTCCGCACCTTTAACCGCATGGACACGGGCGATTTTATGGACGACGACAGCAACTATGACGACCTGCGCCGCGCCATCATGGTCTCGCGCTACCTCGATCGTATCGCCTCGATTTCGATCGATGCCGCCTGCCGTCTGACCTTCCTTTTGACCGGACAGCGTATGACTGCCGGCGATATCGCCCGTACGGACGAGGATGAGCTTGAGAGCATGCGCGTGCCTTCGGGCGAGGGTGTCATCATGAGGCCTGCCGTCGATGCACACTATGTTGCCAAAGTGCCCGCTAACGAGGTGAGCGAGGGTCTCCGCTACCTGCTCGAGCACCTCGAGGACGAGGACGACGCCGAGGACGACGAGGAGTAGGGCGGCCCCGTTCGTCGAAAGATTGTAAATACCTAAGTGAGCGCGGCCTTGCACATGCGAGGCCGCGCTCTTGCGTTAGCATGGGACTACTAGTTTGGCTGTCTGCGGAGGCGATTGGCAATGGATAACTATTTGGACTTGATACGCGCTCGCCGCGAGCAGATTCTCGAACGTTTTTATGCAGCACTCGATTGCGCGGGCCGTCCCCACGATGCCGCGCGCCTGATTGCCGTCTCCAAGACTGTTGGCGTTGATGAGACCGTTGCCGCTATTCAGGCGGGGTATCGCCATTTTGCCGAGAACCGCCCGCAGGAGCTCGTTCGCAAGCTTGCGGGCCTCGTAGAGCATCCGGAGCTACCCGAGGTGCGCTTCGATATGATCGGCAACCTGCAGACCAACAAGATCAATGCGGTTCTGGGCTCGGCCGAGCTGATTCATTCGGTAAGCTCGCTGCATTTGGCTCAGGCCATCTCGAGCCGTGCGGTCCGCAAGATTGAGGCGGGCGAGCTCTCCGGCCCCCAGCGCGTGCTGATCGAGGTCAATGTGAGCGGCGAGGAGTCCAAGGGCGGCTTTTCGCCCGACGAGGTCCGAGACGCCGCAGGTGAGCTTGCGGAGCTTGAGGGAATTTGTGTGCAGGGCCTTATGACTATGGCGCCCCGGGGGAATAAGAATGTGGCGCGCCGCACTTTTGCCGGACTTCGCGAACTAAGGGATGAGCTTGAGGCGACGCACTCCGACCTGAGCCTGCCCGAACTTTCCTGCGGCATGAGCGAGGACTTTGAGCCTGCCCTTGAGGAAGGCTCTACGCTCGTTCGCCTGGGCAGGGTAGTATTTAGCCCGGAGTTTGCAGTAAAATAAGGCTCTGAAGTGCGCACTGATTATCAGAGCGCCTGCACTAAACCGCGAGAGGACACAACCATGGGCTTCCTTGACGAGATTAAAAATAAGATGCACCTGGGCGGCCAGCAGGGTTACGACCAGGGTTATGGTCAGGACGACGACTACGGCTACGATGATGGCTATGACGACGGCTACCAGAACAACGGTTACAGCGGTGCCTCGGGCGAGGGCTTCTACACCCAGGATGAGCCGAGCAACGGCCTGTTGGGTCAGACGCGCCGCGGCGAGGCCGAGTCGGTGGCCGTGTACACGCGCTCCGGTCAGCTGGTCGGCGACGATTCTCGCCATGCTACGACCTACAACCCGCCATCGCGCTCGCAGGAGACGGTTGCGGGCGGTTATCGTCCCGGTGCCTACGACACGCCGTCGAGCTACGCCGAGAGCACGCGTGCCCGCGCTGCTGCCCCCGCACCTGCTCCCTCACCGAGCGATGCCTCGGCGTATGCGAGCAACATCATCAACGCTACGCCGCAGCTGCCGGCCTATGTCCTGCGCCCCGAGAGCTATGACGACGTGGAGACCGTCGTGCGCCGCGTGCGCACCAAGCAGCCTGTCGCGCTGATTTTTGTGGGCGTTCGTACCGAGGTCGCCAAGCGCGTCCTGGACTTCTCTTACGGGTTTGCCTGCGGCCTGGGTGCCACCGTTAAAGAGGTTGGCGATCGCGTGTTTATGGTGCTGCCCGCCGGTTGCGAGGTCAAGGATTCGGACCTCAACAAGCTCCGTGCCGACGGCTACCTTAAGTAAAGACAAGACGAGGAGATTCTCATCAACATCTACACCATTGTCCAGCTGGTCAATACGCTGTTCAACTTCTACTCCACGCTCATCGTTGTCTACTGCCTTATGACGTGGATCCCTATGAAACAGGGCGGATTGCTACAGGATATCGCCGTTGTTCTCGATAGCGTGTGCGGCCCGTGGCTCAATTTGTTCCGCCGGTTTATTCCGCCCATGGGCGGCGTCGATTTTTCACCGGTCGTTGCGATTATTGCGTTGCAGTTGGTGCAGAAGCTGGTTCTGCAACTTCTTATAGGTATACTCATATAAAACTGGCTTAGTAACTCACGTCGGGCGCACGGCGCCAAGGCGAAGATAAAGGAGAACTTGTTATGGCTATTACCCCTGCTGACATTCAGGCTCAGACCTTCTCTGAGGCCAAGCGCGGCTACGATCCCGCCGAGGTCGACGTCTTCCTGGAGACCCTGTCCTCCGAGGTCGACGCCATGCTCGCCAAGATCGTCGATCTTAAGGGTCGTCTGACTGCCACCGAGCAGCAGCTCGCCGATACGCAGGCCCAGCTCGTTCAGGCTCAGGATGCTGCCGCTCAGGCCGTCCCTGCCGCGCCCGTCGCCGCTCCTGCACCCGACTTCTCCGCTCAGGAGCGCCAGATTTCCGCTGCCCTGATTGCTGCCCAGCAGACCGCCGAGGGCATCGTCAACGATGCCAACGAGAACGCCGACCGTATCCGCAACGAGGCCGACGCCAAGGCCCGCGAGGTCATCCGCCAGGCCCTGACCGAGAAGCAGGCCGAGCTTGAGGAGATCGACCGTCTTAAGGCTTCCCGCGAGGAGTTCAAGGCCGAGTACCTCAAGCTCATCCAGCACTTCATGGACGATGCTCAGAACTCCTTCCCGTCCGATCTCATGGCTTCCACGCCGGTCGGTTCCGCCGCTTCTCCGGCTGTGACCGTTCCTGCTGCCGAGCCGCTGCCCGTCGCCGAGCCGGTTATCCCCGTTGCCGATCCCTTCGCACCGATTGACAATTTCGCCGCCGACGACCTGGACTAACATCCAGCTATCATGTAGCGCCTAGAAAGGGCCCGCAGTTTGCGGGTCCTTTTTTTGTGGCTGTACGCAGTCTGCAAAACAAAACGCCGAGTCCTGCGTTTGAGGGCACAGAACTCGGCGAACCGGTGAGCGGTCAAAGGTAGATTTAAGGCATGTACTAAAAATCTACTTGAGGAGGAAGTCGGGGAGGGGAATGGTACGGGCCTCGCGTTGCTCGGGGTCGGCGATATGGTCGGCAGGATGGCCGCAGACGAGCATGTGATAGGGATAGATGCCCTCGGGCAGGCTGAACTGCTCACAGACCACCTCGGGCTTAAAATGGCACACCCAGCACGTACCCAGGCCCTGCTCCTCGGCCTCCATCATCATCTGATCGCAGACGATCGAGGTGTCGATGGCACTGGAGTTCATCTGGTCATAAGGGCGCACCCAAGCATCGTCAGTAACGCTGCAAATAAGAAAGATAAGCGGAGCCCCAAAGATAGACCCATCACGAGCAAACCGAGGCTGACAAGCAGCAGCCTTCTCCAGAAGCTCAGGCGTATCCAACACCATCACACGGGTTGGATGATTATTACAAGCAGAAGGAGCAATGCGCCCCGCCTCAACAATAGCATCCACCACAGCCTGCTCAACAGGACGGTCCTCAAAAGAACGACAAGAATACCGAGTCCGAGCCAAATCCAAATACCCCATACGAGCCTCCAAAGCTAATAAAACAACCCAAAACTAAGCAAAAGGGTACCCAAAGCAACATTCAGCCAAACGTTTAAGGCGGTCCCAAAGTTTCCAATCGGGCCCCAAGGCCCTGCCAACAAAAGCCCCATCGCTTTCAAAGTATCAGCCAAAGTTTCCAATGGTGGTACGTAAGGGAGCGGGCCCGACCACTAATACCCTTTTGAACGACTCTGCTTGCAGCCGGAGTGAAAAAGGTTATTAGTGGTCGGGCCCGCGACCGCCGGGACACGTACCCCCAATTAACTGTTCTTCATGACAATCGAATCCACAACATCAGCCACATTCTCACAGCAGTCAGCGCAGTACTCCAGGAAGGCGTAAACGTCACGCCAGGCGATGACCTCGAGCGGGTCCTTGCCGTTGACGTGCAGGTTGCGCATAGCGTTGATGTAGAGCTCGTCGGCCTCGGACTCAATCGTGTTGATCTGGATGACGAGTTCGCGCAGGGTCTTGGACTTGCGGTAGTTGGGCAGCTCGACCATCAGGTCCTTCATGGCGCGGCAGGCGTCGGTCACCTTGTGGGCGATCACGATGGCATCGGGATGGATGCTCTGGATGTTGGTGAAGTAGACGCGCTGCACGACGCCCTCGATACGATCGAGCACGGTGTCGAGCGAGCAGCTCATCAGGTCCAGGTCCTCGCGCTCAAGCGGGGTGATAAAGGCCGTGAGCAGAGCGTCCTCAAGCTCATGGTGCTTCTTATCGGCCGCATGCTCGATCGCGTGCATCTTGTCGAGCATATCGTGAATCTTCGCAGGATCGAAGTTCTCGAAAATCTGGGTGAGCAGCTCGGCAGCCTGGACGGCAAGGTCGGCGCAGGCGACGTAGTTGTCAAAGTAGAACGAATCGGGTTTCTTTGCCATGAGTGGGTCCTTTCGAGGCGAAGTCGGGTGGGCGAGGTATTACGGTCCGGATGGACGCTCGGTTTGACTAGATGAACATCATGAACAGCTTGGCCATGACAAAGCTGATGAGTCCGCAGGCGGGGAAGGTGAAGAACCAGGTGAACATCATGTCCTTGACCACGCCGAAGTTGATGGCCGAAAGGCGCTTGACGGCACCGACGCCCATGATGGCGCAGGTCTTGATGTGGGTGGAGGACACGGGGATACCGGTAAGGGTGGCAAGCAGCAGATTCGCGGCGCCCGCGAGGTCGGCGGAGAATCCCTGATACTTCTCGAGCTTGACCATGCTCTGGCCGACGGACTTGATGATGCGCTCGCCGCCCACGCTGGTGCCGATGCCCATGGTGGCCGAGCACAGCAACATGATCCAGATGGGGATGCCGGCATCACCGACGCTGGTCTGGCCGTTGGCGAAGGCCACGCCTAGAAAGAGCACGCCGATGAACTTCTGTCCATCCTGCGCGCCATGCATAAAGCTCATGGCCGCAGCGCTCGCGATCTGAGCGTATTTAAAGAAGACGTTTGCACGTCGCCTATTGGCGGCGGCAAACAGAATCGAGACGAGTTTGCACAGGATCCAGCCCATGACAAAACCCAGACCGATGGAGAGCGCCAGGCCGTAGATGACCTTCATCCACTCGTGGACGTTGACGCTGTTCGCGCCGCCGAGGGCGATAGCGGCACCGGTCAGGCCGGCGATAAGACTGTGGCTTTGCGAGGTGGGGATGCCAAAACGCGATGCCGTGGCACCGTAGACGACAATGGAGAACAGAGCCGCGCAGAGGCACGCAAGCGCCATGGTGCTGTTTCCGCCAAAGTCGACGATATGTGAGATGGTGTTGGCGACGCTCGCGTTAAAGTGCGTCATGATGAGCACGCCCAAGAAGTTGAATGCGGCGCTCATGAGAATGGCGGCGCGGGCGGGCATGCAACGCGTAGTGACGCAGGTCGCGATGGCGTTGGGCGCGTCGGTCCATCCGTTGACGAAGATGGCGCCGAGCGCGAGAATCACGGTGACGGCAAGGACTGGGTTCGACACAATTTGGCCGAGGAAGGTTGAGAACGTTACGTCCATATATGGGCTTTCTCGAAGTTTGCAGACACGTTACAAAAACATGATAAATCGTATCACCTCCTGTGGGTTTCTTTACCGAGTTCTGATGGGAGAAGTGAATTTTTTGGCACTAAAATTGAATATTAGCCCTGTTGACCGCGGGTATTCTTTTTGCTAACACGCCATGAGGACACGTGTGCGCGCCCCAACACCCCAAAACCACAGTCTGTTCGCTTTACAACATACAAACATGCGTTCGATAATAGAGGGCATGGAATATCGACAGACAGACGGCAAAACTCGGCGCGTGCACAAGCAGTATGTGGACGTCGTGGCTCGCATCCTCGCGGGCGGACAGGTCGTGCCGGTCACCGTCTGCTGGGTCGACGGCCGTTGTTTTACGATCGACGAAATTATCTCGACCATTGGGTTTGGCCTGATGGTCCACGGCATCCGTACGGCAACATATAAGGTGCGTTTTGGCGGGCACACGACCGAGTTGTATCTGGAGGACCAGACGCGCGAGCGGGCGGACGGCTCGCAGGCGCACGTGATGCGTTGGTGGGTCTGGGCCTTTGATCGTACGCTTGAGGGCGAGCGCCGTAGGTAAGGGCGTACGGCATTCGGGTACAATGACAGGAATCTTGTCATCTACGGCGCTGTCGTGCGCTTTTTGAAAGGACGAAGTATGAACGATATCCAGGGCTATCAGAACGGCCCCATCGAGACCGGCGCAAGTCGCGCCAAGGAGATGTCGCCGCGTGCGTACAATCTCGCCATGTCTGCCCTCATCTTCTTGGGCTTTTGCGCCATGGGCGCCGGTGCTTACTTTACGAGCACCATGGCGTTTGCCCGTATGATGATGAGCGGGGCCGCCCTGCCACTGGTCTTTGGCTCGTTTATCCTGACTATTGTCGGCATCGTCATGATGTCGGCTGCTGCGGGCAAGCAGTCCGTGGGTCTGTCGCTCGTGGGTTACGTGATCTTTGCGAGCACCTTTGGCCTGACCGCGTCGTTTGGCCTTGCCAACTACGACCTGCCCACCATCAACACCGCTTTTATCGCCACGGCCGCCATCACCTTTGTCTTCGGTGCGCTGGGCGTGACCTTCCCCAAGTTCTTCCAGCGTGTGTACGGCATCGGCTTTGGCATTCTGCTCGCCACGATTCTGGTCGAGATCGTGCTGATGTTCATGGGCGTCTCGCAGTCCATCACCGATCTGATCGTGATCGTGGTGTTCGCCGGGTTTATTGGCTACGACACCTATGTTGCCACGACGGTGCCGCCCACGCTGCCCAATGCGGTGCTCATGGCGTCCAATCTGTTCGTGGACATTATCAACGTGTTCCTGCGCATCCTGAACATTCTCGGTCGTCGCGACTAGCGCGGCGTTGCGACGTTTCCTGCCGGACACGGTAAAACGATACGAAAGGCGGTCCTTCGGGGCCGTCTTTTTTGTGCGTGGCGGGGTATCATGGATGGGAAAAAGTCGATAGCGGCAGCGACAGGAAAGGTGGCCACGTATGGCAGATGTCGACAACAGGAACCGTAACCGTAGGTCTAACCGAGCGGGTCAGCCCAATCCCAAGCGCGAGGCGCGTGCCAAGGCCGCCGAGCGCCATGTGGCGGCTGTGTCCGAGGCCTGCGCCAAGGACATCGAGCGTTCGCTTACCGGCGTGCGCGAGTTCGATGGTATGCCTGCCGGTTTTGTCGCGGCGATGAAGGCCAAGGCCCAAGCGGCTGCGGCTGCCGAGGAGCCGGTTGCCGAGGTTGTGGAGGCTGACGCTGCCGAGGTTGAGACTGCCGAGGTGGAGGCCGCTGAGGTGGAGACTGCGGTCGAGTCCGAGGTGGCACCCGAGTTCACCGAGTCGGCCGACGAGGCTGAGTCCGCGCCCGCGGAGGAGGCTGCTCCGGTCCTGCCCGAGGTCACTGTGCTTGATGCCTCCGCCACGCAGGCAATCCTCGATAACGGCCGCGGCTATGCGCAGTTCTGCGATATGGCCGTGCTTGCCTTTGCCTCGTTTACCAATCCGGGCGGCGGCTATATCCAGGGCTACCTGGGCCAGGAGGCGACGCTCTGCGCCGATTCGTACTTGTACAACGTGCTCGACAAGCAGCGCAAGTGGTACGGCGAGAACCGTCGCCGCAACATCAACTGCGAGCTGTACCGCAATCGTGCGCTGGTGGTGCCCGCCGTGCGCTTCGATCGCAACCACGTGCACGCATACGCCGATGTAATCGTTGCCGCCGCACCCAACGTCAGGCGTGCCCGCCAGGAGTACCGCGTGAGCGACGACGCCCTGTTGGATGCCCTGCGCGACCGTATCCGCTTTGTCCTTGCCGTCTGCGATGAGCTGGGTCGCGAGAAGCTCGTACTGGGTGCTTGGGGCTGCGACAACAACGGCTTTGACGCCGAGGCCGTGGCAGAGCTCTTCCGCGAGGAGCTCGCATCGGGTGACTTTAAGGTCAAGCAGGTGTTCTTTGCCGTGCCCTCTACGCGCTGGGATGAGGATTTTGCCAAGTTCGAGCACGTGCTGGCAAGCTTCCCCGAGCGCAACGAGGAGTCCTATGCCCAGGTTGCCGCACGCGCTGCGGCTGCTCGCGCCGCCGAGCAGGCCCAGGCTGCCGCCGAGGACGATGAGGACGATGACGATTGGCGCAAGTACCTGTAATCGGTACGTGCCGACAGATAGGTCGAGCCGGCGGGAGGGCTGCTCCCGTCGGCTTTTTACTAAAGGAAGGGCTTACGATGAAAAACGTTCTGTGCTTTGGTGACAGCAATACCTATGGCTATGATCCGGCTGGTATGCGCGATGGCACCGCGGTGCGCTATGCGCAGGATGTGCGCTGGTGCGGCGTGGCGCAGCGTGACCTGGGCGAGGGCTGGCATGTGATTGAGGAGGGGCTCAACGGCCGCACGACGGTGCGCGACGATATGTGCCATCTGGACACTAACCTCAACGGCATTCGCGCGCTTCCGATGCTGCTCGAGGCCCATAAGCCGCTGGACGCCATTGTGATCATGCTGGGCACCAACGACTGTAAGACGGTCTTTAACGTGACAGCTTCCGATATCGCCCGTGGCGCCATGGCACTGATTCGCGCCGTCCGCGCGTTTCCGTGGACCGACGCTGCGCCTTGTCCGCACATTCTGCTGATGGCTCCTATCAAGATCAAGCCGCAGATCGCCGATGTGTATATGACCGACTTTGACGAGCATTCCGTTGAGGCATCTGAACATTTTGGCGAGTACTATGCGCACGTGGCCGAGCAGTTTGGCTGCGACTTTTTGAATGCCGCCGAGTTTGCCGAGCCGGGCGATATCGACTATCTGCATATGATGCCCGAAAGCCATGAGAGCTTGGGACATGCCGTGGCAGCCAAGCTCAAAGAGATGCTCGGTGAGTAGCGCGACCCCAAGCCACCACAAAGGTACCTTTGCGGTGGCTTGGGGTCGTCTGTTTGTCTTGATCTGTAACAGTTGTAAGGCCGAAAACGGGCTAGATGTTACAGATTGAGATTATTTAGGTCGATATCGGTCGTTTGTCTCGATCTGTAACATCTAGGGTCGATTTTGCCGAGTTACTGTTACAGATCGAGATTGTCTTCTCAGCGGAATTTGAATATCTCGATCTGTAACAGGTGGGCCGAAAAATGGGCTCTAACTGTTACAGATCGAGATGTTTGTGGGAGCCGCCGCAAAGGTGTCTGTCGCCTTTGCGGCGGTTTTGGGCTGCGAATCTTAATACTGCCACATGTGGTTGACGGGGCCGGAGCCTTTGCCCATGTCAAAGCCGGCGGCGAGAGCGCCGGTTAGGTAGGCCTTGCCGGCGTTGATGGCGTCGGCAAGTTCCATGCCCTGGGCCAGCGCGCAGGCGATGGCGGATGAGAGCGTGCAGCCGGTGCCATGCGTGTTGCCGGTCTCGATGCGCTTGTGGCGGAACCACGTGGTGAGCGGATCACCCAGGTGGTTGCCCTCGTCATCGAGCGGCGCGGGCTCTGCGAGCACATCGTTGGCCTCGTTGACAAAATGCCCGCCTTTAACGAGGGACGCGCAGCCAAAGCGGCGGGTGAGGAGCATGGCAGCGTTTTGCTGTGTGCGCTCGGAATCGACCTCGTAGTCGAGCAGCGCCATGGCCTCGGGAATGTTGGGGGTGATGACGGTCGCCAGCGGGAACAGGCGACGCGTAAGCGCTTCGGCGGCATCCTCGGCAATGAGGCGAGCGCCCGACGTGGCGACCATAACGGGGTCGACGACCACGTTGGTTGCGTTCCATGCGCTCAGGCGATCGGCGATAACTTCGATAATCTCGGTGGACGAAACCATGCCGATTTTGACGGCGCTCGGGCGGATATCGTCAAAGACGGCGTCAATTTGCGCAGCGACGATATCGGGGGAGATATTCTGCACGGCGGTGACGCCCAGTGTGTTTTGCGCTGTGATGGCGGTGATGGCCGTCTCGGCATACAGACGGTGCGCCGTGATGGTCTTAATGTCGGCCTGAATGCCGGCGCCGCCGCTGGAATCGGATCCTGCGATAGACAGGACGGCAGGTACCTTACTACGATCCATGTTCGCTCCCTTGTTCGGTCGGATTCAAATGGGTCTTCTGCCTGCATTATAAAGTTGCCCGGGCCGGCTGTATGCCGAACCCGGGCGGGTAGTGCAATCTTTACGCAAACGCAAGCAAATGTTCACACGTCAACAATTGACGAACACCTTGTTACCGATTGCGGCTCCGGCGACGAGTTAGTCCTCCATGCCAAGATCGATCGTCGTGCCCTCGAACACCTTGTTAACGGTGCGGACGGCGCACATCTTGCCGCACATGGTGCAGGTGCCCTCAGTGGCGGCAGGGGACTCCTCGTAGCGCTTCTTGCCGGTGACCGGGTCGAGAGCGCACTTCCACATGGCATCCCAGTCGAGCTTGCGGCGTGCCTGGCCCATCTTGTCGTCCATGTCGCGGGCGTGTGGTACCTTCTTGGCGATATCGGCGGCGTGCGCGGCAATCTTAGTGGCCATGAGGCCGTCGAGCACATCCTGGGCGTTGGGCAGGCACAGGTGCTCTGCCGGTGTCACGTAGCACAGGAAGTCGGCGCCGGAGCTCGCGGAGATGGCGCCACCGATGGCGGCGGTGATGTGGTCGTAGCCCACACCGATATCGGTCACGAGCGGCCCCAGCACATAGAACGGGGCGTTGTGGCACAGGCGCTTCTGCAGCTTCATGTTGGCGGCG
This sequence comes from uncultured Collinsella sp., assembly GCA_958452935.1. Classification (GTDB taxonomy): domain Bacteria; phylum Actinomycetota; class Coriobacteriia; order Coriobacteriales; family Coriobacteriaceae; genus Collinsella. Next base: position 44,017 of record CAUDVX010000009.1, on the reverse strand, counting down.
ATCTCGTCGAGCGCCATATGGCCCGGCCCCTCGACCATAACCTGGACGCCGGCGGCCCAGGCGCGCTTGCACAGCTTGCCCAGCTCGATCATCTCGGCGGTCTCGGTGGCATCGTTGGAATCGTAGAGGCAGCCCGGGCGGCAGGAGTCGCCGAGCGAAATCGTCACGTCGTACTCGTGGCAGATTTCGAGCAACTCGTCGTAGAACTCATAGAACGGGTTCTCGTTACCGGTGACCTCCATCCAGCCAAACAGCAGCGAGCCGCCGCGGCTCACGATGTTCATCAGGCGGCCGGTCTCCTTAAAGGTCTTGGTGACCGACTTGTTGATGCCGCAGTGGATGGTCATAAAGTCCACGCCGTCCTCGGCATGCGCACGCACGACCTCGAACAGGTCGTCCTTGGTCAGCTTGACCAGCGGCTTTTCCATGTAGCCGATGGCGTCGTACATCGGCACCGTGCCCACCATGAGCGGCGTCTCGTCGATGAGCTGCTGGCGGAACTGGCGCGTCTTGCCCGAGTTGGAGAGGTCCATGATGGCGTCGGCGCCAAAGTCCTCGGCGATCTTGACCTTCTTCCATTCCTCGGCGGCATCGGCCTTGTCGCCCGAGATGCCCAGGTTGACGTTGACCTTGGTGGACAGGCCCTCACCGACACCAAAGGCGCGCATGCCCTTTTTGATGTGCACGATGTTGGCGGGAATGGCGATGCGGCCGTCGGCCACACGCTCGCGGATGTACTCGGGGTCGCGATGCTCGCGCTCGGCGACTTCCTTCATCTGCGGCGTAATCTGCCCGGCGCGGGCGAAGTCGATTTGCGTGACGAGCTTGGGCTCGGTCTGTGTGCTCATTGGCACGGCTCCCTTCGTTGGCATTACCCATATCAGGTTTGCGGGTCAGGGCGGGCGCGCCCAGTCTCAGCCTGCCGTCTTGTCCTACAAGCTCCCCGTTATGTCATGGGCTCAAGTATAGCCTGAATGGGTACGATTGGGCCAACGAGCGTGCCTGTGGGGAGGCGAACATGGAAGACAAGCATCTATATCGAGAGACGCAATGGGATGTATCGGCCGAGGAAAGCCGTGCGCACCATGGCCTTGTCGCGATTGGTTTTGCGGTGCTTGCCGTGCTGGTGATTGCCTTTTGTATCTGGACGTTTGGCGGTCGCGGCGGCGCTGCCTGGGAGTTCGAGGCTGATGATAGCCTACCGATCATGACGGTGAAGGTCTCTGGCGGTAACACGGTGGCAGCTCCCGGCGACTATTGGTATCCGTGCGATGGATTTGTCCAGCTGCAGCTGAGCGGTGGTTCCATTCCTGGTGAAGAGATCGAGCGCGTGACCTTCGATGCGTCGCTTAAGACGCTGTCAGTCGAGCTCAAAGATAAAGGGGATGTGCCCACGACGATGGATATCGCGCTGATGGAATGGCGCCTGGAGCCCCCGTCGGGCGTCCAGGTGTCCGAGGTGGAGCATGTCAAGATTACCTATCAGGACGGCTCGACAAATGAAATTGCCAAAGCCGACGGCTTGGCGGAATAGACGCCGTGCCTAGGCAGCACATTTAAAAGTAGCGGTGGTCCTACAAGGCCTGTTCGTTCAGGAAGACCAAAGTATTTTTATTTGAAAGCTCGGGAAAGTGTCGATAACCAACGTCGAACGCGGTAAGTTCGCTTGCATCCTCGAGCTTGTTTTCTGCCATCCAGCGCACCATGGAGCCGCGCGCCTTTTTGCTGGCGGTCGACCGTTGGATGGGCTTCCCGTTGCGGATACCCTCGCCAAAGAGGCACGTGACGGCTGTGGCGTCGGTGGTGAGGCAGGGCAGAACGGCTTTGGCGTATTCCGCGCTGGCGAGGTTGACGATCGTAGCGTTGGAGCCCGCCGGAGCGATGGCCCGTGCGAGCTTGTCGCCCCAAAACGCGTAGAGGTCTCGGGCATTGTCGACGGCAAGCTTCGCGCCCATCTCCAGCCTATACGGTTCAACGGCATGAATGGGGCGCACGCATCCGTAAAGGCCCGAGAGGATCCAGAGATGGTTTTGCAGCCAGTCGAGCTGTGCGGCATCCATGACCTCGGGCGCCATGCTTTGGTATTGAATGCCGTGATAGGACATGACGGCAGGGGAGATTCGACGCGCGATATCGGGATCGGCGAGGTCGGCATCGCTCAGGACGGGCATAAATTCGTGAAGCGTATCCAGGCACGTCGTAAGCAGCCTGTCACTCACGTTCCACAGCGCCTGCAGACCGCCGCTGCCTTCATTCTGCTCGATATCTAGCAGTGCGCGGTGGAGGCGAGCCGTCTCTTGCGCAAAAGGTGGAATGCCCAGGACTTCAAAAGCAACTTGGGCCGCGCGCATCTGCTTGGCGGGCGAAATGATGACCTGCAGCATGGACTCTCCTTTGCCTAAAAAGGAAGTTGCGGTGGAATACGGTCTGTTTTGGCCGTTTATGGGCCAGTTTAGTTCGTATTTCACCGCAACTGATGAAGGGTTGGTTAGGCGCGCTCGAGGAAGGCCTTGTAGCCGCGATAGGCCTCGTAGATATCGGCCTTGTTGGCGACCTCCCACAGGGCGTGCATGGACAGGACGGCAACACCGGAGTCGATGACGTTCATGCCGTACTTGGCCATGATGTAGGCGATGGTGCCGCCGCCGCCCGCGTTGACGCGACCGAGCTCGCAGGTCTGGAAGTCCACGCCGGCCTCGTCCATGATGTCGCGGACGAGGGCCACGTACTCGGCGTCGGCGTCGTTTGAACCGCCCTTGCCGCGGCTGCCCGTGTACTTGTTGAAGCACAGACCGCGACCCATGAAGGCGGCGTTCTTGGTCTCGAACTTGCCGGCGTAGCCCGGGTCGAAGCCGGCGGACACGTCGGAGGAAAGCATGCGGCTGCGGGCGAGCGCGCGGCGCAGGGCCAGCGGGCTATCCTCGCCGGCGAGCGTCATGATCTCGGCGACGGTGTTCTCGAAGAAGCGGCTTGTCATGCCAGTGGCACCCACGGAACCGATCTCCTCTTTGTCGACGATGAGTGTGATGCTCGTGCGCTCCACGTTGGCGACGTTGATCTGGGCGAGCATGGACGGATAGGCGCAGACACGGTCGTCGTGGCCATAGCCCAGAATCATGGAGCGGTCGAGGCCCATGTCGCGGGCGGGACCGGCGGGCACGACCTCGATCTCGGCGGAGAGGAAGTCCTCCTCCTCGACGTCATACTGCTCCTTGAGGATGTCCAGGAACATCTGCTTGACGGGCTCCTTGGGAGCGTCCTTGTCGTCCTCGTCAAACTTGACAGGGCGGCCGCCCACGATCACGTCGAGGATCTCGGCGTCGACGGCGTCCTTGGCGGGCTTGGCCATCTGCTCGCTCGAGAGGTGAATCAGCAGGTCGGAGATGGTAAAGACCGGGTCGTCGGCCTTGTCGCCGATGTTGATGTCGACGGTGGTGCCGTCCTTTTTGCAGATGACGCCCACGAGTGCAAGCGGGGAGGCCACCCAGTGGTAGCTCTTGACGCCGCCATAATAGTGCGTGTCGAGATAGGCCATGTCGCCGGCCTCGAAAGCGGGGTTCTGCTTAAGGTCCAGGCGCGGCGAGTCCACGTGGGCGCCCAGGATGTTAAAGCCCTGCTCGAGCGGGGCGGTGCCCAGGTTGACGAGCATAAGGTCCTTGCCGTGGTTGGCGGCGTACACCTTGTCGCCTGCCTTGAGCGCACGGCCCTCGGCGATCACGGTCTCCAGATTGACGTAGCCCGCCTCCTCGGCCATCTTGATGCCGGTCTTGACGCACAGGCGCTCGGTCTTGTTCTCGCTCAAAAACTGCTTATAGCCGCGGCAAAGCTCCTCGAGCTCTTCGATTTGCTGTGGCGTGTACTTTTTCCATGCGCAGGGACGCTCCATGACGCAGGCTCCTTTCGGATCGATCGTGCTGGTTGATGTACCGTGAGCCATCGTATCACGCGCGGGCGCGCGGTGGCGGGGGAGCTTGATGTGCGGTGGCCGCGGGGCGGGGAGCGTGTAAACTGGAGTGAGCAAACCGTGCCCAGCCCAAAGCGAGGTATTCAATATGTCTGACAAGCGCCGTACCTTTGCCGTCATCGACGGCAACTCGCTCATGCATCGCGCCTTCCACGCCGTGCCGCCCACCATGAACGCGCCGGACGGTCGCCCCACCAACGCGATCTTTGGCTTTTTGAATATGTTCCTCAAGATGATTGACGCCTTTAACCCCGACGGTGTGGTCGTGGCGTTTGACAAGGGCAAGCCGCGTGTGCGCATGGAGATGCTGCCGCAGTACAAGGCCCAGCGTCCGCCCATGGACCCCGATCTGCACGCGCAGTTTCCCATGATTAAGGAGCTGCTCGCCGCGCTCAACGTGCCGATCTTGCAGTCCGAGGGCTGGGAAGGCGATGACATCCTGGGCACTATGGCGCGCCTGGGCGAGCAAGCCGGCTGTGACATGCTGCTGGTGACCGGTGATCGCGATATGTATCAGCTCGTGACCGAGCACGTCAACGTGGTCTCGACCCGCAAGGGCCTGTCCGACGTGGCGATTATGACGCCCGAGAGCGTGGACGATCTGTATCACGGCATCACGCCGGCGCTCGTGCCCGATTTTTACGGTCTGAAGGGCGACACGTCCGATAACATCCCCGGCGTGCCGGGCATCGGCCCCAAAAAGGCGAGCGCGCTCATTGCGCAGTACGGTAGCCTGGACGAGGTCATCGCACATGCCGACGAGGTCAAGGGCAAGATGGGCGAAAACCTGCGTGCGCACATCGACGATGCCCTGTTGAGCCGCAAGGTCGCGACCATCCGCACCGATGCGCCCGTTGAGCTCGATTTTGAGGCGACGTCCTTCCCGGCGTATTCTGCCGATGAGGTTTCCGCGGCGCTGGGCACGCTTGGTATCACCGCCATGCAGAACCGTTTCTTGGCGCTGATCGGTGGCGAGGGCGGGGCTGCTGCTGCCTCCAGTGTGTTTGAGATGCCTGCGATGGTTCGCGCAGCCGCGGGCGATGCCGACGTGCTTGGTGCCGTTGCGTCTGAAATCTCCCGCGCGATTGATGCCGGCGAGTGGGTCGCCGCCGTGGTGGACGACGACAAGGAAGAGGGCGCGCTCTTTGGGCTGACGCGCACGCTGTGGCTGGCGACGTCCAAGGGCCTGTTCGCCCTCGAGGAGGGCGACGGCGGTGCGGCGGCTGAGGTTGAGGGCTTTAACTTCGTCCACGGCGTGATTACCGGCGTGCTCGCGCGCCTGTTTATGGAGGGCCGCGTGGCGAGCCCGGATATGAAGGCGCTGCTGCACGAGCTTTCGCCTATCGATTCCTCTGAGCCCGAGCTCATGGACCCGCTGTCTGCCGATTCCACGCGCATCTTCGATACCGTGGTTGCCGCCTACCTGCTGGATTCCGACCGCTCCGAGTTCGATGAGGCGTATCTGGCCGATACCTATCTGCAGATGGCGCTGCCTGCGGCGCGCGGCGCAGAGGGTGCCGGCGAGGACGCTCCTGCGCCCGCCGCTCGCACGGCGGCCTTGACGCTGGCGCTGGTCGCGCCGTTGCGTGACCGCATGGCCCGCGAGAACGCCGCCAACGTGTTCGATGGCATCGAGATGCCGCTTGTGCCGGTGCTTACCAAGATGGAGCGCGCGGGCATGCTTGTGGACCCCGACCGCCTGCACAGTCTGTCCGAGGGCCTGGCGACCCAGATTGCCGGGGTCGAGCGCAGCATTCGCGACCTGGCGGGTGACGAGACCTTTAATATTGGCAGTCCCATGCAGCTGTCGCATGTGCTGTTTGATGTTATGGGGCTTCCGACCAAGGGCCTCAAAAAGACCAAGCGCGGCTATTATTCGACCAACGCCAAGGTGCTGAGCGACCTTGCCCGCGACCACGAGATCGTGCGCCTGATTTTGGACTGGCGTGAGAAGTCCAAGATTAAGTCGACCTATCTGGACACGCTAGGTCCGCTGCGTCGTGGCGACGGTCGTGTGCACACCACGTACAACCAGACCATCACCGCGACGGGGCGTCTGTCTTCGAGCGACCCGAACCTGCAGAACATTCCGACGCGCTCGGAGCTGGGGCGTACCGTCAAGACGGCGTTTTCGGCGGGCGAGGGCAGCGTCTTTTTGGCGGTGGACTACTCGCAGATCGAGCTGCGCCTGCTCGCGCATCTCTCGGGTGACGAGCACCTGGTGCGCGCCTTTAACGAAGGCGAGGACTTCCACGCCGAGACGGCGGCGCGCGTGTTTGGCGTGCCGGTGTCCGAGGTGACTCCCGACCTGCGCAGCCGCGCCAAGGCCGTGAACTTTGGCATCGTGTACGGCCAGCAGGCCTACGGTCTGTCGCAGTCGCTGCATATCTCGATGGCCGAGGCGCGCGACATGATCGACCGCTACTACGAGGCCTACCCGGGCGTGCGCACGTTCCTCGACAATGTGGTGGCGCGCGCCAAGCAGACGGGCTATGCCGAGACCATGTATGGCCGCAGACGCCATATTCCCGAGCTCAAGGCCAAAAACCCGCAACTCCGCGGCTTTGGTGAGCGCACGGCCATGAACCACCCCATGCAGGGCACCGCAGCGGACATCATCAAGATTGCGATGGCCCGTGTGAGCCGCCGTCTGGAAGAAGAGGGCTTTGCCGCCCACATGATCCTGCAGGTACACGACGAACTGGACTTTGAGTGTCCCGTCGACGAAGTCGAGCGCCTGACCGCCATGGTCCAAGACGTCATGGAGCACGTAGTAGACCTCCGCGTACCGTTGATCGCCGAAGCCAGCACCGGCATAACCTGGGCCGATGCCAAATAAAGAAGCACCAACAAACCCAAAGTAACCAAAAGCAGAAGGGGGCTCCTTGCCAACAAGGAGCCCCCTTCATTCCAAAAAAATCAGCCAAGTATCTAGACACCAAGACGCCATCTAGGCGGCAGGTAAGTAAACCTAGGGCCTGGCCGGGCGGCACGGGATAACTTTTCGTAGATTCCGCACGCAAAGAAAGCCACTTAATGTGGCTTTCGTCTTGCGCAGGACCTGACCGAGCGAAAAGTTATCCCGTGCCGCCCGGCCAGGCCCGATGGGACGGCTACCGAGCCGCCAAGATGGCGTCGATGAGCGTCAGTACGCCCCCGTCGTTGTTGCTCGGAATGCGCCACTTAGCATGCGCATTCATATGCTCCTCGGCGTTGTCCACGATAAAGCTGTGTCCGACGCGCTCAAGCATGGGGATGTCATTGTACGTATCACCCACGGCAGCGGCATCGGCGATATCGATGCCCAGGTGCTCGCACAGGTGCGCGACGCCGGCGCCCTTGTCGACACCCAGGTTCATAAAGTCGATCCACTCGCGCCCGGCGTTGGTGACGTAGAGCTTGTCCGAGAACTCGGGGCTATAGGTCTCGCGGAATGCGGGCTCGGCGTCGTAGCCGGGGAAGAAGACCGAAATCTTGTTGGACTCGAAATCAATGCCCTCAAAGCTGTCGACGTAGTTGATTGTGTTGTAGTAGACGCTGATCTCGTCGTGGTATTGATGGTCGCGGGCAAGCACGTAGAACTCGTCGAAGCAGCACAGGACGGGAACGGCGCGAGGATCCTCCGAGGCACGGCTCAAGACCTGCTGGTACAGCTCCACGTCGATATTGCTCTTATAGATATAACTGCCGCGATAGATTACGCACGCTCCGTTGTCGGGACAAAAGGCGAGGCGGTTCTTGATGTCCTCGAACATCTCCTCGAGCTTGGGGGCTGGACGTCCGCTAGCGGGGCAGAATACGATGCCGGCGTCGGCGAGCTTGTCCAAGCGCTCATCAAGACCCTGCGGCAACACGCGCTCGTCGGTCAGCAGCGTTTTGTCCATGTCGACGGCGATGAGCTTAATGTTTCCGATATTGGCGTCCGATTCGTAAGTTTGCATAAAAGCGAGCCTTTCGTTTCGAAATTGTTTCAGATGTTATAACCATCAACTCGTAGTCAGGCGTATTTTCGCAGGAACGGAGCGTATTTGCACCACGCTTCACAAAGTAATGAAAAAACTTTTCAGAAATTTGAATTTGTCGCTTGTGCTGCGGGCACTTTAGCGTAATATAGCGAACATCGAAAACGGAGACGGCAAAATAGCCGCTTACCGAGAAAAAGGTACCGTTTACGATATTTGAATTGCGCCCGGCGATAGGTGAAAGGAGAGGCAGATGCAGTTCGTAAAGATCATCACTACTGCAGACAATGCCATCCGACGCCAGCGCGCAATTTCCCGACGACGATAACAATCGTCTCTGTCCGCATGGGGCGAATTGCCTCAACAGAGTCATTTTGAGGTCGTTGGGTTTTAGCACGACATTGCTGCATGTTTCTAGGGCATGTATGTGCTGATTTTTGCTATTTAACCTGATATTTCACGGTATATGACCTTGAAATGACTTGCAACTGACCGATGTTCTAACTAGCTACCAAGGGCGAAAGGAAACAGCCATGAGCAAGGAAAAAGTCGTTCTCGCATATTCCGGTGGTCTTGATACATCCGTATGTGTCAAGTGGCTCCAGGACGAGAAGAATCTCGATGTCGTTTGTGTCTGCGGCAACGTGGGCCAGGAGGAGACCGGCCTGGACGCCAAGAAGCAGAAGGCCCTCGACCTGGGCGTTCTCGATTGCCAGGTGCTCGACCTGCGCGACGAGTTCTCCGATGAGTTCTTGACTAAGGCCATCGCCGCAAACTCCATGTACGAGAACAAGTATCCGCTGCTTTCCGCCCTGTCTCGCCCGCTGCTCGCCAAGAAGCTTGTCGAGGTCGCTCACGAGTTTGGCGCGACCTACGTCGCCCACGGCTGCACCGGCAAGGGTAACGACCAGGTTCGTTTTGAGGCTGCCGTCAAGGCCCTCGACCCCGAGCTCAAGGTTATCGCCCCGGTTCGCGAGTGGGATCTGAAGTGCCGTCCCGACGAGGTCGCCTATGCCCACGCCCACAACGTGCCGGTTCCCGAGGGTGCCAACGACAACCCCTATTCCATCGACGACAACCTGTGGGGTCGTGCTATTGAGTGCGGCCACCTGGAGGATCCCTGGAACGAGCCTCTCGACGACGCCTGGGTTATGACCAAGAATCCCGAGGACACGCCCGACACCCCGACGTATACCGAGATTGAGTTTGAGGCCGGCAAGCCCGTCGCCGTCGACGGCAAGAAGATGAAGCTCTCCGAGATCGTCATCGCCCTCAACAAGATTTCGGGCGACAACGGCTTTGGCCGTCTCGACCTGGTTGAGGACCGTCTGGTGGGCCTCAAGAGTCGCGAGTGCTATGAGGTTCCCGGCGCCCTGACGCTCATCACCGCCCACAAGGCGCTCGAGGACATTTGCGTCGAGGGCGACTTGCTCAAGACCAAGATCAAGCTCGAGCAGGATTGGGCCACCGCCGTGTATAACGGCCAGTGGTACAGCCCGCTCAAGAACGCGCTCGACGCCTTTATGGCCGACACCCAGAAGTTCGTGACCGGCACCGTCCGCCTGAAGTTCTTTAAGGGCAACTGCCATGTCGTCGGCCGCAAGAGCCCCTTCAGCCTCTACGACTACGGTCTGGCTACCTACGACCGCGACACCACGTTTGACGAGAAGGCCAGCGCCGGCTTTATCGAGATCGATACGCTGTCGCTCAAGACGTGGGCAAAGGTCCAGGGTCCCAGCTCTGCCGCCGCCCAGGCCTAAGGCTTTTCCTTCCCTTGGTATCCGCGCGGCCCATCCGCGTGATACAAAACGGGCGCACGGGGTCCCTACCTTTCGTTATGCTTGCTGACACTTCTTAACATCGGTGGCCCCTACGTTCCGCCCGCATATATGACGCCGCGACTGCGGCTGAGTCCGAGCCCCGCCGGGGTTGTCCGGCGGGGCTCTTTCTATCAATTTGTCGGCCTTGCGCCTATATATATGAGGAGTATCCATTATGTTCAATGTCATCGCGCATGCTTTACTTGCCCTCGCGCCCGAGCTCGATGCTGCAAAGGTCGAGGACGTCCCTATGGGCCTGAAGGCCTGGATCGACGGTTCACAGGGCAACATCCGGAGGGAGACGTTGGGCGCCAAGTGCATGGTGCGTCACTTCTTTGCAAATTAGCTATATGGCCTCGCGCACGGTGAGGAATATGCAAAACTAGCGGTTGATAAATCGCTTTAGCGACAGAGCGCATTGCTTTGGGCGCTTGTTTTGGTATTTGGAGAAAGGAGACGGTTCCATGGCTCTTTGGGGCGGTCGTTTTGAGGCGGGCGTGGCCGAGGTCACGCAGGAGTTTGGCGCGTCGCTGCCGGTCGACAAACAACTCTATAAGCAGGATATCGCCGGCTCTAAGGCGCATGCCAAGATGCTGGCGGCCCAGGGCATCATCAGTGCCGAGGACGAGCAAGCGATAGCCGAGGGCCTGACCGGAATCGAACAGGATATCGATGCCGGCAACTTCACCTTCGACATCAACGACGAGGACATTCATATGTCCATCGAGAGCGAGCTGACGCGTCGCATCGGCGAGGCTGGCAAGCGCTTGCATACCGGACGTTCGCGCAACGACCAGGTGGCGACCGATACGCGCCTGGGCGTCAAGGCGCTGGCCAAGGAGCTCATGGAGGCCAATCTTGAGCTGCGCCATGTGCTGGTGGATGCGGCCAAGAAGTACGACAAGGTGATTCTGCCGGGCTACACGCACATGCAGCATGCTCAGCCCGTGCTGCTGTCGCATCATCTGCTGGCGTATTCCTGGATGTTCGCGCGCGACTTTACACGCCTGAAGGCCGCCTTTGATGCCGCCGACAACTGCCCGCTGGGTGCTGCCGCGCTTGCCGGTACGAGCTATCCGCTCGATCGCCAGATGACGGCTGCTGAACTTGGCTTTGCGGGCGTGATTCCCAACTCGCTCGATGCGGTTTCCGACCGTGATTTCCTACTCGATCTGCATTACGCCGGCTCCGTCATGGCCATGCACCTGTCGCGTCTTTCCGAGGAGATCGTGCTGTGGTCGAGCTCCGAATTTGGCTTTGTCACGCTTTCCGACTCGTACTCCACCGGCTCGTCTATCATGCCGCAGAAGAAGAATCCCGACTTTGCCGAGCTTATCCGCGGCAAGAGCGGCCGAGTCTATGGCAACCTGGTGCAGCTGCTCGTGACCATGAAGGGCCTGCCGCTTGCTTATAACAAGGACTTGCAGGAGGACAAGGAGGGCGCGCTCGATACCGCCCATACGCTCATGCAGTGTCTGCCGGTTATGGCTGGCATGATTTCGACCTTGACCGTCAACGAGGATGCCATGGCGCGCGAGTGCGGCGTGGGGCACCTTGCCGCTACCGATGTTGCCGATTACCTGGCCAAGCGTGGCCTGCCGTTCCGCGAGGCACATGCCGTGGTGGGACATCTGGTCCTGATGTGCGAGAAGCGCGGCTGCAATCTTGAGGATCTGCCGTTTGAGGTGTTCCAGGAGGCAAGCCCGCTTTTTGAGCGCGACATTACCGAGGCGCTCGACATTCCGTCGATTGTCGCCGCGCGCACGACCGAGGGCGGCACCGCTCCTGTCGCCGTTGCCGTGCAGCTGCAGCGTGCCGAGGCACAGCTCGTGGCCGACGAGGGCGTGTTTGGATCGCTGACCAAGGTCGTCGAGATGGGTCACGGGGCAAAGTAGAGGTTTGGCTGAAGCCGTTTTTGCCATGTATTGATAAATCATTTTTTGTTTAACGGGCACCTGCTGATGTGGGTGCCCGTATTTTGTTGCTATGGGGGAGGGGCTTGTCGAGAACTTCTGTAGGACCTTTGGGCAGGTTGTGAAGGGGTTACGTTCGCGGGCGGCAACCGACCGCCTGCTCTGTTCGATGCGGTTGATGGGCGGTCGGATGGTACCCTATTCGGGCTTCGAAACAGAAGTGACACATATGGAACGCTTCAATAAATTGCAACGTTTCAATAAACAGCTTTTTGTTTAACTGCAGCTAAAACTCTGTTACGATGCAGTCCAGGCGGGTGCCGGAATGGGACTTGGGCACGCGCGAACCTACTTGAAAGGCTACCTTATGGCTATCGAGAAGACCTTCATCATGATTAAGCCCGACGCCGTGCGCGACCGCAAGATCGGCGAGATTGTTGCCCGCATCGAGCGCAGCGGTCTTGTCATCGAGCGCATGGAGATGACCACGCTCGAGCGCGCTACCGTCGAGGAGCACTACGCCCATCTGGCCGACAAGCCCTTCTTTGGCGGTCTCTGCGACTTTATGACGAGCGGCCCGGTCGTCAAGATGGTCGTTTCCGGTCTCTCCGCTGTCTCCAAGATGCGCACCCTTATGGGCGCTACCAACCCGCTTGATGCTGCCCCCGGCACCATTCGCGGCGACTTCGCTGTCGATGTCAACGCCAACGTTATCCACGGCTCCGACTGCCTGGAGAACGCCGAGATCGAGATCAAGCGCTTCTTTGGCTAAACCAGCTTTGACTCCTTAAAGCTGTTAGCGTGTGGCTTTGGCGCCGCGGAATTCCATCCGCGGCGCCCTTTTTATTCCAATATCTATGAAGGGGCCCGCTCGGATATGTGTTCCAAGCGGGCCCCTGCTGTTAGCTTGTGGTACTGAGTAGTTTAGGCTTCGTCGACGACCTTGAGTCCACGGGTCTGGTCGATCTCGTTGAGGAGATTGACGCGACGCTCGTGGCGGCCGCCCTCAAACTCGGCGTCGAGCCACTCGTCGACGATCATCTTGGCGAGCTCGGAGCCCACGACACGGGCACCAAAGGCGAGCACGTTGGTGTTGTTGTGCATGCGGGAGAGCTTGGCGCTGAAGGGCTCGGAGCACACGACGGCGCGTACGCCCTCGACCTTGTTGGCAGCTAGGCTAATCCCGACACCGGTGCCACAGATGAGGATGCCCAGGTCGACGTCGCCGTTGGCAACGGCCTTACCTACCTTGTAGCCGGCGATGGGGTAGTCAAAGCTCTCGGAGGTGTCGGTGCCAAAGTTCACGACCTCGCAGCCGCGCTCCTTCAGGTGCTCGGAGATGATGTTCTTGAGCTCGACGGCGGCGTGGTCGTTACCGATACCGATCTTCATGGATGGTTCCTCTCTGGTCTGTGCGGCGCAAATGCTAAAGGTGTTTACCGCGTTCGACTGCATGATAGCGCGACTCTTGCATAAACGCTCGGGCGTTTTTTGGTCAAACGCTTTAGCATGCAACAAGATCGGCTTCTCATGAATGATGCCGCCAATTTGTGCTCGAGCACCGTCCGCCGGAACCATGGTTGCGGTTTTTGATGCATTGTTATCAAATAAAAGAGCTAATTATTTTCGAGAGCCCTGTCCGTTATACAAGTAGGAGATACCTATGCCTACCGATTCCCTTCGTGATGCCGCGTTTTGCGATGTTTTGAACCACGAGCTTGTCTGTGCACTCGGCTGCACCGAGCCCATTGCCGTTGCCTATGCAGCGGCGTTGGCGAGCCAGACGCTTGGTTGCGAACCCGATCATATGGATGTTGCCTGCTCGGGCAACATCATCAAGAACGTCAAGAGCGTGACCGTGCCCAACTCGGGCGGAATGCACGGTATTGAGGCTGCGGCCGTGCTGGGTGCCGTGGGCGGCGACGCCAAGAGCGCTCTCGAGGTGCTCGAGAGCGTTAACGATGAAGACCGTGCTCGCGTGGCCGAACTCCTCGCCGACGCCGGCTACTGCGATGTATCGCTTGTCGAGGGTGTGCCCAACCTCTACATCAAGGTGACTGCCACGGCTGGAGGCCATACCGCGGTCGTCGAGATTACCGACCACCACACCAACGTCACGTGCCATACGCTCGACGGTATTCCGGTATGCGGCAAGTCGGCGGGGGAGTGTGCCGCCTGCGCCGAGCGCGTCGTGGCCGAGCGTGTGGCAGATAGCGCCGACACGCCCATGTCGATCGAGTCCATTATCGACTTTATCGAGGGCGGCGACATCGAGAGCGCCCGCGCTGCCGTTGAGCGTCAGATTGAGCTGAACGGCGCGATCAGTGCCGAGGGCCTGGCGCACGCTTGGGGCGCCGAGGTTGGCCGTACGCTGTTGGGCGCTCGCGCCGATGACGTCGCCTGCCGTGCCCGTGCCCGTGCGGCCGCCGGGTCCGACGCCCGCATGAACGGCTGTGCGCTGCCGGTCGCCATCGTGTGCGGCTCGGGCAATCAGGGCATTACCTGCGCCTTGCCCGTTATGGAGTATGCCGAGTACCTACGCTGCGACCATGAGCGCCTGGTTCGCGCCGTGATGCTGTCCGATCTGATTGCCGTGCATATCAAGAGCTATATTGGTGCGCTCTCGGCGTTTTGTGGCGCTATTTGCGCTGCGTGCGGTGCCGGTGCTGCCATTACCTGGCTGTGCGGTGGCACGCGCGAGCAGATTGGCGCGACGGTTTCGAACACGCTCGGCAACGTGGGCGGTATCGTGTGCGATGGGGCCAAGGCAAGCTGTGCCGCCAAGATTTCCGCCGCCGTCGATGCTGCGATTCTGGGCCACGATATGGCCATGCAGGGCCGCGGCTTCCGCGCCGGCGAGGGCCTCATTCAGGATACCGTTGAGCAGACGATCGCCAGCATGGGCTATGTGGGCCGTGTGGGCATGAAGGATACCGACGTCGAGATCCTCAACATCATGATCGGCAAAACCGTCGTCGACTGCTAGGGGCTCTGAGATACTGCATTTTTCCTGTTGAAGCCGTCGTGCTTGTGGCTGTAAAGCACCTGCCTGCATAGTGGGCAGGTGCTTTTTTTGCCGGTGAATGGTTGATATTCGGAGGTAAACGGTAGTTGAAATCAAGGAGAATCATAAAGTTTCAACGAGTGTCAGATGTATTCATCAACTAAAGTGCAGGTAAAAGCCGGTTCACTATGCAATAACTATGAAATTATATGAATAAGAATGAAAAATAATGATTGCAGATGAGAAATAGTTGCAATAGACTGTAGTTGCGGAAGAGGCGCCTGTCCAAATGCGCGCAACGGTCGGGGCTTCCCACTTGAACGTTTCCTTACAGGAAAGGCAGCTTAGCTATGAAATTCGCAACCCGTATCAACTCTTACTACCGAACCGGTGAGAAGAACATCGACCACGTCTTCGATCAATTCCAGCGTGTCGGCCTCACCCATGTGGACCTTAACTACCCCGAGCATGTGGCAGGCATCCCCGCCGAGGAGATGAAGGCCAAGCTCGACGCGCACAATCTCAAGCTCAACGGCACGGCCCTTCGCTTTCGCAGCGACTTCATCAATGGTGACCTGGGCAACCAGGATCCCGCGCTCGCTGGGGAGGCGCTTAAGCTTTGCTATGAGGCCTGCGACTACTGTCGCGCCTGCGGCGGAGATACCGTGACGATCTGGCTCGGTCACGATGGCTTTGACTACAGCTTCCAGATCGACTACAGCCGCGTGTTTGACAACCTCGTTAAGGCGTTCCAGGCGGTCTGCGACTATGCACCCGACCTGCATATCTCCATCGAGTACAAGCCCTATGAGGAGCGCAGCTACGCCTATATCGACACGATGGGCCTCACCGGCATGATCCTCAACGCGGTGGACCGCGAGAATTTGGGTGTCACGCTCGATTACTGTCATATGCTCATGAAGCACGAGAACCCCGCGATGGCTACCGATATCTTCGGCCGCGCCGGCAAGCTCTACGGCATTCACCTCAACGATGGTTACGGCGTGATGGACGACGGGCTCATGATCGGCATGGCTACGCCTGTCAAGACGCTCGAAATGCTTTTCTATCTCAAGAAATACGCCTTTGACCACGCCATCTACTTCGATACGTTCCCGATTATCGAGGATGCTGAAGGGGAGTGCGCTCATAACCTCGCTATGATGAAGCTTATGAATGACGCCCTGGAAAGCGTGGGCCATGAAAAAATCCAGTCCGCAATCGACGCAAACGATGCGCTCGAAGCGGCCACGCTCGTGCGCGAGCTCTTCTGTGCGATGGGGAGGTAATCATTTTATGAAACGCGATTGGGAAGCTACTGCCAAGGGCATTCTTGCCGCCGTGGGCGGCCCCGAGAATATCTCGGGCATGACACACTGCGCCACCCGTCTTCGCCTGAACCTGCGCGACGATTCCAGGTGCGACGACGCGGCCGTCAAGGAGGTTGACGGCGTGGTCAACACCGTCAACTCTGCCGGCCAGTACCAGGTGCTGATCGGCACCGAGGTGCCCAAGCTCTACGAGAAGTTCGAGCCGCTCGTCAAGGGTTCGGGCGCCGAGGTCTCCACAAGCGCCTCCTCTGACGAGGGCATCGTCTTAAGATCTTCTCCGCCATCTCGGGCGTCTTTGCTCCGCTGCTGCCCGCCATGGCCGGCTCCGGTATCCTCCGCGGCCTGCTGATCCTTGCGGTTCAGCTTGGCCTTATCACCGAGGGCACGGGCACCTACACCATCCTCTACACCCTCTCGATGAGCGTGTTCTACTTCCTGCCGGTGCTTCTGGGCTTCTCATCGGGCAAACGCTTTGGTGCGAGCCCGTATCTGTCGGCCCTGATCTGCGCCTGTTTGCTCTATCCCGACTTTATCGGCTTGATGGGCGATGCGGGCAACGGCGCCATGAGCGAGTTCTTCGGCATTCCCGTGGTGCTTATGAGCTACAACTCCACCGTTATCCCGGCCATCATCGCCATCTGGGTTTACTCGTTCCTCTATAAGTTCCTGGATGAGCATGTGCCCGAGACCCTTAAGCTCGTCGTGCTCCCCGCGGTCTCGCTGATCATCATGGTTCCCGCCACCGTGCTCGTGATCGGTCCCTTGGGCGTCTATGCCGGCGAGGGCATCGCCTTCGTGGTCAACTGGCTCATCGCCCGCTCCAACGTGCTTGCTGGCATCCTGGTGGGCGGCGGCTGGTCCGTGCTCGTCTCGATGGGTATTCACTGGGCCGTTAACCCCATCATGATTAACAATATTGCCTCCAACGGTTTCGACTACATTTGCCCGGCCACCTTTGCCTGCAACTTTGCCGTTATCGGTTGCGCCCTCGGCGTCTTCCTCAAGGCCCGCGACCAGAAGCTCAAGAGCTTTGCCATGACCGGCGCTGTGACCATCTGCCTCTCTGCCATCATCGAGCCCACGCTCTTTGGCATGCTCGTCAAGAACAAGAAGCTCTTCCTGGCTCAGATCATCGGCGGTGCCTGCGGCGGTGCGTTCCTCGGCCTCTTCAAGGTCGTCACTACTGCCTTTGTCTTTGGCTCCGTCACCACGTTCCCCGCCTTCGTCTCCTCCGACCCGATGAACTTCGCCTTCGCCATGATCGGCATGGCTATTTCGGCTGTTGTTGCCGGCGTGCTCGGCTACATCTTTACTGGTAAGGACGATCAACTCGCCTAATCTCGCTTTGAGACCCTGCGTCATGAGCTCAAGGCCAAGACCGACCTCCATCTGATAAAGGGTCGCTGCTTATATGGCAGCGACCCTTTTTGCTTTTGCTTGGCTTAATTAGGTTAAACTTTGAAAATAGATGAAAAGGAAGGAACGCCGATGATTCCGTATGAGCGCCATGAACTGATTCTTAACAAGCTTAGGGAGGCCGACCTGCTCAAGATCGACGAGCTCGCGGCCTTTATGCCCGACGTGTCGATGTCTACGCTGCGCCGCGACCTCAAGGAGCTCGAGAAGCGGGGGAGCATCGAGTATCTGACCGGCGGTGCGGTCAAGCTGCATTCTGCGGCTCACGAGGCGAGTGTCTTTGAAAAGGGCGCGCAGCGGAGTAGCGAGAAAGACCTGATCGCGCGCCGCGCGGCGGCGGAGGTCGAGGACGGCGAGACAGTCTATGTCGATTCTGGTACCACTGCGACGGCCCTCCTGGGCATACTCGTTGATAAGCCGGTAACCATCTACACCACCAATGGCTATGCATGTCGCTTTACGGGCGATCTCGCGGCCAAGGTAGTGGTTATTGGCGGCGACTTCAATCCCGTCACCTGCTCACTGACCGGGCCAATGGTGGAGAACACGTTGCGTGAGCTGTATTTTGACCGGGCGTTTATAGGCGTCAACGCGGTGGACGAGGACCGCGGCATCATGACGCCGGGTTATCCCGAGGCCATCAAAAAGCGCATCGTGATGCAGAACGCCCAGACGAGTTACGTGCTCGCCGATAGTTCCAAGTTCCACGTGTTTTCAAATGTAAAGGTGCGCGATTTGGAGGGCTTTACTGTCATCTCCGACAAACGCGACGCCAAAATCGGTGAGCGTGTCAAAATGATCACGGCCTAAGACACCGCGCCGTCGCATCTTGCCCTCAAGCCGTTGCCCACGTAACGAAGCATGGGACAAACGTACCTGATGTTTGCCCCATTCCGGATTTGGAGACTAGCTTAGTGCATCGGTCACTTGGTGCTCGTAGTAGGCTTCGATTACGGCGTTAAAGTCGCGGGCGAAGTCTTCCATGGTTCCGCGCCAGGTGGCTCGGCCGGGTTTTCCCTGGCCGACATAGGCGGTTTGAATGCCGCAGGCGGGGCTGGGGAAGTCGCGCTTGGGGTCGTTGCCCACCATGAGGACCTCGTGCGGCTCGAGCCCCATCACCTGAAGCTGCTCTAGATAGTAGGTGGTATCAGGCTTGCAGCGGGTGGTGTTTCCCATGTGCGTGACGAGCTCAAAGGGGGCGTCGGCCAGGTCGCCCCAACCCATGCGGCACTCGATGGCCCCCTGCGGAAAGCTGGGGTTGGTAAAGAGCGCGCAACGCAGCCCTGCATCCTGTACGGCCTGAAGCGCGGCGTGTGCGCCGGGCATGGCGTGGGCGTTAATGACATCGTCGTTCTTGTGCGGAAGAACTTCGCGGTCATAGTAGGTAAACGCCTCGTAGATGAGGGGATCGGAGAGGCAGATGCCGCACCGGCGCTCAACCTCTTCTTGGTAAAACTCAAGATTAGTGCGATTGTCCGTGCCGCTGCGGCGGTTGGCGTTGAGGTCGACCAAGATGGTGCCGAGGCGCGCCATCGTGCCACCGCGGCTGCGTCGCCCGATGTCCGCGAGCATCGACGAGACATCCTTAAAATACCGAAGGATGAATGCGTTGAGGTTGATGCTAAGAAGCGTCTCGTCCATATCGAAAACGACTGCTTTGAGCACGCGGGCACCTTTCTCGATAAATCGTTCTAGAATCGTTGGCTCCGGATACTTTACCTCAAAGGCGTATGGGCAAACTGCTTATCGTCAAGTTGTGGAGACAGCTGTCCATAAGATTACGAAAAAGTCTCCACACGAGTAAAAAATCGCAGTTCACGCTTGAAATCGAACCCATTTCCCCGTAACCTATACGAACGTGATTGCATAAGCGTCACATTAGTATCTGTCGGCTCCCGAGTGTTCCTAAACGTTGTGTGCTTGTCGCACCCTTCTGTAGGTCCTAGCAATCGGGGCCCCGTAGTTCGAAAGGGGTCCACCTTTGAGTGAGATTCAGAACTCGTCCATTTTCTCTCTTGACGATGTCAACGAGGAGGAGATGAACAACCTCATCGACGGTACGATTACCGACTTTGATGAGGGCGATCTCGTTAACGGCACTGTCGTTAAGATCGAGCATGACGAGGTGCTCGTTGACATCGGATTCAAGTCCGAGGGCGTTATCCCGGTCCGCGAGCTGTCCATCCGCAAGGACGCTAACCCTGCAGACATCGTTGCACTCGGTGATCCCATCGAGGCTCTGGTTCTCCAGAAGGAGGACAAGGACGGTCGTCTGGTCCTGTCCAAGAAGCGTGCCGAGTACGAGCGTGCTTGGAACCGCATCGAGGAGAAGTTCAACTCCGGCGAGAACGTCGAGGGCGAGGTTATCGAGGTTGTCAAGGGCGGCCTGATTCTCGACATCGGCCTGCGTGGCTTCCTGCCCGCTTCCCTCGTCGACCTCCGTCGTGTCAAGGACCTCACCTCCTACATGGGCACCCGCATCGAGGCCCGCGTCATCGAGATGGACCGCAACCGCAACAACGTCGTCCTCTCCCGTCGCGTCGTGCTCGAGGAGTCCCGTAAGGCCGAGCGCTCCGAGATCCTGTCCAAGCTCAAGTCCGGCATGCGTCTCCAGGGCACCGTTTCCTCCATCGTCGACTTCGGCGCCTTTGTCGACCTCGGCGGTATCGACGGCCTCATCCACATCTCCGAGCTCTCCTGGAACCACGTCAACCATCCTTCCGAGGTTGTCAAGGTCGGCCAGGAGGTCGAGGTCGAGGTTCTCGACGTCGATCTCAACCGCGAGCGCATCTCCCTGGGTCTCAAGCAGACCACCGAGGATCCGTGGCGCGCACTGGTCAAGAAGTACCCCGTCGGCGCTATCGTCGAGGGCACTGTGACCAAGCTTGTCCCGTTCGGCGCTTTCGTCGACCTGGGCGAGGGCATCGAGGGCCTGGTGCACATCTCCGAGATGGCCAACAAGCACGTCGATCAGCCTTCTCAGGTCACCCACGTGGGCGACAAGGTTCAGGTCAAGGTCATGGAGATCGACCTCGACCGTCGTCGTATCTCCCTGTCCATGAAGTCTGCTGCTGAGACTCTGGGCGTCGAGATCGAGGTTACCCCGCTGCCTTCCGAGAAGAAGGACGAGGAGACCGACGCCGAGTAAATCGGTTTGACGATCACTTGTTTTAAGGGGTCCGTCCGCAATGGACGGGTCCCTTTTTGCATTTGCTGCTGAGGTACGCGATGCTGCCCGTGCGCAATGCTGTCCGGTCTGTCTGCTTGCTATTGGGTTGTCGGTGCATGAAAAAATGCCGACATCCCGCCTCGGGGAGGAGGCGGGAACGCACCGAGTAGACGGAGGGGTGCGGAGCGCGATCGTGTCTCGACTGACGACGTTGCCCATCGACGACTCTATTGTACTGCATAGCGCGGTTCTTGGTTTATCGTGTCGAACGCTTGTGTTGTGCCATTGCCTGCGGCAACGGTGTGCTACACTCTTGCACTGCTGAGTGGGCCAGACGGTCGCGCGATGTGCTGCTTGCAGCACGCGTGAGGAAAGTCCGGGCTCCAGAGGGCGGGATGCCGGCTAACGGCCGGGCGGAGTGATCCGACGGAAAGCGCCGCAGAAAAGAAGACTCCCACCTGCGCCGCAAGGCGTAAAGGGAAAAGCTGAAACGGTGGTGTAAGAGACCACCAGCGTCGTGGCAACACGGCGGCTTGGCAAGCCCCATCCGGAGCAAGCGCGAATAGGAACGCTATGGGCCGGCCCGGTCCGCGTTCGGGTAGCGTGCGTGGAGCTGCATGGTAACGTGCAGACAAGATAAATGACCGTTCACGACAGAACCCGGCTTACAAGCCCACTCGGCACTTTGTTGACGCTGCGAACCCGTCAGCGCGGCAATCTGCCTTTCAAGCCTTCGGGCATGACCATAAGGTCAATGCCCTCGTCTTTCAAGGCACCTTGCTCGCGCTGACGGGTTCTCGCTGTTGGTGGCGGCATCATTGGCGTTTCCGCTCTTGTTGGCGAGGGCAACGGTGCTGTCTTTGCCGTATTATTGAGGCTGTTTGTTGCTTTGCTTGTGTTTGAGGGGCTTTGTTGGACAGCTATTTTACTCTGCAATCGAATATTGAGGCTTCGGGCGAGTTTGTGGACCGCAAGAGCCGGTTTATTGCCCAGCTGGTCCATATTGAGTCCGAGGATGAGGCGAATGCCTTTATCGAGATGGTTCGCAAGCGTCATTACGACGCTCGACACAATGTTCCCGCGTGGATTTTGGTCGATGGGCGCGAGCGCCAGAGCGATGATGGTGAGCCGAGCCGCACGAGCGGCATGCCGACGCTCGAGGTGCTGCGCGGTGCGGGGCTCAAAAATGTTTGCTGCGTGGTGACGCGCTATTTTGGTGGCACGCTGTTGGGGCCTGGTGGCTTGGTGCGCGCCTATACTGCGGCAACGCAGGCGGCGGTGGCCGCGGCTCAGGAGGCCGGGCAGATCGTCGAGATGACGAGTGTCGTGCCGGTTGACGTGCATGTGGCCTATCCGCAGTATGAGCAGGTGCTTCGCTTGGCACAGGATTCGGGTGCCAAGGTTTCGGATACCGATTACGCGGATACCGTTACACTTCACTTGGTATTTAAGGCGGGGGAGCAGGAGCCATTTTGCGCCAAGATGCGCGAGCTTATGGCGGGACGCGAGGAGATCGAGGTCGGCGCTCCCGAATTTGCCGAGTTCTGACGGCGACGGCCGGCGTGCTTTTGGATGGATCCCAAGCGTGCCGGCCGTCGTTTTATGTTGATGCCGTTTACTCGGTGAGCTGCTTTAGCACATCGCAGGCGATCTCGACGGCATCGTCGATGCAACCGGGGCAGCTGCGGAGCGGACCCTTATCCGATCCGATGCCCTTGAGCGTGCCGCAGACGGTCGTCGTATTCTTCTCGCCAAAACGCTTGGCAATTTCACGCGACAGCTTGTAGGTCTGGCCTTTGGTCTTGGGGTTTTCCATGCCGTCGCTCATCACGAAGCTCATGATGGCCACGGCGCCCGAGATGGCGCCGCAGGTTTCGGTCATGCCGCCCATGCCGGCACCAAAGCCCTCGGTGAGGGTAAAGGCGACCTGGGGGTCGAGTCCGACGGCAGGCGCGAGCGTGCAGGCGACGGCCTGGGCGCAGTTAAAGCCACGGGCGTGGTATTCGGCAGCCTGAGCCTGACAGGCGGTGATGTCGAGCTGGGCCGTATCGATTTGCTTCATCGTTGTCTCCTTGGTTACGGTGTACTCGCCTATGGTACCCGTGACGGTGCATGTAATCATCGAGAGCTTCATGGATGCCTCATTTTTATCTATCGAGCAAATGTCCAAGGCTTGAGATAAATGCCCCGGATCAATTTGTCTCATAACCTACCTTGGGGATGGGTTGAGAGGGGTGCAGGGTAGCGGTATCGTGAACCGAATAAAACGTAACCCAGGCAAGGGAGCAAGATATGAGCGAGCAGACCATCGGTACCACATGTGTTCAGGGCGGCTATCATCCGGGAGATGCGGAGCCGCGCCAGGTGCCCATCTACCAGTCCACCACGTGGAAGTACGACACGTCGGAGCACATGGGCAAGCTGTTTGACCTAGAGGAGTCGGGCTATTTCTACAGCCGTCTGCAGAACCCCACGTGCGATTTGGTTGCCGCCAAGATCTGCGAGATGGAGGGCGGCACTGCCGCGATGCTCACGAGCTCGGGCATGGCGGCGAATTTCCTCGCGATCTTTAACGTGGCCGGTGCCGGCGATCACGTGGTCGCGAGCTCTGCCATCTACGGCGGTACCTACAACCTGCTCGCACATACCATGGAGCGCATGGGTTTGACCTGCACGTTCGTTGCCCCCGACTGCACCGACGAGGAGCTCGAGGCAGCCTTTGAGCCCAATACCAAGCTCGTCTTTGGCGAGACGATCGCCAACCCCGCCCTTGCCGTGCTCGATATTGAGCGCTTTGCCAAGGCCGCACATGACCACGGCGTGCCGCTGATGGTCGACAATACCTTCCCGACGCCCGTGATGTGCCGTCCCTTTGAGTGGGGCGCAGACATCGTTACGCACTCCACCACCAAGTACATGGATGGCCATGCTGCCTACCTCGGCGGCGTGATCGTCGACCACGGTCAGTTTGACTGGATGGCTCATGCGGACAAGTTCCCGGGTCTCACCACGCCCGACGAGAGCTACCACGGCGTGACGTATGCCGAGAAGTTCGGTCGCGAGGGCGCCTTCATTACCAAGGCCACCGCGCAGCTCATGCGCGATCTTGGTCCCATGCAGAACCCGCAGGCGGCCTTCTTCCTGAACAGCTCGCTCGAGAGCCTTCATGTGCGCATGCCGCGTCATTGTGAGAACGGCCTGGCCGTTGCCAAGTTCCTGCAGAGCCATCCCAAGGTGCGCTTCGTGAGCTATCCGGGTCTGGAGGGCGATAAGTACTATGACATGGCTCAGAAGTACATGCCCAACGGTACCTGCGGCGTTGTGAGCTTTGGCTTTAACGGTGGTCGCGCGGCGGCCGAGACCTTTATGAAGAGCCTCAAGCTCGCCCAGATCGCCACGCACGTGGCCGACGCCCGCACTTGCTGCCTGCATCCCGCTAATGCCACGCATCGTCAGATGAACGATGAGGAGCTCATCGCCTGTGGCATCTCCGCCGACATGGTGCGCCTGTCGTGCGGCCTCGAGGACACGGCCGATCTGATTGCCGACCTTGAGCAGGCACTCGAGCAGTGCTAGGCTAGCTCCGTACAAGGTGCCGATGCTGACAGAAAGCTTCGGCGACCTTTCGTTCCGATTCCGTAGGCGGGACCCCAATCGCGGCTGTTTGCAGGCGATCGGGGCCCCGTTTTTTGCGTTGGGCCACTCGAAAGGATGGATATGGAGAAAACTGCAGAGCAGCTGCGCCGCGAGCACATTGCCCTAGAGGGCGACACCCATGGCAAGAACAAGTGGGCGATTCTGTTTACCGTGCTCATCATGACGTTTATGGTGTGTCTGGATTCGACCGTCGTGACCGTGGCGCTGCCCGTGATGCAAAAGGAGCTGGGTGTGGGCCTCGATCGCATTCAGCTGGTGAGCTCGGTGTATCTGCTTGCGACGTGCGTGGCTATGTTGCCGTTTGGCCGTCTGGGTGACGTGCGCGGCAAGGTGAATGTGTTCCAGCTGGGCGTAATCGTCTTTACGGTCGGTTCGCTGCTGTGTGGCCTTTCGGCCTCGCTCGAGGTTCTTATCCTGGCGCGCATTGTTCAGGGCGTCGGCTGCGCGGCGGCTATGGCCAACAACATGGGTATCATCACCGAGTCGTTTCCGGCGCGTGAGCGCGGTCGTGCTATGGGTATTCTCGCGACCTTCGTGGCCCTCGGCATGATGTGTGGCCCCGTGCTCGGCGGTATGCTGGTGGCAAGCTTTCCTTGGGAGAGCATCTTCCTCATCAACCTGCCCATTGGCGTCATCTCGTTTATCGTGGGGCTTTACACACTGCCGCATGTTAGGCCGGAGGCCGGCGAGCGCCCCATGTCGTTGGCGGAGGCCGCGCGTCGCTGCTTTGCAAATTCGGCCTTCACCATCAACCTTGCCTGTATGCTCATCGTGTTCGTTGGCATTGGCGCATCCGAGTTTATTCTGCCGTTCTATTTTCAGGACGCCCACGGCTTTGGTTCCGATATTTCCGGACTGCTCTTTTTGGCGCTGCCGATGGTGAATGCCTTTATCGGCCCGCTTTCGGGTACGGTTTCGGACCGTGTTGGCTGCGAGGGCCCCACGGCGGTCGGCCTGGGCGTGTACGTGTGCGGTCTCTTTGCGGTAAGCACGCTCGACGAGCACTCTTCCATCCCTGTGATCGTGTGCTGTGCCGCGTTTATGTCGTGCGGCACGTCGATTTTCCAGAGCCCCAATAACTCGCTGTATATGGGCTCGGCTCCGCGCGAGGCGCTCGGCTTTGCGGGCAGCTTGGGCAGTTTGGCGCGCTACGCCGGCATGGCACTCGGCATTACGGTGGCATCGAATATCTTGTATGGGCAGATGAGTGTGGCGATGGGCGAGGCCGTGACCAGTTTTGTTGCAGGACGTCCGGATGTGTTCCTGTTCGGCTTTCGCTCGGTGTTCTACGTGCTCATGGCTGTGGCCGCTGTGGGCTTTGCGCTCGCTATGGTGCGTTTGGTGAGGATGCGCGCCCGCCATTAGCTTGTGGTGGCAGGCTTGCCACGAATCGGGCCTATCTACTGGTCTTGCAGCTTTATGGTGCGATGCGGCTTGTGGGGCGGGCGGGGGTCGGTCCGTGGTAGACTATCGAACAACGTTTATTAATCGCGCGGTATCGTTGCCGCGAGAAGGGGTTGCGCCATGCAGGAGCTTGAGGATCGTATTCGCCATGACGGCATCGTAAAGGCCGGTAACGTCCTTAAGGTTGATGCCTTCCTCAACCACCAGTGCGACGTTGAGCTGTTCGACCACATGGGTGCCGAGTGGGCCCGTCTGTTCGAGGGTGTCGAGATCAACAAGATTCTGACGATCGAGGCTTCGGGCATTGGCATGGCTTGCATCGCAGCCCAGCATTTTGGAGGCGTGCCGGTAGTCTTTGCCAAGAAGGCACAGTCCATCAACCTTGACGGCGAGCAGTATGCCACGACCATCTATTCCTTTACCAAGCAGAAGGAGTACCCGGTCATCGTGGGTAAGCGTTTCCTGTCCGAGGGCGATAAGGTCCTGATTATCGACGACTTCCTGGCCAACGGTTGCGCGCTTGAGGGCCTTATTAAGATCTGTGAGGCTGCGGGCGCCGAGGTTGCCGGCATTGGCATTGCCGTGGAGAAGGGTTTCCAGGGCGGTGGCGATAAGCTCCGCGAGCGCGGCTTCCGCGTTGAGAGCCTGGCTCGTATCGCCGAAATGGACTGCGAGAACGGCGAGATCACCTTCGCCTAAGCGCGCAACACAAACGATTGGTATGCGATGTGACAAAGGGACTGTCCCTTTGTCACATTTTTTGTATGAGGGGAGGTGCTGATATGGATGAGAACAAGATGGGATGGCGCGAGTATGCGCGCTATGCCGAGATGTCGGTCGAGGAGTTGGCGCGCGATTGCGAGGTGCAGGTGTTTCGCGCGACAGGTCCGGGCGGACAGGGCGTGAACACGACGGACTCGGCGGTGCGCATGAAGCATGGGCCCACGGGGATTGTCGTGACGGCGCGTGAGAGCCGCAGTCAGTTTCAGAATCGCAGCTGCTGTCTGCGTAAGCTGAGGGCAGAGCTTGAGCGTCGCGGGCGTCCACCGCGCCGACGCGTCAAGACCAAGGTGCCTCAGCGATCGCGCCAGCGCAGGCTTAACGACAAGCACTTCAACGCGATTAAAAAGGCCAACCGTCGCAAGCCGGGCGGGGAGGAATGATCTTCTTAATAAGTTGCGGTGAAATAGGGACTGTTTTGCGGCTTTTGCTGCATAAACAGTCCCTATTTCACCGCAACTTAGGTGGGGTTAGCGGGTTGGGTGCCAGACCTCGAGAACGGCGGGAAGAATGTCCACCTCGATGCGCGAGGCGACGACGGGCTCGCCGTCGGCCTGAATGGGGTAGTCGGGCTCCTCGAACGTGAGCTCGGCATGACGGCAACGACGCATGCGAACCGGCGGCAGCTTAGTATGGTGGCCGTCCTTGGCCGAAAGGAACATGGGCAGGGCGACCGCACGGGGGACGGGGCCACAGGCGTAGCAAACGTCGAGCATGCCGTCGCACGGGTCGGCGTTGGGACAGATGCGATAGCCAGAGCCATAGGTGGGCCCCAGCTGGATGGCCATGATAATCGCCCGCACGCGTTCGGTGGGCGCGCCGTCAAAGCTGATGGTCATGGGGTAGTTTCGATAGCGCAGGCCAAACTGCTCCAGACCCGAGAGGGTGTAGAGCGGAGCGCCGGCGAGGCCCGTCTTTTTGCGCAGCTCGGTGGTGCCCAGGCCGATGGCGGCGTCAATACCGACGGAGAGCGTCTGGTCGTAGTACTCAACGGCAGCCTCGCCGCTGCCGCTCGCAGGGCTCCACGAGCGAATGCGCCCGATGTCCTGACGCTGCAGCTCGCAGGTGAGCAGCGCGCCAAAGTCCTTGCCGGAGAAATCGTCGATGCCGAGCGTCTGGGCAAAATCGTTGCCGGAGCCCACGGGCAGGACGGCAAGGGCGGGCCGGACCGCCTCTTCTTGCGCCATCAAGCCGTTGACGACCTCGTGGATCACGCCGTCGCCGCCGAGTGCGATAACCGTGCGGTATCCTTGGGCCCGTGTGGCAAGTTCCTTGGCGTGTCCCATGCGTTCGGTCAGCACCAGGTCAAACTGGGATGCGCGTGCAGTCATGTCCAAAAAGCGCTGCAGGCGCTCAGCGACCTCGCGCGCCGCATCCGATTGGGCGGCGGGGTTGGCGATGATGAGCGTGCGACCAAAATCAGTTCCGTGCATGGGGTGACTCCCGGCGTATGACGTGACGGTGCGGTCTCGCTCGGGTCGAATTGCTCCCGATTGTGGCTGCACGGCGAATACTAACGTCTACTCTATCAGGTCGTTGTGGCGCTCGATAGCCTCTGCCACCGTGCCGCCCTCGTCCACAATAAGCGAGCGGCGCTTGGGTGAGATGATGCGCTGGGCGGGGTACACGCCGCGGTGGCCGCCGGCGAGATAGCTGATAAAGGCCACGATGACAAAGAACCCGGCGGCCGTGCCGTGGAACAGATCGATGGCCATCATGCAGGTGGTGATGGGCACGTTGAGGCCGGCGCAGAACACGCCGAGCATACCCAGCGCTGCCAGAAAGCTGGGGTCGATTCCGACGAGGCAACCGATCCAGCCGCCGAGCGCCGCACCGATGCCAAACAGGGGAGTGACCTCGCCGCCTTGGAAGCCCGCGCCCAGGGTAAGCGCTGTGACGACCAACTTGATGGCTGCGTCCGCCAGGGTGGTGTTGCCGGCAAATCCGGCGCCGGAAAGCCACGTGGAAAGGCCGGCGTAGTTCCAGGCGTCGAGGAGGGCATAGGCGGCCAAAACCACGAGTGCGCCTATAAGTGCGCGAACGAGGTAATTGGTGATAAAGCGACCGTACAGGCTCTTGACGGTTCGAACCGACCAGGCAAAGAGACGTGCGGTGAGACCGAAGGTAATGGCGCTGATAACAACGATGACGATCGTCCGTGGTGTCATGTCGGGGACGTTGGCGATGACATTCGCTTCGTACTCGGTACCCAGGGCGAGTGATGTAAAGTAGCCGGTAATCGAGGCGACCAGGCAGTAGATCCCCGCGGTGTAGTCGATCTTGCCGATAAAGCACATCTCCATGCCAAAGAAAGCTCCGGCAAGGGGCGAGCCGAATACGGCGCCAAAGGCCGACGAGATGCCGGCGAGCATGAGGTCGTGGTGATCATGCTTTTTGAGGTGGGTGAGGCTCGAGATGTTGCTGGCGATGGTGCCGCCAATCTGCACCGCGGCTCCCTCGCGACCGGCCGATCCGCCGGTGAGGTGCGTGAGCGTGGAGCACACAAACGTGAGGACGGCCATGCGCATATGGATGAGGCGTGTGCCCAGGGCGGAGTCAATGACCAGGTTGTTGCCGCGCTTGGCGGCAAGGCCGTGGTTTTTGTAGACCCACGCGGTGGCCATGCCCACAACGGGAAGCAGCGCGTAAATCCACGCATGGTGCTCGCGATAGTCGGTCGCGATATTCAGCGAGGCCAAAAACGCCCAAGCGGTAACGCCCATGGCGAGCGAGACGATGACGACGAGTGCGAGCAACTTAGCGCTCGCGAGTAGGTTGCGGGCGTTGCGGCGCGTGTCGGCAGCCAAGAGATGCTCGGAGCGGGTAAGTTGATGCCTGCCTGCCGTGATGACGTCGTTCAGGGAGAAAAGGCCGCCGTCGTCGAGCGGCTGGGAATGATCCTGCGCCTCGTTTGCGCTTTCAGGTTTGTCGTTATGAGCCATACGTTCCTCTTTTAGGTTGCAACGCAAGCATTATAAAACGCGGTAAACGCGACGAGCCGGTGGGTTGGTTTCCATTCTGTTTCGCGGCCTGCAACCGACAGGTGTATTTGCGGGTACAGGCCGAGTCGCGGTCGTGCGTCGGGGGATTATACTGAGACAAGCATAAAGAATTGGCGCCCCTGTTGTGCGCCGTGGCATTAAGAGGTGCATATGGCAGAGAAACTCATTCCGCTGGAGGACGCACGGTCGATTGTTCTGTCGAACGTTGCTCCGACCGACCTGGTCGAGATTCCCGTGTGGCAGGCGGCTGGTTTTCCCTTGGCCGAGGATGCTGTGGCCGATATCGACATTTCGCCGTTTGCCAACAGCGCCATGGACGGGTATGCCGTGCGCGCCGTCGACCTTGCTGCGGTCACCGCTGACACTCCGGTGACGCTCTCCGTCGTGGGGCACGAGGCAGCGGGCCATGTGTTTGAGGGCACAATCGGCGTGGGCGAGACGGTCCGCATTATGACAGGCGCGCCGGTGCCCGAGGGCGCCGACGCCGTGGTGAAATACGAGATCGTCGAGGTGCTCGACGGCGATGGCAACGAGGGTTCGCACGTTCGCTTCTCGGCGCCGGCCAAGGTGGGGGAGAACGTTCGCTCTGCCGCCGAGGAGGCCCATGCCGGCGATGTTGTGATGCACGCCGGCGAGGTCGTGGCTCCGGCGGGCGCGGGTCTGCTGGCAAGCGCCGGATACGCGAGCGTGAAGGTGCACGCTGCCCCACGTGTGGGCATCATCTCGCTGGGCACGGAGCTGGTCGCACCGAGTAACGTGCCGGCGCGCGGGCAGATTCGCGACTCCAACTCCTCGGCGCTGATGGCCGAGGCGCTCGATGCCGGCGCCGAGCCCGCGTTCTACGGCATCGCGTCTGATGATGAGCAGGCAATCGCCGAGCTCGTTCATCGTGCCGTGCAGGAGTGCGATTTTGTCATTACGAGCGGTGGCGCCTCTGCGGGCGACTACGACTATGTGACGGCGCTGGTCAAGCGCGAGGGCGAGGTGCTGTTCGATCGCATCTCGATGCGTCCGGGTAAGGCCATCACGTTTGGCCTGCTCGGGGGTAAGCCCTACCTGGGGCTTTCAGGCAATCCGGCCGCGGCGTATGTGGGCTTTGAGATGCTCGCCCGTCCGGCGATTCGCAAGATGCGCGGCTTTGCCGAGGGCGCGCGTCCCGTGCAACAGGCGACGCTCACACACGGCGTGAAAAAGCGCCAGGACCGACGCTTCTTCGATCGCGCCACGGTTTTGCGCGACCCCGAGACTGGTGAGCTGTTGGTGACTGAGGCCAAGACGCAGAATTCGGCGCTGCTCGGCACGATGCAACGGGCCAACTGCCTGCTGCGTATTGACGAAGGACCGTGCGAGCTCAAGGCAGGAGATGTCGTGGACGTTGTTCGCGTCGACCTGCCCGAGGGCGCCGTGTTGTAGGAGGAACACTATGGAGTTGAAGATTTCGATCGTGACGTGCTCGGATACGCGCGATCTTGCCCAGGACGAGGCCGGAGCTACGCTCGAGGAGCTTATCGAGGCGCAGGGCTGGACGGTCGCATCACATGTGGTCGTGCGCGACGACGTCAGCGAGATTGGTGATGCCATTGTGGAAGCCGCCGATGAGTGCCACGCCAATGTCGTGCTCACCTGCGGCGGCACGGGGCTTTCGATGCGCGATGTGACGCCCGAGGCGACGCGTGCCGTCTGCGACCGCGATGTGCCGGGTATTGCAGAGGCGATTCGCGCGTACTCGATGACTAAGACGCGCCGCGCCATGCTCTCGCGCGCTATTTGCATGCAACGAGGTCATACACTTGTCGTAAACTTTCCCGGTTCTACAAAGGCCGCCCGCGAAAGCTGGGAGGCCATAGCGGACCAGCTGGAGCATGCGGCTCAGATGACAGCGGGCGGCGGACATACCAACTAAGCGGATTACCTGCGGTGGGGCGACCTGAACGGCTGCTCCGCTTTTGTTTTCCACCGAAGCGACGCCGAGGTGCACGCTAACTCGAAACTATATTCTCTGACGAGAATAATTTCTCACTATCATTATTCGCGCGAAAGTATAATCTGATTGCAGATTATAGCCCGCGGTGGGGTACCCGGGCACAAGGTCCGAAAGGGTTGAATATGTTCGATATGGTTTCTCGCCGCGGATTCGTCTCGCTTTCTGCTGTCGCCGCTGCCGGCCTTGGTCTTGCCGGCTGCTCGGGCAGCAAGACGTCTGAGCCGGCCGGATCCGATGCCGGTTCTGCTGAGGCGTCTTCTAAGAAAGCTGTCGAGCTGCAAGTCTTTGCTGCCAACTCGCTCGAGAAGGCTTTGCCCGAGGTCCAAGAGCTCTACACCGACCAGACCGGTACTACCTTTGCCGACACGCAGTTTAAGGCCTCCGGCGACCTCGTTGAGCAGATGCGTGCCGCCGCCACGGTCGACGTGCTCATTACCGCTTCTAAGGGCACCATGGATGACGCTGAGACCGCCGAGCTCGTCGACGCCGATACGCGCGAGGACATGTTCGTCAACGACCTCGTGATCATTCGCGCCGAGGGCTCCGACACCAAGATCGAGGCCATTGCCGACGTCGCGAATCTGGACGGCAAGATCGCCATTGGCGACGCCAAGACCGTCCCCGCCGGCAAGTACGCCAACCAGGCGCTGGCTTCCGTGGGGCTCTATACCGGTACCGAGGGCGACGACGGCGAGTATGCTCCCGAGATCGCCGACAAGGTCGCACTGGCCGATAAGGTGGGCACCGCCGCCGCCTATGTCTCTACGGGCGACTGCGTAGCCGGTTTTGTCTACAGCTCCGATATCTTCCGATACGACGGCATCGAGGAGGCCTTCGTGTGCCCCGAGGATTCGCACAAGCCCATCGTGTACCCGGGTGCCGTTGCCGAGAGCTCCGAGCATGCCGACGAAGCCAAGGCGTTCATCGACTTTTGCCTGTCCAACAAGAAGGCTCAGAAGATTTGGGCTAAGTACGGCTTTGAGCTTTCCGCGTAGTGCGGCTTGGCGCGATAATTCCATCGTTTTGTGTTTCACTCCGTCCTCGTATTCGCTTGGAGCTTTTCGTGCTTAATAGATTCCGCATGCTTGTCACCTGTGCTTTGACCTTCGCGCTTTGCTGGGTGCCGGGATTTGCGTTTGCTGGGGATGCTGAGGACGGGGCCCAGGTTGCTGCGACCGCTCATGGGCTTTCCTATGGGATCGAGGGTTTTGAGCGGCTGGCCAAGGGGACCGCTCGTGCCATGGAGGGCCAGCCTGAGGGCTACCGGTTTCCCGTTGACGAGGACGTGGACCTTGTAGTGGCGCCTGCTGCCGATCGCGTTGTGGTGTGGATATCGCCTAAGGCGGTCGAGAGGTATGGATTTGATCCGCAGGACAACGAGTGCATATCGGGTCTCAAGGCCCTCGTCTGCAAGCTCGACAGCGCAAACTGCATGGGAGGTGCGCAGCTGGGGGACGTGGATCTTCCTTGGTATGTCACGGCGGAAACAACGTTTGATGCCGGCGGGTATACCTATGGCTTTGACGAGCGCGGTGCGGATGGGGACCGCTATGTGGTGATTGCATCAGCCTCGGGTGATGCCAAGGGCGGCGCGCGTTGGCTCGATAGCGCTCAAATGGTAGAGGCATCGTCTGTCGTGTTGCGGGATGAGCAGGGGCCCTTGACCTCTCTGGCTTCCTTTTTGGGCAACATCGACTATCGCCCGTTTTGGGTGTCCATTAAAACGAGCGGCCTTGCCCTGCTGATCTCCTTTGCACTGGGCCTGTTCGCCGCGTGGAAGACTATGGGTACCTCGAGTCGCATCAAGGGCCTGCTCGATTCGGTCTTTACCATCCCTATGGTGTTGCCGCCCACGGTCTGCGGCTTTCTGCTCCTCATGCTGTTTGGCCGATCGACCGGGGTGGGCCAGTGGCTGATCGCGCACGGCGTCTCGATCGTCTTTACGTGGCCCGCGGCGGTGATATCTGCCGTGGTGGTGTCGTTCCCCCTGGTCTATCGAACGGCGCTCGGTGCCTTCGAGAGCCTCGATACGCAGATGCTCGACGCCGCGCGAACCTTGGGATGGTCCGAACGTCGCATCTTTGCCAAGCTTATGATGCCGCTCGGCTGGCCCTCCATCGCCGCCGGCACGGTGCTCGCCTTTGCCCGCGCGATGGGCGAGTTTGGCTGCACGCTGTTCTTTGCGGGCAACTACGCCGGTATTACGCAGACCATCCCCATTGCCATCTACTTTGAGTGGATGGGCGGCAACACGTCGGTAGCCCTCTTTTGGGTCGTCGTCGTGATCGTGTTTAGTTTCCTAGTCATCCTGTTCATCAATATGTACACCGCTCATTCGCAGAAGTATCGCGAGCGGGGCCTTTCCCATGCGGAGTACAAACAAGCCAAAGATCTCGCCGGACAGGGCGATTCGCTCGACCCGGCGGGCGGTGATGCCTTGCGTATCGATCGCGAGGCGCTGGTCGAGCTCATGCGCGATGGTGCGGCCCCGCAGGGAGGTCGATAGGCTATGTCGCTCGTTTTGGATATTAAGAAACGTTATCCCGGGTTTATGCTCGACATGCAGCTTGAGGCCGGCGAGGAGCGCGTGGCGCTGCTGGGCGCCTCGGGTTGCGGCAAGAGCTGCACACTGCGCTGCATTGCCGGCGTGGAGACACCCGACGAGGGCAAGATCGTCGTCAACGGCGTGACCTTTTTTGACTCGGCGGCGGGCATCAACCTGTCGCCCCAGGAGCGCAAATGCGCCCTGCTGTTCCAAAACTATCAGCTGTTTCCCAACATGACGGTGGCCGATAACGTATGCGCCGGTGTAAAGGATGCGGGCGACGCCGCCGCGCGCAAAAAGCTCGCCGAGCGCTATCTGAGCATTTTCGGTCTAGCCGATTTTGCCGACCGCTATCCCGCGCGACTCTCGGGCGGTCAGCAGCAACGTGTGGCGCTTGCACGCATGGTGGCGGCGCATCCGGGCATTTTTATGTTCGACGAGCCCATGAGCGCACTCGATTCCTATCTTAAGAGCGCCCTCGAACAGAACATGCTCGACCTGTTCGAGGTATGCAACCGCACCGTGCTCTACGTGAGCCACGATATTGACGAGGCATGCCGCCTGTGCCAGCGCATCTGCGTGATGCACAACGGTCATGTTGAGGAGGTCGGCTCCGTTGAGGACGTGGTCCGCCGTCCGCAGACGCTGGCAGCACTGCGTCTGACGGGGTGCAAAAACACGAGCCGTGCGCGCAAGATCGGCGACGAAGAAGTTGAGGCCCTTGACTGGGGCATGACCTTTAATGTGGGTCGCGAGGTTCCCGATAATGTGGCGTACCTGGGCATTCGCGCAAGCTACTTCCATGTTGACAATCGCGCGGAGCGGGGTCGCAACAGCTACGATTTGCACGTGGCCCGAGTGAGCGATTCGCGCTTTGAACGCTTGGTGCTATTGGACGTGCCGCGTGCCGATGCGCCCACGCGTCTGCAGTGGAAGGTCAATAAAGTGGGCATGCCTGTCGACGAGCTGCCACAAGCAGGCGAGACGCTGCGCATGCATTTTGATGCCAGCAGGATTCATCTGGTTTGTCGGTAGGGCAGAGGGCGGGCTGTCGAGGATTCTCGGCAGCCCGCCGTTTCGTTCCCTACCGTTCGCCGAATGTAGAATGGTAATTAATTATCAAGCAAGATAATAATTTATTAAAAGGCAACGGGTACCTCTGTCGTACGAATGTCAACGGTGTTCGCATAGTCGATGACCGTTGATATAGTTGACCTCAACTTGTAAAGGAGGGTGCGCACATGCCGCAGACGACATACATTCGCCGCGTTGCCGCGCGCGCCCTGTACATGGCTCGGAGCCGCATATGAGCAGGTATGTTCACGGCTCCGGGAGAGACGACGCACAGCTAAATAATCGACCGCAAAGCAGGTTCCCCAAAATTCCGGGTTTAGGCGCGGCTGGGTTTTCGCCACCCACCGTGCAGCAATACCGTAGCTATTCATTTTTGGTTCGAGAGGGGAACCGTCATGGCTGAAGAATTCGATTTCCATCCGATGTGGGAGAGCCTCGGCATGAATCTTGCCGACCACGACATGCTGCTGGGCGCCGTGGGCCAGATGTACGGCGATATGTTCCTGACGCAGAACAATCGCCCCAAGTCCACGTCCTACCTGGATTTTGTCGCCACCAACATCCACAGCGGCCGTATTAAGGAGATGCTCGACAAGAAGGAGGCTGGCGAGGCCACCAAGATCGTCGGTTCGTTCTGTGTCTACGTGCCCGAGGAGATTGTGCTTGCCTGTGACGGCATCCCCGTGGGTCTGTGCTCTGGTGCCGATTGGGCAACCGATAAGGTCGAGGAGCACCTGCCGCGCAATACCTGCCCGCTTATCAAGAGCTTTGCCGGCTTTAAGTTGGGCGAGGTTTGCCCCTACATTGAGTCGAGTGACCTGGTGGTGGGCGAGAACACCTGCGATGGCAAGAAGAAGGCCTACGAGTTCTTTGCCACGCAAAAGAACATGTACGTCATGGATATTCCCAACGTACACGACGAGTCGACGCTCGTGACCTGGAAAGTCGAGGTCAAGAAGCTCGCCGCCAAGATTGAGGACGAGTGCGGCGTCAAGATTACGCCTGAGCGTCTGAAGGCCGCCATCCACGCCGTCAATGAGAAGCGCCGTGCCCTGCAGCGCCTCGCTGCCACGCGCGCTGCCGACCCGGCGCCCATCAGCGGTCTCGACAGCCTGCTGACCGTTCAGGCCGTCTTTATGGACGACACGCCGCGTCTGACCGGAGCCATTAACGATATGGCGGCTGAGTGCGAGCAGCGTGTCGAGGCCGGCGAGGGCGTGGCGCCCAAGGGGACCAAGCGCATCCTGTACACCGGCACGCCCATGGCCGTGCCCAACTGGAAGCTGTTCAACCTCATCGAGAAGGCCGGCGGCGTCGTGGTGGGCGAGGAGTCCTGCACGGGTTCGCGCTATTACAAGGACTTGGTCAATGAGTCCGGTGAGACGGTCGACGAGATGCTCGATGCCATCGCCGAGCGCTACTTTAAGATCAACTGCGCTGTCTTTACGCCCAACGACCAGCGTATGAAGGATATTGTCCAGATGGCCAAGGACCTGCATGCCGACGGTATCGTCGACGTGGCCCTGCAGTTCTGCACGCTCTACGAGATGGAGTCGTTTGCCGTGGAGAAGGCCGCCGAGGAGGCCGGCATTCCGTTTATGCACATCACGACCGACTACGCCGGCGAGGATGCCGGTCAGCTCCAGACCCGCATCGAGGCCTTCCTGGAAACTATTTAGAGCTATCCGTCCCGGCGGCTTCCCCAGGTACCCGATCTTGCCGTTCAAACCGTCGCTTGCTACCAAAGTATGCGGCGCTCATCTTTCACGGCAACCACGGGCACCTGGGAAAGCCGTCTCCT
The DNA here is from genome assembly GCA_958452935.1 of uncultured Collinsella sp. Lineage (GTDB taxonomy): Bacteria > Actinomycetota > Coriobacteriia > Coriobacteriales > Coriobacteriaceae > Collinsella. The sequence continues at coordinate 7,191 of CAUDVX010000009.1, read as the reverse complement.
TGGTTGGTTAAAAGGTTTGTTAAGGAGTTATATGTCGGAATATATTGAGCAGCCGTTGCCGTCCACGTTTGAGGAGTTCAACGAGCAGCGCAAGGCGGCGTTTATTCGCGTCAAGGATTATAAGCAGGCGGGTAATCGCCTGGTCGGCTTTTTGTGCAGCTATACGCCGCTCGAGATTATCGATGCCGCGGGGGCTGCGAGCGTGGCTCTGTGCGGTACGTCCGATGAGGTGATTCCCGAGGCCGAAAAGGTGCTGCCGGCAAACCTGTGCCCGCTCATCAAGTCGACCTACGGTTTTGCCTACTCGCAAAAGTGCCCGTTTACGTACTTTAGCGACATGATCATCGGCGAGACCACCTGCGACGGTAAGAAGAAGATGTATGAGCTACTCAACGAGCTCAAGCGCACGCACATTCTGCATCTTCCGCAGGGTCGCGATCGTGCCTACGAGCGTGAAGGCTGGTACGAGGAGTGCCGCCTGCTCAAGGAGGAGCTCGAGGGCTTCTACGGCATCACGATTACCGACGATGACCTGCGCGCTGCCGTCCGTCGTCGCAACCGCTTGCGTGCGGCCCAGCTCGAGATGTTTGCACTGCAGGCCAACCAGCCGGCGGCCATGAGCGGCGTCGACCTGATGAGCACTATGTTTGCCGGTACGTTCAGCTTTGATATCGAGGCTTATACGCAGCAGCTGGAGCAAAAGGTTGTCAAGCTACGAGAGGCCTACGACGCGGGCGAGCGTCCGGTTGCGGCAGATGCTAAGCGCATCCTGATTACCGGTTGCCCGGTGGGCGGCGTGATCAACAAGATCGGTCGCACCATCGAGTCCAACGGCGGCGTGGTCGTGTGCATGGACGATTGCTCGGGCGAGCGTACGGCCGCCATGATGATCGACCCCGACGCTCCCGATATCCTACGCGCCATTGCCGATCGCTACTTGGACATTAATTGCTCGGTCATGACGCCCAACGACGGCCGCATGGACAACACCTTGGCCATGTGCGAGAAGTACCACGTGGATGGTGTGGTGGAAAACGTGCTGCAGGCATGCCACACCTTCAACGTTGAGAGCGCTCGTATGCAGGAGGCCGTCGAGGGTGCGGGCATTCCGTACATGAAGATCGAGACCGATTACAGCAACGGTGATATGGGCCAGATCGAGACGCGCATCGCCGCCTTCATCGAAACCCTCTAGCTTTCTCAGGCACCGGATCTTGCCCCTCAAACCGTCGCTTGCGTACCCAAAGTACGCTGCGCTCCTCTTTCGGGGCAATCTCCGGCACCTGAGAAACCTAGAGCTAAGGCGCCTGAACGCGCCGCTACCTTTGATGTTTAGATTGGGAGAGAGCCATGATAGGGATCGGGATCGATATCGGGTCTACGGCGGCTAAGGCTGCTGTGGTCGACGGGGAGGGTTCGGTGGCGTGGACGTGCGTGCAGCCAACCGGGTTCTCCTCGGTCGATGCTTCCGAGCGGCTGCGCGGGGCACTTGCAGCGGCCGGCTATGACGTGACGACCGAAGATGCTCGCGTGGTCGCGACTGGCTACGGCCGTGTCGCCGTGCCCTATGCACACAAGGTCGTGACCGAGATCACCTGCCACGGCACCGGTGCCGTGCGCCTGTTTGGCGACCACGGCACCGTGATCGACGTGGGCGGCCAGGACACCAAGGTCATCCAACTTAAGGGTGGCCGCGTGGCCAAGTTTGCCATGAACGACAAGTGCGCCGCCGGCACGGGGCGCTTTTTGGAGATCATGGCCGACCGCCTGGGCATTTCCCAGCAGCAGATGGCCGACCTGGCGCGTTCCGGCGAGCCTACCAAGATCAGCAGCATGTGCACGGTGTTTGCCGAAAGCGAGGTCATCAGCCTGATCGGTCGCGGTGAGCCGCGCGAGAACATTGCGCGTGGCGTAATCGACAGCGTGGTCTCGCGCGTGGCGACCATGGCTGGGCAGGCGGCGGGCGCTCCGTACTATCTGACCGGCGGCCTGTGCGAGAACGCCTATGTCGTTGAACGGTTGGGCGAGCTACTGGGGTCGCCGGTGACCACCTCGCCCCGGGCTCGCTTTGCCGGTGCCATCGGCGCGGCGATTCGCGCACAGGCGCTCAATTAATGCATCCGCCGCAGGCTCGCATTCATGCGTATACTGGGAGAAAATGATTGACCGAAGAGAGGAGGTATCGATGGCTGACGATCAGATTAAGCTCACGTCTATGACTGCCGCGAGTGGTTGAGCCGCTAAGTTGGCTCCCGGAGCCCTCGCCCAGGTCCTGGGCGACTTGCCCAATGTGCATAACGACAACCTGCTCGTGGGGTTCGATACCTCCGACGATGCGAGCGTCTTCCGCGTTGGCGATAACTTAGGCCTCGTGCAGTCTATCGACTTCTTCCCGCCAATGGTCGACGACCCGTTCCTGTTTGGCCAGATTGCCGCGGCCAACTCGCTGTCGGACATCTATGCCATGGGCGGGCGGCCGAGCCATGCCATGAACCTGCTCTGCATACCCAGTTGCCTGGGCGTTGAGGTTGCCGGGCAGATTTTGGCGGGTGGCGCCGACAAGTGCGTCGAGGCTGGCTGCACCATCGCGGGCGGCCACACCATCAACGACGACGAGCCCAAGTACGGCTTGTCTGTGAGCGGCTTTGTCGTGCTTGACCGTATGCTCGCCAACAGCGGCGCGCGCGTGGGCGATGCTCTGCTGCTGACCAAGGCGATCGGCTCGGGCATCATCACCACGGCCATTAAGGGCGAGCTTATCGAGCAGGATGTCGCCAGCCCGATGTTCGACTCGATGTGCACCCTCAACGAGGCCCCGATTCGTCTGGCCGAGGGTCTCGAGCTTCATGGCTGTACCGACGTTACGGGCTTTGGCCTGATCGGGCATGCGTGCGAGATGGCCGAGGGCTCGAGCGTGCAGATCGAGCTTACGTCGGGAGCGGTACCGCTCTTTGACCAGGTGCTCGACATGGCGCGTCTGGGCATTATCCCCGCGGGCTCCTACCGCAACCAGGACTTCTTTGGCTCGCGCGTGGCTGCCGATGAGGACCTGGAGCCGGGCATGCTCGACGCGCTGTACGATCCGCAGACCTCGGGCGGCTTGCTCATCGCGGCGCCTGCTGCCGATGTGGATGAGCTTGCGCGCCGTCTGCATGCCGAGGATCGCATCGCCGCCGTTATCGGTCGCGTGTGCGAGGCGGTGCCGGGCGGTCCTGCCGTCCGCGTTGTCCGTTAACGAAATGTTTATTGAGCTACGTGCCGTTCTAAAACGATTTATTCGAAAGGAAAAACTATGTCTACCAAGATTGAAGTCAATGCCATGGGCGATGCCTGCCCGCTGCCCGTCGTCAAGACGCTCAAAGCCCTGAAGCAGCTCGATGGCGAGGGTACCGTCGTGACCTCGGTCGATAACGAGACCGCCGTCAAGAACATCTCCAAGATGGCGCAGGAGAAGGGCTGTACGGCCTCGGTCGAGAAGGTTTCTGACGCCGAGTGGCACGTGACCGTGGCGACCTCTGGCGCCGTTGCCGTGGCTGATCCCGAGCAGGATGGCGCTGCCTTCTGTGATGCCAGCGCCGGCAAGGGCAAACTTGTCATTTCTGTCTACACCGATTGCATGGGCCGTGGCGACGACGAGCTGGGCCACAAGCTCATGAAGGCGTTTATCTTCGCCGTGACGCAGCAGGAGGAGCTGCCCGCGACCATGCTGTTCTACAACGGCGGCGCCAAGCTCACTGTCGAGGGCTCACCGGTACTCGACGACCTGAAGGGTCTGGCCGAGCAGGGTGTCGAGATCCTTACCTGTGGTACCTGCCTCGACCACTATGGCATTAAAGACCAGCTTGCTGTGGGCGAGGTCACCAACATGTACGTGATTGTGGAGAAGATGGAGCAGGCCGTGCGCGTCGTGCGCCCGTAGCGTATTGGTTGGAGTTGCCATGAGGGAGAAGCGCCCGGCGCTTGTCATCACGTTTCCCACCACGGCGGCCGCCATGGGGTGCGAGACCCTATGCATCGAGCGCGGACTTCCCGGGCGCACGATTCCCGTGCCCGGGGAGGTCGCTGCCGGCTGCGGCTTGGCGTGGAAGGCGCTGCCTTCGGATGAGGACCTGCTGCGCGGCGAGCTTGCCGCGGCGGGCGTCCCCACCGAGGGTTTTACGGTGATCGACATGTGGGAGGTCGTGCGATGATCTACCTGGATAATGCGGCGACGACCATGCATAAGCCGCAAACGGTGATCGATGCCGTGACGCAGGCGATGTGCTCGCTCGGCAATGCCGGACGCGGCGCCACGTCGGGTGCCCTCGATGCCGCTCGTACGATTCACGCTTGTCGTGCCAAGCTCGCGCGCCTTTTGGGTTGCCCGAGATCGGACCATGTATGCTTTACGCCTAACTCGACGGCGGCGCTCAACACCGTCATCAATGGCGTGGTGCGCCCCAGCGATCGTGTGGTTACGACGGTGCTCGAGCACAACTCCGTGCTGCGCCCGCTCAACCGCCTGACGGCAGAGCGGGGCGTGACCGTTGAGCGTGCGGGCTGCGACGCGAACGGCGTGCTCGACTACGACGAGCTCGAGCAGCTGGTCACGCCGGGCACGCGTGTCGTGGTGGTAACGCATGCCTCCAATGTGACCGGCAACGCCGTTGATGTTGCACGTGTGGCGGCTGTGGCTCATGCGGCCGGCGCACTTGTGATTGTCGATGCCTCGCAGTCTGCCGGCACGGAGCATATCGATATGCAGGCCATGGGGCTCGACGTGGTGTGCTTTACCGGCCACAAGGGACTGATGGGTCCGCAGGGCACCGGCGGTTTGGCTGTGGCGGAGGGCGTCGACGTGGCGCCCTGGGCCATGGGCGGCACCGGTGTACACAGCTTCGATGAGCTGCAGCCACTGGAGTGGCCCACGCGCCTGGAGGCCGGTACGCTCAACGGCCATGGCATCGCGGGCCTATCCGCTGGTCTCGACTTTATCGAGGCCCGGGGTGGGGTCGAGGCGATTGCTGCCCACGAGCGTGCGCTCGCAGATCGCTTCCTTGCCGGTGTGCGCGAGATTCCGGGGATTAAGCTCTACGGTGCGTTTGACCAGCCCGTGCGCTCGGCGATCGTCTCACTCAACGTGGGCGATATTGATTCGGCCGAGATCTCGGATGCGCTCATGCAAGGGTGGGGGATTGCGACGCGCCCCGGTGCCCATTGCGCCCCGCTCATGCACCGTGCGCTGGGGACCGAGCGACAGGGCGTCGTCCGCTTCTCGTTTGGATATTTCAACACGACCGAAGAAGTCGACACGGCTATCGATGCTCTGTGCGATTTAGCCTGCTAAAGCTGCTAGACCGTTTATACTTGCGGGACGGGTGTTTTTGCCCGTCCCGTTTTTGTTTCAACCCGAAAGGTGGACCCATGGCTTCATCCGCCCCGCGCGGTCTGCGCTCCGACCATGTCGTCACCGTCGGCATTGCCCTGTTCTCGATGCTCTTTGGCGCCGGCAACCTCATTATTCCGCCACTGCTGGCGCTGCAGGCAGGTTCTGCCACGCCGGTCGCCATGCTTGGCTTTCTCATCGCCGCCATCGGCCTGCCCGTCATGGGTTTTATCGCCGTGGCGCTTGCCGGAACGGCGCGCGAGCTTGCCGGCCGCGTACACCCCAAGTTCGGTGAGTTCTTTGTCGCGGCGGTGTATCTGGCCATTGGCCCGTGCCTGGCCATTCCGCGCACGAGCTCCACGGCCTTCGAGATGCTGGTGCCGCTGCTGCCCGAGGGCGTCTCGCTCGGCACGGCTCGCCTGGTCTTTGCCATCGGGTTCTTCGTGGTCGCGTTTGCGCTCACGCTGCGCCCGGGTGTCATCACGCGCGTGCTCGGTCGCATTACGGGCCCCGCGCTCATTGCGCTCATCGTGCTGGTCGTGGGTGCTGCTGTGGTCTCGCCGTTGGGTCCCGCTGCCGCGCCGCAGGCTCCCTACAATGCCGGTGCTGCCGTGCAGGGCTTTTTGACCGGCTACCAGACCATGGACCTGCTTGCGTCGCTCGCCTTTGGCATCATCATCGCCGAGACCATCCATGAGTTGGGTGTTACCGACGATAAGCGCGTGGCCTTCGAGATCTCACGCTCCGGTGTGATCGCCGGTGTGCTCATGGCCATCATCTACTGCGGCCTGGCGCTTGCCGGAATGCAGCTCGGCACGGTTGTGCCCGATGCCACCAATGGCGCCGCCATCCTTGCCCGCTCTGCCTCCATGCACTTTGGCCTTGTCGGCACGGTCGTGGTCTTTGCGATCTTTTTCCTCGCCTGCATGAACGTGTGTATTGGCCTTATCAGCTGCTGCTCGCGTTACTTCTGCGAGACGTATGTGGTCGAAGGGGGAGCGGAGGCTTCCGAGGAGGCCATGCGCCGCCCCTTTGCGATGCTTGCCTTTGTGTTCGCGGCGTTTTCGTGCGTGCTCTCCAACGTGGGCCTCGACGTGATCCTTATGTTCTCGGTGCCTATGCTCAATGCCCTGTATCCCGTTGCCATTGTGCTGGTGCTTATGGGCCTGATGCACGGCTTTTGCGACGCGCATCCGCAGGTTTGGGTTTGGGTCGGCGGCGTGGTCGCGGTGCAGAGCGTGATCACCTCGGTCCGCGACGCGTTCTTTACTGGTGCGTGGCTGCCGTTCGATGCGTTGCCGCTGGCAGATATCGGTGCTGCGTGGGCACCGGTTGCTGTGGCGGCGTTTGTGATCGGTCTGGTTCATAGCCAGTTTGTCACACATTCGAGGAGCTAGGGTATCGTCGCTTGCACAGGCGGGAAGTCTCCCCTATAATTTCCTTCGCTTTGGGACACGCAAGGTTTATGCCTTAGCTGCTCAACACCTTCGGGACGTGGCGCAGTTTGGTGGCGCGCCTGCTTTGGGAGCAGGATGTCGCAGGTTCAAATCCTGTCGTCCCGACCATATCTTGCGGGCGTAGTTCAATGGTAGAACCCCAGCCTTCCAAGCTGATGACGCGGGTTCGATTCCCGTCGCCCGCTCCATAGGATAGTTTTAACGGCTTTGGCTCCATTTGGTGCCAGGGCCGTTTTCATATATATGCCGGGGACCCCACATCCCCACCTAAGTTGCGGTGAAATAGTTCCTGGATTAGCCGCAAAAGCTGTAATCGGGGGTGCGGACGATTTCTTGGACCGCGCCTAGGCGTATCCAAGCTTCCTGCGG
>CAUDVX010000008.1 GCA_958452935.1 uncultured Collinsella sp. | reverse complement strand
CGCCAACAGCCCCTCGGGCGGCGCGGTGGCCACCATCGCGGTCCCCCTGTGCGGGATCTGACGACCTCCTCGATGTCTACCTCGACTGCGATATGTCGCTCGCCGAGGCTGCGGCGAGATGGTGTTGCGTCCGCCCCGTTTGGTGCTTCTAGCTCAAATTTGATCTGATGTAAGGCCTGTGCAATCCTGCATTGGCCTTTCTTTTGGCAACTGCTCGACCGATTCGTGGCTTGAAACGCAAATAATCGAGTCAAGGAGACATGGGGTCACACAGCGGCTCTCAGTGCGCCTGCCGTACTCCCCCGCCGTTACCTCTGCGGCGTCCTCGTATAGAGCCCATCCCGCTTGGTGTTTCGTTGCAACGGCCCACTTGTTCACCGATCAAGTGAACTATTGGAATAAATACAGCCCTTACTCGGCTGTATATCAGCTACGCGTATGTAGATTCATATCGCGTTAATAAATCGGCTCAAGCGCGTGCAAAACGCGCAAGTAGCCGCAAAAGGTGATTATCGCGCAGGTAGATTTTTGGCACCCTGTTGCGTAATCAAAATTATGCAATTGCTTAAAACAAAAAAGGTCAGGCACTAGGTGCCTGACCTGCAAACTTCTGGTCGGGACGACTGGATTCGAACCAGCGACCCCTTGACCCCCAGTCAAGTGCGCTACCAAGCTGCGCCACGTCCCGAAGCTTTTGTTTGTTGCTCTGCTCTCGCTCGCAACAGGGAGTATATTAACCCGAAACTTTGCCCTTGTGCAAGAACTTTTTTAAATATTTTGAAGCAAGTCCAAAATTGTATCTGCGAGCTGGGGTTTTGTTAGCACAGGAAGTTCTTGCGTACCCGCTGCGCTCACGATCCAAGCCTTGTTGGTATCGGTTCCAAAGCCCGAATCGGCGCGCGAGACATCGTTGGCGATGATCGCATCGCAGCCCTTGCGGGCCAATTTACGCTCAGCGTACTCCACGACGTTATCGGTCTCGGCTGCAAATCCGATCACACGGCGCTCGCCCTTCTGGCGCGAGAGCTCAGCCAAAATATCAACGGTCTCGACGAGCTCGATGCGATCGAGGCGTTCATTGGCCTTTTTGAGCTTATGGTCGGCTGGGGCCGCGGGTGTGTAGTCGGCGACGGCGGCCGCGCAAATGGCCGCATCGGCCGACTGGAAGGCGCTCAGCGCCGCCTGCAGCATCTCTGCGGCGGTCTGCACGCGCACGCACTCTACGCCGCGACCCACGTCGAGTGACGTCGGCCCCAGCACAAGCGTGACCTCAGCACCACGGCGAGCAGCCTCCCCTGCCAGGGCGATGCCCATCTTGCCCGACGAGCGGTTGCCGATGAAGCGTACGGGGTCGATCGGTTCGTGCGTAGGACCGGCGGTGATCACGATGCGCTTGCCTGCAAGGTCCTGGGGCGCGGGATTGAGCACCTCGCAGATGGCTTCGACGATGTCCTCGGGCTCGCTCATGCGTCCCGTGTCCACGTCGCCGCAGGCAAGGTAACCGCTACCGGGGCCAACCACGTGCACCCCGCGCTCGCGCAGCGTTGCCATATTGGCCTGTGTCGCCGGCGCCTTCCACATGCCATTGTTCATGGCGGGTGCGATCACGATGGGTCGCGGCGTGGCAAGCAGCGTGGTGGAGATGAGGTCATCGGCAATGCCGTTGGCCATCTTGGCGATGATATTGGCCGTCGCGGGCGCCACGACCACCAGGTCGGGCTCCTGGGCCAGCGAAATATGGTGGATGGGGTCGGAGGGGTCGTCGAACAGGCCCACCGCGACCGGCTCATTGGTGAGTGCGCGGAAGGTGAGCGGCCCCACAAACTCGGTGGCATGCTCGCTCATAACGACCTTGACGCGTGCGCCGCGCTTTTGCAGCAGGCGCACGATATTGCACGACTTATAGGCGGCGATCCCGCCGGTAATGCCCAGCAGGATCGTTTTTCCCTCAAGTTGCATTGAATTGTTGGGTGCCGCCATCGTTTAAGCTTCCTTGCTGGGGAGCACGAGCAGGCGGTGGCAGTACGGGCAGTGCGTAATCTCGCTGCCGTCGTGGTTGAGGTCGCTCATGGACGATGCCTGCAGCGCGGTGTGGCAGACCGTTGGGATGTTGCCCTGAATGGTCTCGACGGCCAGGCCGCGGAACTGCTTGAGCAGACGCTCGTAGTCGGTGAACACGTCGGTCGGCAGCGTGGCGGCAAGGGCGGTGCGCTCCTTGGTGGCGGCGTCAATCTGGGCCTGGAGGTCGGCGGCCTTGGCGCGGGCAGCCTTGGTATCGGCCTTCACGCCCTCCTCGAACTTGGCGATGATGGCCTGAGCGCGTGCCTCGCGGTCGAGCGCCTCCTTATGGGCGACAACGACATCCTTGCGGGTGTGCTCAATCTTGTCCAGGCGCTTGGCCAGGGTGGCGAGCTCGTTCTCCAGGTCCTGAACCTCGCGGTAGTCAGAACCATCGACATGGCGCTTCTTGGCGGCCTCGATAGCGTTGTTGGTCTGGATCTCGGTGGTGTTGAGGTCGTCGAGCTCAATGTCCAGATCCTTGCGCTGGGCGTAGAGCTTGGTCATCTCGGACTTGAGCTTCGCATAGGTCTTGCGCTTGGAAGCGAGCTCCTTGAGCTCCGGCATATTGGCAAGTTCGCTCTTGTTGCGGGCGAGCTCCAAATCGATCTGTTGCAGCTTGAGTAGCGTAGCGCCGGCGCTCATAAGTTCTCTCCTTTTGTCACAGTCCACCATTGGCAAGGGTTCAGTATTTTAATCGCATGACGGGGGTCGACCCCGGCGTCAACTGCAGAGTTCATCAATATATCAACGAACGGCTCCTCGGAGCGGTCATGGCCGAGCAGGATGATGCCCAGACCGCGCAGAGCGAGGTCCTGCGCCACGTGATAGCCCGCCTCGCCCGTCACGATGACATCCGCACCGGCGGCGATGGCAAGCTCGCCAAAGTCGCCGAGGGAGCCGCCCAAAATGGCGACGGTGCGGCACGGGTGCTCGGCTTCGCCCCATACGCGCGGGTCGCTGCCAAAGGCCGTGGCGGCACGGTTGGCGAGATCGCGCAGGTTGCAGGCGTCATGGAGGGTCGCGAGTGCGCCCAGACCGGTGAGCTCAGGCTCGTCTACGTGCTCCAACGAGCTCATGGGCTCAGCGCCCAGCAACTCACTCAGGCGAGCACGCGCTTCGTGCGAGCGGTCCAGGTTTGTGTGAAGCGAGATGATGCTCACGCCGCAACGAGCTGCCTCGTACAGCACTGCGCTGCACTGGGGACGCGACGCATCCGCCGGGCAAAACGCCTCAGGCGCCTTGATATAGATGGGATGATGCGTCAGCAGCACGTTGGCGCCGGCCTCGAGAGCGCGGTGCACGTTGGCCTCGGTTGCGTCGAGTGCACAGGCAACACCGGTGATCTCTGCAGCGGGATCACCCACAGATAGCCCAACATGATCCCAGCCCTCGGCGTCCGCCTTGGGATAGCGTGCCAGCAGCGCACGTTCAAGCTCGGAGACGATCATGCGGCGCCTACGATCGAGAGCAGCGTCTGGGCAAAGTCGTCCAGATCGCTCGGATTCACGCGGTCATCGTAGGAGACGCGAAGTGCGCCTAGCGCATGCTCGCGGGCAATACCCATGGCGCTGAGCACGTGGCTCGGGTCCATGCTGCCGCTCGAGCAAGCCGATCCGGCCGAAACCTCAAAGCCGGCGGCGTCGAGCTTGATGATGAGCTCCTCGGAGTCCATGCCGTCAACGTAGATCGAAACCATGCCGGGCAGACGGTCGGCCTGGGCGTAGTCACCCATGGTGGCATGAATGTGCGGATGGGCCGTAAGCGTGGCGTAGAGCTTGTCGGAAAGGGCCTGCAGCGTCGCGCGCTCCTGGGCCACATTCGGCAGCAACACGGAAGCGGCAGCGGCAAAAGCCAGCTGCGTGCGCAGATCCTGCGTACCGGCGCGACGGCCGGCTTCCTGTCCACCGCCAAAGATGCGCGGACGCAGCGGCGTGCGGTTCTTAAGGTAGAGCGCACCGGATGCCACAGGGCCGCCGATCTTGTGCGCGGCAACGGTCATAGCATCAACGCCCAGCTCGGTGACATCGAGCGGAATATGCAAGTAGCCCTGGATGGCATCGGTATGAAACAAGGCGCCGGCAGCATGTGCGGCGGCGGCCAGCTCACGGATGGGCTGCACCACGCCGGTCTCGTTGTTGGCGACCATAATGCTCACGAGCGCAACGTCGTCGCCGAGCAGCTCCGTGAGCGCAGCGGGCTCAATGTAGCCCGCACGGCAGGGCTGTACCAGGTCGACGGTAAAGCCCGCGGCACGCAGCAGCGGTAGGTTGTCCAGGATCGAATCGTGCTCGATCGCCGTAACGATGACACGGTCGCGCTTGCGATCGCGCTGACGGGCGCCCTCGGCAAGACCGAGGAGCGCCAGCTGGTTTGCCTCGGTGCCGCCGTTGGTAAGGATGATCTCGGACGGGCGAACGCGCGCGCCAAAGCTGCGAGCAATCTCGCGACGTGCCACCTCCAGGCGTGCGGCGGCCTTGCGTCCAAGCGAGTGCAGCGAGTTGGGGTTTACGCCGGCAAGCTCGCTGTCGTCGTACTCGCGCTGCGCAAGGAGCGCCTCGGCGCGCATGGGCGTCGAGGCGGCATAGTCAAGATTCACGGGTATGCGGTTTTGACCTGCGGTCATAAGGGTTTATGCCTCCTGTGCTGCCTCATTGCCCAGCTTCTGCAGCAGCGCAACCTCGGCGGCGGGATCTTCGGACTTAAATACGGCGGAGCCGGCTACGAGCACGTTGGCGCCAGCCTTGACGACCTCGGCGATGTTCTTGGAAGAGATGCCGCCGTCGACCTCGATGAGGGGCGAAACGCCGTGACGCTCGCACATGGCCGTAAGCTCGTGCAGTTTGGCGATGGTGCCGGGGATAAAGCTCTGGCCGCCAAAGCCAGGGTTCACGCTCATCAGCAGCACCATATCGACAACGTCGATGATGCTCTCGAGCACGCACACGGGGGTGGCGGGGTTGAGCACCACGCCGGCCTTGACGCCGCGCTGCTGCAGATGCGTGAGCGTGCGGTGCAGGTGCGTGGAAGCCTCGTAGTGCACGGTGATCATATCGGCGCCGGCGTCGGCGTACCAATCGACCGTCTCGTCGGGGTTCGACACCATCAGGTGCGCGTCGACCGGCACGTTGGTGGAACGCTTGACGGCCTTGAGGATATCAACGCCAAAGGTCAGGTTGCCGGTAAAGTGACCGTCCATGACGTCGAAGTGCACGTAGTCGGCGCCGGCGATCTTGTCGAGTTCGCCCTTGAGGTTGGCCATGTCGGCCGAAAGGATGGACGGAGCGATTTTGATGGAACCCATGGTAGTAGCCTTTCTGCGCTAGTCGGCGAGTCCGTAGAACTCTTGAGAGGGGACGCGGTCGGTAAGGATCTCGAGCGCCCTATCCAAAGTAACACCGTTGTAGAGCGTTTGCTCCACGGCAAAGGTGAGCGGAATGTCTACGCCCAGTGAACGGGCGAGCTCGCTGACGCTGCGGGCCGCGACGGCACCCTCGACCACCATATGCGTGCGTGCCTGATACTCGTCGAGCGACACGCCGTGGGCGAACTCGTAGCCAAAGGTGCGGTTGCGCGAATGTTCCGAAGTGCAGGTGGCGATAAGGTCTCCCATGCCGGCAAGTCCCATGCAAGTCATGGCCTGGCCGCCGCGGGCGTGAACCAGGCGGCTGATCTCGGCCAGACCGCGCGTCATGATGAGGGCAAGCGTGTTGTCGCCCGCGCCCGAGCCGGCGGAGATGCCGCACACGATGGCGATGACGTTTTTCATGGCACCGCAGACCTCGACGCCAGTCATGTCCTGCGACAGGTAGATGCGGAAGGCCGTGGAAAGCAACAACTCCTTAAAGGTCTCCCCCACCCGCGTATCTTCGCTGGCGATGACGGCGGCCGAAAGCCCGCCGCGGCAGATCTCCTCGGCATGGTTGGGGCCCGAGAGCGCCGCCACACGCGACTCGTTGCCGATCTCGCTGGCGATGACCTCGCTCATGAGCAGGCCGGACTCAGGCTCGATGCCCTTGGTGAGGCACAGAACCGGCGTCTCGTCCGCGATGAATGGCGCCGCCTGGTGGCAGACATCGCGCAGGTGCGTCGAAGGCACGGCAAAGATAATGGCGTCGGCGCCGTCGAGCGCCTGCGCCAGGTCCGTCGTGGCGACAACGTTTTCCGGCAGCACGTAGTCCACCAGATAGCGGGGGTTACGGTGCTCGCCGTTAATGCCGGCGGCCGTCTGCTCGCTATGGGCCCACATGGTCACGCGCTCGGCTCGCGCAGCGGCAAGGCCGGCGACGGCGGTTCCCCAGGAGCCGGAGCCAATCAGCGCAACATTCATGACTCTCTCCTACTTATCGTCGGGCTCGGTGACGCGCTTGGTAAACGAGAGCTTGGACTCCTTACCGGTCATGAGCTTTTTGATGTTCGCGCGATGGGCCCACACCACGGTGATGCCGATTAGCGCCATGCAAAACTTGAGGCCCAGGCTGCTGTACGGAAAGACCGCGCAGGCAGCGATGGGAAGTCCGATGGCAGCGGCGAGCGAGCCCACCGACACAAACTTGGTGATGGCGACGGCCACGATAAACATGCCCAGCAGCGATAGGCCAATGGGCCAGTACCAGGCAAGAATTACGCCCAGACCCACGGCGATACCCTTACCGCCGTGGAAGTTGAGGTAGGGCGAGAAGATATGTCCCCACACGGCAGCCAGGCAAATGACGCCGATCATCCAGTCACCGGCGGCACCAGGAGCCATGATGCTCACGGGAAAGCCATAGCCCACGCTCGCGATGAGTGGACGGGCGATAAGGACGCAGATGGCGCCCTTGAGGCAGTCGAGCAGCAGCGTGAGCGCGGCCACCTTGGGGCCGGCTACGCGCAGGGCGTTGGTGGTGCCGATGTTGCCGGAGCCCGCCTTGCGAATGTCCGTGTGGTTGAACACGCGGCCCAGAATCAGGCCAAACGGAATCGCTCCGATAAAGAACGAGACCACGGCGCAGATGGCGGTCAGCAGGATCGGATTATGCATCCTTTTGCTCCTTCTTCCTAAAGAAGAGTCGAATGGGCGTGCCAGCAAAGTCGAAGGTCGAGCGCATGCGGTTCTCTACGTAGCGCTGGTAGGTGTCGTTGACCAGGTCGCTGTGGTTGACAAAGAACGTGAACGTCGGCGGGTTGACGCCCGTCTGGGTCACGTAGTGCATGCGCAGGCGGCGCTTGCCGTCCACCACGGTGTGGCCAAACTCGCGCAGGTCGGTGAGGAATGTGTTAAGGCGCGAGGTGCTGATCTTTTGCGAACGCGTCTTCTCGGCTGCGTCGACCATGCCCCAGATCTTCTCGACGCTGCGGCCGGTCAGGGCCGAGATGCGCAGGTACTGGGCCCAGGGAGCCATGACGCCCAGACGGCGGTCGACGGTCTCCATGCAGGCCTCGCGCTTACGGTCGTCGTCGAGCAGGTCCCACTTGTTGAGCAGCACCACAATGGCGCAGCCGCGCTCGATGGCCAAGCCCATGACCTTCTGGTCCTGCTCGGTAACACCCACGGAGGCGTCGACGACGAGCAGCGCCACGTCGGCGCGGTCGATGGCGCGCAGGCCGCGGACCATGGAGTAGTACTCGATGTTCTCGTACACGGTGCTCTTCTTGCGAATGCCCGCGGTGTCGACCATGCGGTAGTGCTTGCCGTTGCGCTCGACGACGGTGTCGATGGCATCGCGCGTAGTGCCGGCGATGTTGGACACGATGGAGCGGTCGGCGCCCAGAATGCGGTTGAACAGCGAGGACTTACCGGCGTTGGGACGGCCGATGATGGCCACATTCAGCGCATCGGGGAACTCGTCGGCGACCTCGTCCTCCTCCTCGGGCAACAGGGCCACGATGTCGTCGAGCAGGTCGCCCGTGCCGTGGCCATGCAGGGCCGACAGCGGCGTGGGCTCACCGATGCCGAGCGAATAGAACTCCCAGATGCTGTCGTTCTCGCGATCGGGGTTGTCGAGCTTGTTCACCAGCAGAAAGACCGGCTTGTCGCAGCGCTTGAGCATGCGGGCGACCGATTCGTCCTCTTCGGTGACGCCGGTGCGGCCGTCGACCACAAACAGGATGACGGCGGCTTCCTCGGCGGCGGCGAGCGCCTGGTCACGGATGGACGTGGCGAAGACGTCGTCGCTCTTGAGCGGCTCGATACCGCCCGTGTCGACGATGGTGAACTCGCGGCCGTTCCAATCGGCCGTGTGATACGAACGGTCGCGCGTAACGCCGCGGGACTCGTGGACGATGGCGTCCGAGGTCTGGGCCAGGCGGTTAACGAGCGTGGACTTGCCCACGTTGGGGCGTCCGACGACGGCGACGATAGGTTTCATCTGCTCTCCTTTAATGGGTAGGGTCAGCGGAAATAGTTGAGTCGGCGGGCGTTATGCCAAGGATGTGCTCCAGGGTATCGAGCAGCTCATGTGGCATGGTCGACACCACATGAACCTCGGCGCCGCGACTGGTAAGGCTTGCGAGTAAATCGTCACGATGATACTCGTCAAGCGTCATGCCGTCAGCGTTGAACATGAGCTTAGGCACAAAGAGCATAACCCCCGACAGGTCTTGCGGCAGCTGCTCCAGGATGTCGCAGGCGACGATGAGTCCGGTCACGTCCACGTTACCGCCGAAGTAGCGGTTTTTGATGGCCGTGACGGTGCCGGAAAGGCCCTGCGGCGACTCCACAAAGCGCGCCACGGTGTCGCGCGCGCTGGCGCCAGAGAGGCACAGCAGGCGCTGGCCACGGGCGGCGATGGCCTCGCGAACGCGGCGCAAACGCTCGGCTTCGGCGGCAAGCACGTTGTCGGTCTCGTCCAGATAGGAGCGGATCATACCGATGCCATCGTAGTACTGCGGGTAGCCGTCGTAAAAGTCCGCCTCGGGAGGCTCGATGCCGGCGTCCAGGTAGAACTCGTCGCTCATCTGGAAAGTATGGCGGCCAAAGCGCTCGAAGGCACGGTCCTGGAAGGGTCGGATCATGGCGATGGTCTCGCGCGCCAGCTCGGGCTTGTCGCTGTAGGACCACGTAAAGCGGTTCTGATGCTTGGTAAAGCCCAGCGGCACAATGCCCAGGCTCGTGATTTGCTCGTGCTCCTCGCAAAAGCGCAGGGTCTTCAGCAGTTCCTCGCCGTCGTTCATGCCAGGGCACAAAACGATCTGCGCATGGATTTCGATACCGGCGGCCATGATGGCCTCGAGTACATCCATGCCGCGCTGGGCGTTGCGGCCCATCATGCGGCGGCGAACGTCGGGGCTCACGGCGTGGACCGACACGTTCATCGGACTCATGTTGCGATCGATAACGTTTTGCACGTCCTCGTCGGAAAGGTTCGTGAGCGTGACAAAGTTACCCTGCAAAAAGCTCAGGCGGTAGTCGTCGTCGCGAATGTAGAGCGTGGAGCGGCCGCCCTTGGGCAACATGGTCATAAAGCAGAACACGCAGGCGTTCACACAGGTACGCATGCCGTCAAAGATGGGGCCGTCGAACTCAAGGCCCCAATCCTCGCCGGGAAAACGGTCGAGCTCCACGGGGGTGACGCTGTTGTCGCGCGGGTCGAGAACCTCGAGGTCGACGGTGTCGTCGTCTGCCTCCCAGAGCCACACGATCATATCGGTCAGCTGCTCGCCGTTGACCGTAAGCACGCGCATGCCCGGCTCGATACCCACATCCCACGCGGGCGATTCGGGACGCACGTTCTTAACGAGCGCGCCCTCACCCGGCTCGGGGTCGCGGCTGCGCCCGTAATCGGCCACCTCGGCGGCGTATGCGGGTACGGTCTGGTCCATGATTAGCGGCAAAGCTCCTTGATGCGCGCAACGGCGCGTTCGATGTGTTCTTGCGGGGTGGAGGCTCCGGCGGTGATGCCGATGTGGCGCGCGTTGGCAAACCATGCGGCCTCGAGCTCGGAAGCTTCCTCGATGTGATGCGTGTGCTCGCAGACGTCAGTGCAGATCTGCGCCAGGCGGCGGGTGTTGCCCGAGTTCTTTCCGCCCACGACGACCATGCAATCACAGCGGTTGGCGAGGGTTGCCGCCGCCTGCTGGCGCTCGCTCGTAGCAGCACAGATGGTGTTGATCACGCGCAGTTCCTGCACGCGCGGGGTGATGGAGGCCACAACCTCGGCCAGGTTCTGCGCGGTTTGGGTGGTCTGCACAACCAGGCCCACCTTGCCCTTGAGCGGCAGCTCTTCGGCGTCGGCGGCACAGCTCACGACTTGAGCGTCATCGCCAGCGTGGCCCAGAATGCCCTCGACCTCGGGATGGCCCGGTTCGCCTACGACGATCACGCGGTAGCCTTCGCGCACCAGGCGTTCGGCCGCCACATGGACCTTCTTCACGTAGGGGCAGGTGGCATCGACCACGGTAAGGCCACGCCCGCGAGCGGCATCGATGACCTGCGGCACCACGCCGTGGGCGCGGATGATCACGGTGCCCGACGCGGCGTCGTCCAAGGTGTCGGCCAGACCGACGCCTGCCTCGGCGAGCTCGCGTACCACGATGGGATTATGGATGAGCGGACCCAGCGTGTGGACCTGAGCGCTCTCCCCTGCCTGCGGCGCGGCGGCCAGCGCCATATCGAGCGCACGCTGCACGCCGTAGCAGGTGCCGGCGTGGGCGGCGATTTCTATGGTGGGGACGACCTCCCTAGCGGCGGTTGCGGCGGTATTCATGACGTTCTCACCCATGGCTAGAACCTGCCCGGATGCTCGTCGCACAGCTCGTCGCGCATGGCGTAGACGCGGTTCATGGCCTCGGACTCAAACCATGCCAGGCGCTCCTTGCGCTTAAGCTCGGCCGGAGCGTCGGATAGCGAGATGGCCTTGCCGGCACGGATCCAGCACTTTTTGGGGCGCATGAGCTTTTTGCCCGCAGGCGTAATATCAGACCAGCCGCAGATGGCGAGCGGGTTGACGGGCGCCTTGCCCATCTGGGCGATGAGCGCAAAGCCGCCGTGGACCTCGGGCTTGATCTCGCGCGAGCGGATGCGTGTGCCCTCGGGGAAGATCAGAACGTCCTCACCGCGCTGCAGAGCATGCTGGGCGGCGCGCAGACACTTCATGTCGGCGGTGCCGCGCTCGACGGGAATACCACCCACGCGGCTAAAGGCCCAGCGCACAATCTTGCTCTTAGCGAACTCGGACTTAAAGATGGGGCGGATGCGGCGGCCGCCAAAGAACAGCGCCGTCTCCACAGCCAAGAGTTCGGCCATCGAGGTGTGGTTGCAGATGACTACGCTGCCGCGGCCTTCCTGGCGCTCAAACAGTAGGTCGGCGTCCTCGACCTTCCAGCGCCACATAAGCTTGGAGAAGACCCACAGGATGCCCATGACAACGGCAGCAGTGCCGCGGATGAGCGCCGGGAACTCGGCGTAGGGGGCGTTGTAGTAATCCTCGGGCGTCTGCTTAAACAGGCGCATGGGCTACCTCCTTTGGTTGATGAGATCCTCGATTATCGAGACGACCTCGTCGATGGTGTGGGCGGTGGAGTCGACGTGCACTGCGTCCTCGGCGGGCACAAGCGGGGCGACCTCGCGGCTGCTGTCGAGCTTATCGCGCTGCTTAAGGGCATCGAGAGTCTCGTCGACCTCGGCCTCGAGCTGTGCCTCGCTGAGCGGCTGGGCATCGTTTTGGTGACGCTGAAGCACGCGGCGACGGGCGCGCTCGCGCGGGTCGGCGGTCAGGAACACCTTGACCTGTGCGTTGGGGAACACGACGGTGCCGATATCGCGACCCTCGGCCACGATATCGCGGTCCTCGGCGGCGCGTCGCTGATGGATGAGCATGGCGGCGCGTACGCCCGGGTAAGCCGAGACCTTGGAGACGTTGGCGTCCACCTGCGGGGTGCGAATGGCAGCCGATGCGTCCTTGCCGTCGATGGTCAGGCGCGTGTCCTCGCCGGTGCCGTTGGTAAAGCGAATCTCGATCTGCTCGGCGAGAGCGTCGATGGCCGCTTCGTCGTTCAGATCGATGCCGCGGTCGAGCGCGGCGAAGGTGACGGCGCGATACATGGCACCCGTGTCGAGCTTGTTAAAGCCCAGCTGGCGGGCGATCTCCTTGGCGATGGTGGACTTGCCGGAACCGGCGGGGCCGTCGATGGCGACGATCATGCAATGCTTCCTTTCGGTGGTTGACGTGCTGGTATGGTTCGCGGGCGTTGGGGTGCGGCGGGTTGCCTAGCCCGTGTAGCGCTCGCGGTAAGTGTTGCGCTTGGGCGCGGAGCCGTGACTGCCGTGATGGCGCGTGCGGGCCGCGGGGTTGGACGCGGGCGCGGCGGCGCGCTTGGAGGCGGCCTGCCTGGGCGGGATACCGCCGGCCTTGAGGATCTGCACCTCGCGGTCGGTGAGCTCGCGCCACGAGCCCTTGGCCACGTCCTTGAGCTCCAGGCCGGCAAAGTTGCAGCGATGCAGGCGAATTACCGGGTGGTGGATCTTGCTCAGCATGCGCTTGACCTGGTTCTTGCGGCCCTCGCGGATGATGACCTCAACGGCGGTGGTACCGGGCTTGATGCCTTGCGGAGCCACGGCCTCGGCCTCGCGCGCGTTAATGACGCGGCAGATTGCCGGCTGGCACAGGCCGTCGTCGAGCTCGATGCCGCGACGGAGTGGTTCCAAGTCGCGATCGGTCAGGCGGCCGTCCACGAGCGCCTGATAGGTCTTGTAGACGTGCTTGCTGGGGTGCAGCAGATCCTGCGAAAGGTCGCCGTCGGTGGTAAAGAGCAGAAGGCCCGTGGTGTCGCGGTCCAGGCGACCCACCGGGAAGAGCCCCGGAAAGCGGTCGCGCGGGACCAGGTCGGCCACACAAGGGCGCTCCTGCGGATCGCTCATGGTGGTGAGGTAGCCGGTCGGTTTGTAGAGCATCAGGTACACGGCACCCTGGTTGAGCTTGACGGGCATGCCGTCGACCTCGATATGGTCGCGGTCCACATCGACCTTGGTGCCCAGTTCGGTCGCGACCTGGCCGTTGACGGTCACGCGACCGGCGGTCATCAGGTCCTCCGAGCCGCGGCGGCTCGCCACGCCCGCGCGCGCCAAAAAGCGCTGAAGACGCATGGTGTGCGGGTAGACGGGCTGGGTGTCGCCTTTGGGCGCCGTAGCGCCCGCGGCGCGCGTCTCCCCTGCTTCGTTAGTCCTCGTCATGTATATCCTCCGAGGCATCGACGGTGGTCAGAAGCTCCTCATCGTCGACGTCCTCAACATCGGTATCGATCAGTTCGCGCTCTTCGTCCAAGTCCTCGGCCTGTTCCTCGAGCGTGGACTGAATGCTGCGGCCGCTCAGGCGCTCGCGGATAAACTGGCGCGACTGCTCGTCGGGGGCAAACTGCTCCAGATCGGGCAGGTCGCGGGTGGAGCGTAGGCCGAACTTCTCCAAGAAAGCGTTGGTCGTGCCGTAGATGATTGCCTGACCGCGCTCGGGGTCGCGGCCGAGCTCGCGCACCAGACCCTTGTCCACGAGCGACGCGATGACGCCGTCGGAGTTGACGCCGCGGATGCCCTTGACCACCTCGCGCGTAACGGGCTGGTGGTAGGCGATGACGGCCAGGGTCTCGAGAGCCGCCTGCGACAGCTTTTGCGTGTCCCAGCTCAGCACATAGGCCTCGACCACATCGTGGTAGGCGGGGTGTGTAAACAGACGCCAGCCGCCGGCGACCTCGCGCAGCTGAAAGCCGCGGTTGGCCTCCTCGTACTCAACCTTGAGCTCGGCCAAAAGCGACGCGCACTCGCCCGGGGCGATATCCAGCGCACCTGCCAGCGCGGGTGCGCTCACAGGGTCGCTCGACACCAGCAGCAGCGCCTCGAGGGCGCCTTTGAGGCTGTTTGCCTCCAGCGTGGAAAGGGTTGACATGGTTGCGACTCCTATTCGGTGAGCTCGGGGCCCTCGCCGGGCACATAGGCCTCGGCGCCCTCGACGCGGTTGATTTGAATGGTTCCAAAAATCTCGTCCTGGCTCAGCGTGAGCGAGCCGCGCTTGGCGAGCTCGAGCATAGCCAGGAAGGTGACGACGAGCTGCTCGGTGGTGGCGTCGCCGTCCAACAGCTCGCGGAAGGTGCAGGTTTGGTGCGCCATGGTAAAGCGATCGACCGAGGCCACCGTCAGGTCGAGCGGTACGCGATGCGGTGCCACGTGCTCGGCCTCCAGCAGGAAGGTCTGGCGCTTGCCGTCCAGGTCGGCGCAGATGACGGCCAGGCCGCGCAGCGTAATGCCGGCCAGGTAGTCGGGCATAAGGCCCAAAAACTCGGGGTCGGGGCCGGCAACGCGCGGATGCATGCGGCTCTCGGCCTGCATGCGCGCACCGAGAGCGGCCGCCGCACCCTTAAACTGCTTGTAGGCGATCAGGCGCTGAATCAGGACCTCGCGCAGGGCGTCGCCGTCGAGGGCGCTGAGCTCCTCGAGGTCTTCGTCGTCCTCGTCATCGTCGACGGTTTTGCTGGGGGTCTCCTGGGGCACCAGCGAGGCGGCCTTAATGTCCAAAAGGGTTGCCGCGACTAGCAAAAAGTCGCTCGCCACGTCCAGGTCCAGCGCCTCGATGCGCTCGACCTCGGCAAGGTACTGCTCGGCCACCTCGCTGATCGAGATGGCGCCGATATCTACTTTTTGGCGGGTTACCAGCTGCAGCAGCAGGTCGAACGGTCCGCTGTAGACCTGCGTCGACACGCGATACGACATCTTCGACCTCCTTTGACGGCGCCTTCGCGGCGCGGTTTGGGTGCATGTTACGACCGTTTTGCAAGGTCGACCTGTAAGTTTACCCTAGATGCCGGCGATTGCGAAGTTGAGCAGCCACTCGGCCAGCGGATACACGGTAACATCGAAATAGCGGCCGATCACGTCAATACCGGTCCACATGGGCAGCAGATACAGCACGATGATAAGGATCGGCATGGCGTATTGCTGCAGACGATAGTAGTTGGCGAGCGCCTTCCCTTTGAGGAACGGGACGATAATCGACGAGCCGTCGAGCGGCGGGATCGGGATGAGGTTAAAGAACGCGAGCGACAGGTTGACCACGATAAAGGTGGCGCCGAAGTTCATGATTTGGGACGCCACGGCAAAGGACATGCTGGCGTAGAGGTTACCGTACGCTGCGTGCATGAGGGCGGCCGCAAGGCATGCCAGTGCGATGTTCGATACGGGGCCGGCCGCGCTCACCAGGACCTCGTCGCGCTTGGGGTGCTTGAGGTTGTTGAGGTAGACGGGCACGGGCTTTGCAAAGGCGAATACCGGGCCGCCGGCGGCAAGCATCAGCAGCGGCAGGAGGACGGTGCCAAACGGGTCGATGTGGTTGAGCGGGTTGAGCGAAACGCGGCCGCGTGAACGCGCCGTCTTATCGCCGAGCGCCCAGGCTGCGGCGGCGTGCGCGCTCTCGTGGATCACGATGCCAACGATGACGGCTACGGCGCTGGCGAGCAGGTTCATGAGGTAGCTGCTGGACATGTCGATCCCCTAGCGGACGCGGCGCGAGGCGCGCGTAAGCAGGTAGTCGGCCACAAATAGAATCACGGCGACGATAGCGTAATCCAGGCGAAACACGCCGCCAAAGGGCGACGTGATGACGCCGTAGCCGGCGATGGCGCTCGGCAGCGCGCGCGAAAGCTCAACGACAAAGCCCACGATCTGCAGCTTGGCGGTGAGGCCGCTAAAGCACAGCAGCACGGTCATCGCGCTCATAAAGATGCCGCAGATGCGGCACGCGATGGCGATAATGCTCATCGCCACGGCAGTAGCCTTACGAGAGTTCACGCGCGGTCTCCTCTTCGATCTGGGTGGAAAGCTCGAGCCATTCGTCCTCGAGCTTGGGCAGCTCTTGCTTAAGCCCGTTATATTCCCCCAGCGCGGCGTTGAACTTGTCCTGATCGGCATAAAGCTCTTCGCTTGCCATCAATTCCATAAGCTCGTCATAGCGGGCACGCTTTTTGTCGAGCTCGGCCTCGATCTTCTTGAGCTGGTTGCGTACGCCCTTGAGCTTTTTGTTGAGCGCAGCGCGGGCCTGGGCCTCGGCGCGCTTTTGCTCCTTGGTCTTTTTACCCTCGACCGGCTTGGGGGCCGCAGCGGGGCTGTCGGCCTGGGCGGCGCTGGTTTTGGTGGGCTTGGTCGCGACAGGAGCGCTCTCCCCTGCAGCCTCGGCGGCGGCGCGGGCGGCGAGGTCCTCGCGCTTGTAGAGGTAGTAGTCGTAGTCGCCGTCGTAGACCGTGACCTTGCCGTCGCGGATGTCGATGATGCGGTTGGCCACGGCGCGCACCAGGTGCTCGTCGTGGCTGATCAGCACGATGGTGCCGGGGAAGTTTTGCAGGGCGTTCTCGAGCATGTCCACCGAGTCGATGTCCAGGTGGTTGGTGGGCTCGTCCAGGCACAGGAGCGCCTCGGGCGCTACGAGCATCTTGGCCAGGGCCAGACGGGCCTTTTCGCCGCCGGAGAGGACGCGCACCTGCTTTTCGATTGCGTCGTTGTCGCTAAACAGGAAGGCGCCCAGCAGGCTGCGCTGCTGAGGCACGGTCCACTTGGGCGTGACGGTGTCAATCTCTTGCAGGACGGTGTTGGACTCGGTCATGCCTTCGAGCGCGTGCTGGGCGTAATAGGCCACGCCCACGTTCGTGCCCAGGTCGCGCGTGCCGGTAGTGGGCGGCTCCAAGCCGGCGATGATTTTCATGAGGGTGGACTTGCCGGCACCGTTGGGGCCGACGAGCGCCACATGCTCGCCGCGGTAGAGCTTGAGGTCGATATCGCTGTAGATGTGCTTATTGCCGTAGGACTTGGACACGCCCTCCAGGCCCACGACCATGTCGCCCGAGCGCGGCGGGTCGGGGAACTTAAAGTCGATGTGCTTGTGGCCCTCGGGCAGGATGACAAGCTCTTTTTTGATCTGCTCGATCTTACGGATGCGCTCCTGGGCCTGGGCGGCCTTGGTGGGCTTGTAGCGGAACTTGTCGACGAAGACCTGCATGTGGGCGATATCGCGCTCCTGGGCAGCACGCTTGGCGCGCATCTGCTCCAGGTTGTCCTCGCGCTGCTTGAGGTAGCTGCTGTAGTTGCCGGTATAGGTGGTCACACGGCGGTTTTCGAGGGCGGCGACGTGGTCGACGCAGGCGTCCATGAAGGCGCGGTCGTGGCTGACGATGAGGACGGCGCCGTCGTAGTTCGCGATAAAGCCGCGCAACCACTGAACGCTTTCGAGGTCCAGGTGGTTGGTGGGCTCGTCAAGAAGCAGCAGGTCGGGATGGCGCAGGAAGAGCTTTGCCAGTGCGATGCGCATTTGCCAGCCGCCTGAGAACTCGGAGCACGGGCGCTCAAAGTCGGTGACCTTAAAGCCCAGGCCGGACAGGATTTTGCGCGCGTTGCTCTCGAGCTCGTAGCCGCCCAGGTGCTCAAATCGGTCCTGGACCTGGCCGTACTCATTTAGGAGCGAGTCGACGTCCTTGCCCTGCTCGGAGAGCTCGGTGATCTGGGCCTGCAGCTCGTTGGCGCGCTCGCCCATGCGGCGGATTTCCTTGGCCGCCGCCATGACCTCGGCAAGAATGGTGGTGTCCTTTTGCTCCAGATTAGTTTCCTGCTCTAGGTAGCCCACCTGGCAGTCCTTGGCGTACTGGACCTGGCCGGCGTCGGGGCTGTCGATGCCCATGATGATCTTGAGCATGGTGGTTTTGCCGGCGCCGTTGGGGCCCACGAGCGCGAAGCGCTCGCCGGGGTTGATTTGGAAGGACGCGCCGCTAAAGAGGACACGCGCGCCGAAGCTTTTTTCGATCTTGTCGACCAGGAGGATCATGGTGCCGCCTTTGACCTTGTGTGCCTATATGAAAAAAGGCCCCAACTTGCGTTGGAGCCTCATTCAATGCTCGGGTGGAGACGAGGGGGATCGAACCCCTGACCTCTTGACTGCCAGTCAAGCGCTCTCCCAGCTGAGCTACGCCCCCGTGCGAAGAAGTACTATACGGGAACTCGGACGGCGATGCAAGGACAATTTCGGAAAACTTTCGGCGGCGGGGGCGAGGATGCGGGACGGGATCGAGAGCGAGGGGCCCGCGATACCCGATCCGGCCCGCGGGTCGCGCCCCGCGGGCGGCGGCGTGGCCGCCGCCCTCCTTCCCGGCGCCCCCAGGACATCTCGGGTTCCGCCGTTTTTCGCTTTCGCGGCGCGGGCCGCCATCCGCCCAACGGCCATCCGGCCGGCGCCGGGCCCATTATCGGGGCCAACCGTGCTCCCGCCCGCCCGGCGATCTCAAAACCATGCCGGTTTACGAGGCTGGGCCGGGAACCCCCGAGCATGGCGTAATCGGTAAAATCAAAACCGCAGGTAGACGGCTTGCGAATTCCGCGAAATGAAGGGTATGGACGGCCGATCCGGGTCCAGCCCCGTAATCCGGCATAGTTTTGAAATTATACTTGTCAACCAGCACTAACAATTACGTGGATTTGAACCGGAAACGTTTATCAAAGCAATTTGGCAGGCATGTGAAGTGGGAACTTTGACAAAAAGAGGCCGGGCTATTTGCCCGGCCTCTTGATTCTCTGGTGGGCCCTCCGGGATTCGAACCCAGAACCCAGGGATTATGAGTCCCCTGCGCTAACCGTTGCGCCAAGAGCCCTTGTAACGTGGCGGATGTGATAGAGCCCGACAGAGCAGGCCAACCATCTTGAACCACGACGTGAAATACTACCATGCACGCGGCACCCGTTCAACGCACGATCTTGTCGACCAGGAGGATCATGGTGCCGCCTTTGACCTTGTGTGCCTATATGAAAAAAGGCCCCAACTTGCGTTGGAGCCTCATTCAATGCTCGGGTGGAGACGAGGGGAATCGAACCCCTGACCTCTTGACTGCCAGTCAAGCGCTCTCCCAGCTGAGCTACGCCCCCGTGCGAAGAAGTACTATACGGGAACTCGGACGGCGATGCAAGGACAATTTCGGAAAAACTTTCTGCGGATGCCGGCGCGGGGGCGCAGCCCGGCCGCGGACGCGGGCGCGGGAACGGGCCTCGAAGTCCCGCGATGCCCCTTCCCGCCCGCGGGGGCGGCGGCGTGGCCGCCCCCCTCCTCTCCGGCGCCCTTGGGGCATCTCGAGTCCCGCCGACCGCCGTTTTCGCTTCCGCGGCGCGGGCCGCCATCCGCCCAACGGCCATCCTGCCGGCGCCGGGCCCATTATCGGGGCCAACCGTGCCCCCGCCCACCCGGCGATCTCAAAACCATGCCGGTTTACGAGGCTGGGCCGGGAACCCCCGAGCATGGCGTAATCGGTAAAATCAAAACCGCAGGTAGACGGCTTGTGAATTCCGTGAAATGTCGGGTATGGACGGCCTGTCCGGGTCCAGCCCCGTAATCCGGCATAGTTTTGAAATGGCACTAATTCACTGGCAGGCAAACTAACCCCTTTAGCGCCTTGTCGCCGACTAATTTCCGATTTCCAGCCAGTTGCACAAAACATTTGCTCGAAGTCGCGTCTCGGCGCACTTCATTGCTTCGGATTTGGCTTTATATCGAATCCCCAAACGACTGCAGACGCTTTTGACTATGGTATCTAGCTGCTTTTTGTCGTTAAGCATATCGTGGGTTACCAGGAATACGTCGAAACCCATACTCTGGAGCGCGGTCATGCGCTCTGCATCGTGGTCAAGTACCGCGCCTGACCCATGGATGACTTCACCTTGAATCTCGATAATTACTGCCTTCATTAGCATTGGGTTTACAATCACGATGTCGCCGTAGCAGACCTTTTGACCTGCGATGCTTTGGGCTGCCTCGGATAGAGGGGTTAAATCGTTGAGGTACACGCATCTGAAACCTGAACCACCTAGACGTCGAGAACGACTTAGGAGCAGGACCCCGGCGACCTCGAGTGGAGATGCAGCAATGCCGATAACCTGTTGAGCGGCATCATAAAACTGCTTTCCCCACATTTGACTTTTGACCTTATCGGCGAATCGATGCAGGTCGCTCAGTTCGATAAGCGGCTTTCTCATCCAAAGAGAAGTACCTTTGAGTTTTGTAATCTCTCTTCCATCCTCACGCTTATTCGATTGGCCTTCATTATCTGGGGCCTTTACGGTTGCGCGGGCATAAACCCGTTTCCAAGGAACCTCGTCTTCGCCTTCTCCAAGTTCGAACAGATCCTGCGTGCTGGAATTGCGATTCCCCTCTTGCGCCATTTTTAACAGCATTTCAGCAGCGGGGGCCGGCTCGAAAACAGAAAACCAGCCGCAAAGTTCGTACATGGCCACTACGAGATCTATTTGGGACACAAAGCGTGTCATAGTAAATAACGTGTTAAGCGGGTTGGTGACACTAAAGCCTAAATGAGTGTCGATTGTTGTGCCGGCATCCGATGCCCCTTCCCAGCGAATAGTGGAGCGCAATCCCGAGTGGTGATTACAACAACCTGGCGATGCAACAGTGATAATCGGGGTCTTGAGGACGTCGACTACAAAGGGCGATTGGGATAGAGCTCGCCAGCCATCTTCGGAGTTGGGCAGGCGCGGGTAGAGGTCGCGTACTTGGGGCGGGCAGCGCCAGTAGCGGAATGCGGTGTTTGCGCAGACGATATCGTCCATGAGGTCTCCCCTGGTATCGGCCGTAGGCCGTGCGGATTGCGGGCATGGCCGATTATCTACGGGGCCGTCATGCGGGTAAGTACCGGAAGCAAACCAAATGCTGACCAAAAGCTTGACGAGTTCCGCCGAAAAAGCGCTGTGTGATAGAAATCCGCTGGTAGGCGATCTGGGGCTGTGGTCCCTGTTTCCACATTTGCGCGCGGATCACATGGGGAATTCAATGAAAATACGTATGCGTTTTATACAAAATATGCAATGGCGTCAGCAAAAAGGGCGCGATAAAAAAGACGCCTAGGACGACTTCGATTCGATTTTGGTATCAATTTTGGTGTCACTCTTGGTGTCAAAAAGAAAAAGGCCAGAGGCTTAATACCTCTGACCTGTGCTTTTGATGGTGGGCGATACAAGATTCGAACTTGTGACCCCATCCGTGTGAAGGATATGCTCTACCCCTGAGCCAATCGCCCGTCGCCTTTCGGCAAAAGAGATACTATCATAGCCGCGCGTGGTTTACCAAGAACTTTTTGCCCCCGATTTTAAATTCGTGGGCGTATAGCGCGCCACCGCAATCAGGGCAACCGACAAACCCGCAGTTAAACCGCCCTTTATCGCTTGATCCACGAAGTCTCGGGGCGGCAGATAAGTCGCGCGTTGTTGTAGGCCATGTCGAGCGTGAGGCAGGTGCGCGCGGCGTAAAAGCCGTCCTCGCGCTGGATGGTCAGCGCCAGCTCGGGCTTGTCGCCGGTCAGGCACAGCGGCAGCAGCAGCTGGATCCGGCCGCCGTAGAACTGCGGCACCGCGAGCGTGTAATTGGCTGCGGCGCGGCGGGCGGCCTCGACGACGGCGCCCTCAAAGGCGCGGCGCAGCAGCAGCGAGTTGCCCTCCCCCATCAGGCTGGCGGGAATGCGCGTCAGGTTCTCCTCGTCGCCCAAAATGTGGTCGATGTTGGAACGGATGGGCAGGCGGTAGTCAAAGACCAGCTCGGAGGGGTCCTCGGCAAAGCGCACGCGGCACGGTAGGTACTCAAACGAGACCAGCATGGGGTCGCTTTCCTTAAAGAAGCCCTTCAAAAACCAGCGCTGGCGCGCGGCGGGCTTGGTGTTGGGCTCAAACAGGCCGTAGATGGTCTCGTAGCGGCGCGTGTACAGGCCGGTGTTGAATAGGCAGCGGTCGTTTTCGAACACCAGCGGCAGGTTGGACGGGGCGGTCTGGTCCACGTCGCGCTCGGTCAAAAACACCGCGCGGCTAAACGAAAACGAAAGGTAGTTTTTGAGGATGCGGTTGCCGGGACCCCAGTCCTCGGGGTCGGCAAGGTCGGCCAGGCGGTCGTAGCAGGGCTCGGGGCAAAACGCAAAGTCGTACACATTGCTGCACAGGGTGCCTGGGATTTCCATATGGCTTCCAATCAAGATAATGGCAGGCGTGCGGATGCTTAGATTCTATACGTGCGATGCAATACCGGGACGCACAACAAAGTGGCACTAGGAGTCGTACTCCAGAGCAATCGGTTGCCAGACGAGGTATTCGATAGTGCAGTCCAGGGTATTTGCGAGCGCCAATTAAACCCGCACGATAAACAGTCATCACTCGTTGGCTGGCCGTGAGTGAGGGGCTTTTAGAGCTGCATCGATAAGATCGGCGCCGTTGTCGAAGCGACCGGACTCCCCCGTCGCTAAGAACGCATCACCTTCGTGAATGGCCTCGAGGGTCTCCGGGTTGGGTTCTTTGGAAGGAAAGGGTTGAGGGTTGGTATTCGCAAGCTCCTCGTCCTGTTTACAGCACTTCATAGATGCACACCTCATCCTGCTCAATGTTTTTGCGGAAGGCCGGACGCATGTGCCCCAGTGGGTTGGTGACGATATCAACTTTTCGCCCAAGTTCATTCTCGAGCTCATGGGAGAGTTCGTATAGCGTGCCAAACGTCATCGAGGCGCCGCAGACTAAACGCAAGTCGATATCACTATCGGGCGTTTGCTCGCCTCGAGCAAACGAGCCAAATAAATATGCTTCGCTGACGTCGTATTGAGCCAGCACGCGGGAGGCGGCAGCGGATATGTCGGTAGGTGAGATCATGGGTTATTTGCCGTTCAACAGCAGAACGTCATAGGGCCAGCGGCGAAACCGCCGATC
This sequence comes from uncultured Collinsella sp., assembly GCA_958452935.1. GTDB lineage: Bacteria > Actinomycetota > Coriobacteriia > Coriobacteriales > Coriobacteriaceae > Collinsella. The sequence continues at coordinate 39,895 of CAUDVX010000008.1, read as the reverse complement.
CGGCTTTTTGGCGTTCAGCAAGCTCGAAGATAAACGGGGCGTTTGATCTAACAAATTCTGTCAAGAAATTGAGATCATCAGCAGTAAATCCTTCGACGTTGAACCATTTGACCGCAGGCAAGAAGCATTCCGCATGGTCAAAGCCAAAGTCAACCGGGCGCTCGGCGGCCACGCGAACGGTTCCGTCTTCTCTTGTCTCTGAGTAGGCAAACTGGGTGCCATCATCAAGCTGAACGTAGCTCCAAAGCACGGCTGCCTCCTTAGTGTTGATATCCAAGTATAAAGAGCAGACTAGATGTAACGCGGCGTGAATTGAATTATTCCTATAAGACACGAACTCTGACAGCCGGCCCTGCCTGTTGCCCTATTCAAAGAAAGTGAGGGTAATGGCGTAAGCCAATACCCTCACTCAGGAGCAATTGATCGTACCTTAGGTCGAGTCTCCCACGACCTGAGACACACTACTTACCGAAATGCAAGAACCAATGCCACGACAATGCAGACAATGCCCAATACGAGAGGCAGCGATGCCTTCTTTTCCCTGTCTTTAACAAGGAAGGTCTCGATTGCGGATGCAAGAATCAGAAAACCGCCAATAATCAGCAGGTCGAGTGCAACAAAGTTGACGGTTGTTATATTGGAAGACAGACCTCCGGCGTTAACGTTTACGAGCGTAAAAATCGCGGCGAAAATGGCGAAGAGGGCCAGGACGTTGCCATAGATACGGGACTCGATATTCGCGATTTCTTCCTTTTTGTCCTCGACCTATTTAAGTTCTCCGGCATAGACGTCGGAATAATCTGCAAGTCCGTTAAAGTTGAGCTCATCAGAGAAAGCGCCGTGGTAGGGATGCGCCACGGTGCCATCAACGTGCTGGAATGCAACCTGCGCTATACCCTTAGACTTATCGAGCGTAATAGTGTTACCGCTTACGTTTGTAACACGATAGAACAGCCGTGTTCCATGCCCAGGGAAATATAGCGGCGCATCCAAAGAAAGCCCCTGGCGAATGCGCGAATTGCGCAGAAGCACGCTCGCGGTCAAATCGTTTGGCAATGCAACACATTCAACGCAAGAGACGAATGTAGAATCTCCGGGGCCAAGCTCTACCTCGGATTGCTTGCTTTCGTTGATGTAGAATCCCTCGGTGCGCAAGTCATACGTAACCTGACCGATGTTCGAAGCATCGGCATTGAAAAGCACCTTGCTGTCGATTAGCTCCTGAATCTTAGTATCGCTCAAGTACATACGAACCACTTCCTTAGACCTCCGAGTATAGCACCAAGGCATAGCAACAGTGACTGCCCCCAAAGGGGACATAGGGGAAGTGAGCTAAGTTGGATACGGGATATCGGCCTGGACAATATCTAGCCTCGGATATGTTGCTAGAGATAGGTTTGGGCTTGACGGTTCGATTCTCTCTTCGCCTCCGGAAAGCGAGCGCTTTAGCAGCGAATCGCGGCGCATAGGAGCGCTATGCCGAGTAAGAATAGCGTTAGGGATGCGGCGATCCAGCAGTTATCACCGGCCTTGGGGAGCGAGGCGGTCGTCGCGGTGGCAGCCTTGGGCCTGGAGGCCTTGGCGGCCGTGGTGCTGGTCACTGTGGTCGTGGTCACCGTCTTAGTCGCGGCCGCGGGCTTTTGTGTGGGATTCGTCGACGGATTCGCAGCTGGCTCGCCGGTAGCGGGGTCAGTGCCAGGGGCGGACGGACCATCGCCCGGCACGTCGGGCCCACCGGTCTCCCCCGCGGACGCCGTGGCATCCACGAGCTCGATCGTCACACGCGCTGCCACGGACCCTTCGGCATCCACCACGCCGCCTGTGCCAAAGGCCCCGCCCACAGGTGCCACAAAGCGCGCGGATGCAAGCGACCCGCCCAGACAGGCGACGCCGCCGTCGGCGCCCGACGCATCCAGCCAGGACGCATCGACGGCAAGCTGCCCGGCCGCGCCACCGCCGGCAGCCCCGCCCAGCAGACACACACCATAGGCGCGCACGCCCACCCCGGAGCCCGCGCCCGCGGCGACAACGCGCCCACCGCCGCGAACGGCAAGACCGTCCGCGATCATGCCGGCCACCCGCGCATCCGCGATACCGGCGCCGTCGGCCCGCGCGTCAACCTTGCAGCCTTCCACCGCGAGCGTCCCCGACACGTAGATTCCGCACTGCGATCCCGTGGCCACCAGCGACCCGGTGCCGCGGAGCGTCAGATCGCCCCACACCTCCATGCCGCAACGCGAGATGTCCACGTCGGGCGCGCTCGTCTCGACAACAGCGTTCTGCCCGGTCAGCGTCACCACCAGGTCATCGCCGGCGCCGATGGCCTCGCCCGTGTAGCCGTTAAGCTCCAGATGGTCGGCATCGGTCCAGGCCCACCCGGGGCCCGACGCGCCCGGCTCGTAGTACGTGGCGCCCGCGATGAACAGGCTGTCCGCGCCCGCGGCATAAGAAGGCCCGCCAAGCAAAATGCATAGGCAGGCCATAGCAATAAACAGGATGTAGTGACGGCTGGTGTGGAACGCGGCAGCAAACATAACCGCTCCGATCTTCGCAAGAGCCAATGGAAACTGCGCCAGAAAACTACCTGGTAGCAGCAGTTATTAGTGTAGCGAGATCGGGCGAGTAGCGAACGAATTAGCTGTAAACGAACCCCAAAATTAGGTGTAAATCGTTTTGCCAGTCGGTGAAAGGAAGATTCACGTTAGGCAAATATGCCGACCGCTGATTCCAAAATTAGCAGCACAGGGAAATTGACAATATCAAGTTACCAAAACCTTTCCTCAATGACGCCCCATGTCGTGTCCTCGCAAGTTGGATACCGTTGTAGCAACACCTTAGTAATCGGGTAAATAGTTGAGAAGCTATTCACGGAGTTCACTACGATTGAAGGATTTAAATAATGCACCAACTAATAATTCTTGGAAATGGATTCGACTTGACCTGCGGACTGAAGTCAAAGTTCTCAGATTTTTATCGCAATAGGATGAACGCAGCATGCTCAATTGAATCGATCCCTAAGGACGAAAGAAATGTCTGGGATGTCATTCTTTCTGAAATCGGTGAAAACGACCCATTGTGGTGCAATATAGAAAGCCTTATTTCAGCGTATGTGTTCCATGATGACGACTTGGGTTCAAGATTGGACCACATGTATGAGCAACTGGTGTGGACAATTGATCCGTCAAAACCAAATCGTTCTGAACATCCAGATAACGCCGTATACAATTACGTTTCAACTAGTCTGGGTAAGGAAAACGTTTCCCAGGATGAGCTCACCCATTTCCTTCTAACCTCACTAAAAGATTACGAGCACATCTTTGCGAGCTATCTAGAAAAACAAGTCGATAATAACAATAAATACAGGGAAAAGGCTGTGGAGTATTATGCAGCCATTCGCAATGCCTGCATTAATAAGGCCCAGCAAAAGAACTATGAAACATCTATCTTAAACTTTAACTATACAACCCCATTAAAATCGGAAGATCAGCAGCTGGGAATTGTTGCTGCCCGGAATATTCATGGCTCACTGGACAAAACGGACACAATATTTGGCATTGACGGAAAAGACGTCGCTGAAGACCATCCGGCGGTGCCGTTTACAAAAACATATAGGCTTATGTCATTAGTGCCATACGAAATCGAAACTGCAAAACTCTGCGACAGCAATACCCGTTTCATCAAGATATTCGGACACTCGCTTTCTCGGGCTGACTATTCCTACTTCCAATCGATTTTTGACACCGTCAATCTATACGGTGGAGTTACTAAGCTTGTATTTCTATACAAAAAATATCCAAACAAGTCAGATAAAACAGTTGATGAGCAGGCAATTCGAGAAGATCTGTACTCACGCATATCGCATCTTCTGTATGAGTATGGAAGCACACTCGACAATAAAGACCATGGAAAGAATCTCATGCATAAACTTCTTCTAGAGCAAAGGTTGCTCATTAAAGACGTTGACGAGAATATATCAGTCTTACCTTCCAATATATATTTGCTTTAACACCTAATCCAGATTCGGCTCCCTGAGGTGGTAATTGAAGAGTAGGACCGGAGAACGTACGTATATCTATAAAAGCGTAATCAAAGGCTAATGGGACTTGTTTAACCAAAAGAGGGTGTATCGGTTTGCGCCGATACACCCTCTTTTCAATAATTGGATTTATGCACAAGGACAGAGTCGCCGCAGCCGTCAGCTCTCCCCTATTCCCTCTTAAACAGATCCCTCGTGTACACCTTGTCCGCCACGTCCGCGAGCTCGTCGCTCCAGCGGTTGGCGACGATCACGTCGCAGCCGGCCTTGAAGGCCGCCAGGTCGTGGGTCACCTCGGAGCCGAAGAACTCCGGTGCGTCCAGCGTGGGCTCGTAGACCACCACGGGCACGCCCTTGGCCTTCACGCGCTTCATGACGCCCTGGATGGAGCTCGCAATCCTAGCCTTGTCCTCCTGCTCGGCCTCGAGCTTGCAGATCTTGTTGTCCACCGTCTCGGGCTTCCAGCGCGAGCGTTCGGGCCACGCGGCGAGCTTCGCCTGCCTCTGGGTTCTGCTCGCAACGCGCTCGTAGCAGTATGTCTCGTGACGCGGGTTCGCCAGCGGCTCGTCGGCGTCCAAGCGTCACCTCCAATCAATCGCGCCCCGCCGCGAAAAGCGGGGAGCCGCCCCGGAGGGCGGCCCTGATTAGTCGTAGGTGTTTCCGCTTCCTGCTAGTTGTAAGCTGGCATAGGGATGAAGAATCTCGCGAAGACCGCGGCGGCGAGGAAGACGAGGGCGATGAAGTTTGCGATCTTCACGATCTTGGCCAGGTCAGGGCATTCAACTCTGGTCACCTTTCCCAGGAACGAGAGCAGGATCGCTATCGTGTCGAATAGGAATACTCCTATCACTGTCGCCATCGTGCATAGCCTGTAGATGCTCGCCCTGTCGATGCTCTGCAGGATGGATGAGGAGAAGGTCAGGCCCGCGACGAAGGCGACGACGATGCCGGTGAACACGCCGAGGACGGACACGTTTTCACGCTGCGCCTCTCTCTTTTCCTCCTCAATTCGCTTCAGCGAGTCATCTTCCAGACGTTTGATTTCGCTTTCCGTCTTTTCCTGCTGCTCTTTGATTTGCTCGTCGAGTTGCGTGCTCCTTTCCTCGAAGGAGCACATCATCTTCATCTGCTCCGTGTAGTGGAGTAGGCGCGTCTTCTCAAGCTCGATGTGGTCGCACAGCTTACGTACACTATCGGCCTGCTCCGAGCGGGGTCGGTCTTCCAGCATGCTTGTCAGGACCTTGCCCATGTTGTCGGCCAAGCGGCTTACGGGGTATGGGACGTTCGTCGGGTCGAGCTCGCAATCCTTGTAGCCAAACACGACGTTGCAGACGTCCGAGTATCTATGGCGGAACTTCACCTGCCCGCCGTACAGCTTTTCGAAGAAGGCCTTGACGTCGGCGATGTTTTCATCCGAGAGGGAGAGGCCTGGGTCGTCGGACGCTAAGGTTTCCAGAAGTTTGGTCAGCGCATCCCTTTTCTGTGTCTCATCGGAGTCCGCCTCGACGTCGGGAACAATGAGCATCGATTTCTCAAGATAGTCGCCGTTTACGGCTTGGAGAACGCTCGTCAGAATCTCAAGGGCTCTTTTCATGCCGGCGGGCACTTCTTGATTCTCAGCCATTCTGGTCCGCCTTTGCGGCCGCGACGATGAGACCGTTTGGGATGATTCCCTTGTCTTGTCCGCGCCTATTGTAGACCTCATCCCACGGGGACCCCTTCGCATGGGAGACCCGTACGAGGTTCCAGGGAGAAAGTCCTCGCAGTTTTTCGATGATGGTGTTGATGAAATCTTCCTGCTCGTCGTTCTCGAAGCGGACTGCGTCAGGGAAAATCATCTTTATGGGCGAACCGCCGAACTCGGAGAACTTGACGTATACGTCGCGGATGACCGGGCCGTACTGCCATGCCTCGAACGTGTCGTCGAACAGGGGCGAGTCGTACCCCTTGATGAAAGTTAGTTGCAAGAAGTACAGCATCTTCTGTAGCTGTAGGTTGCTGACCGGCTTGTTGTCTTTATAGCATTTGTCAACTACGTATTTGGCGATTCCCATGGCGGTGTAGCTTGCGGTCGTGTTCATAATCTCCTCCTTTTGCCCATCATACCAGTGATGTGCTTCCCATCTGCGCGTATCGCGATAAAAGCATCTCAGCTCGCCCGGACAAAAAACGGACGGCCCGGACGGCCCCTCCAACGGGGGGTTTCGGTCTCGGACGCGCCCCCTAGTCTTCCACGGCCCCGGCACCAGGACGACCGGCACGAGCGGCAGAAACGCCACGAGCACGAGCGCCGTGACCGCAATGCCCAACGCCCATTTCACGTCTTCGCCCATCACTTCACATCCTTCCGCTCGAACCTGCAGAAGCGCCCACATGCGGCCAAGGTCGCTACCGCGTATCTCGCGGTCGCAGCACCCCCCCGCTGATGGCGCGGGCGCGCTCCCTGCACACGCCGTCCACGCGTGCCGCTGCGGCGAGCCTGGTTCTGCAGTCGGCGAGCCCGGACTCGAGCTCCCAGCTCGTCACCGATCAGATCGGGGGGGGTCTGCCCCAAGGCCGCCGAGGTGCTCGAGAAGGCCGAGGCCGACGCCCTGGGCTACCTGGACTTCCCCTGCGAGCACCACGTCAGCCTGCGCACCAAGAATGTGCAGGAGCGCACCGACCGCGAGCTCAAGCGCCGCAGCCGCGTCATACAGGTGTTCCCGAGCAGGAAGTAGCCCATCAGGATGATGGGCGCCGTGTTCGCCGAGATGGACAAGGAGTGGGTCGGCCGCCGCTGGTTCAACGACGACTCCATCGGCAGGGCCGTCGAGGGCGCCGTCGCCGAGCACGTGGCCAGGTTCATCGCGCTCGTCGTGGCCGACAGCCCGATTCCCGGCGGGAAGGCGGCGTGACATACGCTAGGATGACGGCATTCTAGGCGATTCTCGGTTCCTCGGGTCGACTCCGGCTACCCTTGAGAACCGAGACCTACACCAACGATCGCGACACTACCGCACGCTTCGTGCCATCTGGATTGTTTTGGAAAAGAAAACGCCTCATGCTAGGCGCGTACAGGCTCTTCGTGTCAACGTGTATCAGCCTACCATGGAGCGGCGTTGCAGTGCGGCATGGAACGGCGTAGCAAAACTGATGCAATAATCAGCGAATAATCACAAGACCGGAATGGGGCCATGGCGACCTTCTTCAAAGGAGAAGGCCGCCATGGCAAGTCGAAATTCAACTCAGGGATTACTGAGCTCTTCGGAGAGAGTTCACATTCCGAAGACCTAAAGTATCAGTTCGTTAATGTGACCCTTGGAAACTTTCAAGAGTTGTTCAACGCGGTAGACAGATTGCTCGACGAGAGAGGCATCGTTCTGTCTGCCTAATATTATCCTATTGCTTTGTATGTAGCAGGACGGCCATCAGGCAATTATGCACGATGGCCGTCCATTCTATTAACTCCGTGCCTCAAGACGCGGCTCAATCCTGAGCTTGATTGGCTGCAAGTTGCGATACTCCTGGAGCGTACTGTTGTAAAGACTGCCATTGTAGCCTGGAGCATCGACCGTCACGACCGCATAGTAACGAGTGAGCGCATCGGGATCGTTATTATTACGGAATAAGGATTGGAGCGTCAGCTTCGGGTCATACAATGAGCTTGATTTCATGCGCTGTGTCCTGCTAATGACACTGTCCCACTTCATATCGTTGGCTCGTAACTCTGACTCTTCCCAGTACTTCTTTGCAGGCTTGCTCACCGGCAAGGTTGATGAGGTGTAGCCCTGCAGTTCAAGTTCAGCTGCCTTGATACGCCCCTCCTCGGTGGCGAGATTCACCGTATGCCTATAGCTTGTACCTTTGAGCGAGTACGTGTATTTGTTGGCATGAGGAATGAGGGTATCTACTATGCAGCTTGAGGTGTATGCATCCGAATCATTGGGATTCGTTTCGCAGACTGCAACGATGGTCCAGCTGATTGTGATAAGCCCCTTCGCCGACTCGATGCCGGGGGCAAATATCGGCAGCGAGACAAGCTGCTTAGGTCTGAGCATGCCTTGATATAGCGTGGTGACGCGGTTGTCGTCACAGCTCAGACAACTCGATGGATCATCTGGAGCAATGCCGAAACCGTACTCTTCTCGAACAAAGCTATCACTGTGCTTCGAATTGTGGAGGACCAGAGCCCGGGCGAGATGCTGTGAGATATCCTCGCTTCGCGACATCATTCTGCCAAGCTTGTGGACGAGTAAAGGAGATGCAAAGCTGGTACCCGCGCTTGCGCCTAAAGCATTTCCGCTTGAGGCAACCACCACGAATGGCTTGTTGATGTCCCCTCCATACTCAAGGAGGTCGGGCTTGATTTTGGCACCCTCTCTTCCCGGACCAACACAGCTATACGGAGCGCGTGCCTTCGTACCATCAGGCAATATACAAAACGCGCCAACTCCGATGCCGTTGACCAGATCCGCTGGTGACTGCACACGATTATCTGGGCTTGGCAAATCGCCGTCATTGCCGGCCGCAATGCAAAAGAGGGGCGGCTCGGCATCGCGGTTGTACGACAGCACATCAAACGCATAAGTGAAGCGGCTGATGTCATCGTCGAGAATGGGGCCAGCGGGGCCAAATGAGAGATTATACAGTTGGATGTCAGGATTATGCCCGACTACGTACTCGATAGCGTCGATCGATTCGTAGAGGTCAATGTCGATGGGATCGCTCGGTGGCAGCACTCGAAAGCTCTCAACCTTCACCTCGGGCGCAGGAAGGACGTCACTAGCTCCCTTACCAGAAAGCTCGCCATGCAGCACGGCTCCGCATACACCCGTTCCATGGTCGATGCCGTCTTGGTCGGGCAGCGATGCAACGGCATCATGCGCATTGACATAGCCGGAGAGGAGCGGGACATTGGGATTGCATCCACCATCGAAGACGCCGACGGTCACAGGTGGGACATTCTGGGCCGCAGCAACCTGCGGTGCTGGTGCGCTCATCGCGTTCCGTATCGGCTCGAAGGCGATTCTTCCCATCGGGTGAACCGTGCGCAGCGGGTTGATTCTCGCTGCTGCCATAGTAGCTTCCCTGCTCAACTGTGCGGCGATGAATGTAACGCCGTCTTTGTATGACCGTACCTCGATTTCGTCACGACCGAGTCCTGCTGCCTTGCAGAACAGGTCTACGGCATCCTCGGCGCTTTCTTGGAGCGGATGAAGCACGGCTTCGACCAGGCCCTCTTTCCATTCCGCATCGAAGCCAAGTATCTTTTCGCCCGGCTCAAGCAGGTCGAAGGAACGGATGGACATTACCTCGTTGCGCCATGCGTCCGATTCGTTTGACCCGGTGCGAAGCGCGTTTTCAAAATCGGCAAGACCCTTTGAGGTCGTACGCAGGAAGTAGAGCTTTGCGAACTCGAGCTGCTCTCCTGCATCTTCGTCATTACTGTTCTTCTGAGGTTGCACGTTGCCTGTCTTGTATCTCCTGCCGCCGATGACTTGCAACTCGTCCGAAGAGGTGAGCACCGACGAGGGTGCATAGGACTTTGCTTCGAACTTGGGCTCCATACGTATACAGACCACCTTTTCCTCGAGGTAGGAATCAGGGTCGGTCTGCATCTGCCTGGACACAGCGCCGATATTAGCAAGGAGGCGGTTCCTAGCCTCTTCGTACTCGTGTGGCCGTGGCTTGGAACCTCCACCGGTTTTCTTCTGAACTGGCTGAGCATATGATTCGCCGTGAGCAAGGATTGGCAGCGGGTCGGACATGGCTTATGCCTCCTTCATGTAGCGGGAGACCGTCGAGGCGCCGACTCCGACGATCCGCGCAATATCTCGCACGGTAAGGGCTGGGTTAATTTCTCTGAGTTTTATGCACGCCTCACTCTTCTCCTGCTTCGTTTGAGGTTTGCATTTGGAGTACAGCTCGCTCAGAGAAATGATCTCTATGCTCTCGCCCGGATTCATCACTGATTGGCGCTTAATGTGCTCGCAAAGCTTGCAAATGTCTGCGGCGCTCATGCCCGCGCTCTTCTCGACCATGAGGAAGAGCATCTCTTGCGAGAGCGTGAAGCGGTCGCTGGGCAAGTGTCTCTCGAAGAGTCGCATGCGTTCGTTCTCCTCGGGAAGCGGCACCTCTATAACTCTGTCGAAGCGCCGCCAAATCGCCCTATCCAACAACTCCGGATGATTTGTAGCTGCAAGCACGATGCTGCCCTTAGGGCATGTCTCGATTTCTTTGAGAAGAACGTTCACTAGGCGCTTCAATTCGCCGAGGTCACCCTCGTCATCACGCCGCTTCGCAATTGCGTCGAACTCGTCCAGGAAGAGCACCGCAGGCTGTGCGCGGACATAGTCGAAGACGCTCTTGATGTTTTGTCCGGATCGACCGAGATAGCTGGATATCGAAGTTGCGAGGTCGAGCGTTATGAGCGGAAGAGCGAGCTTGTATGCAAGCCAGTTGGCCGCGTATGTCTTACCCACGCCCGGAGCGCCAATGAAGAGGATACTGTTCGAGGGTTCGATCCCATCCTCGAAAAACCGCTGAATCAGACCTCTTTCCTTGAGAAAGTCGGCAAGCTCTTTTGTGGTTGCAGCATCAAGAATGGGGTCCGGTAGCTCGATTGGCTCTATGAACTCTACGAGAGAGAAGCGGGTCTCTCGGTCGATCGGTAGCGGGTTTATCTCGGCTGCACGGGTAGCCTCGCTTCTCATGTCAGATGCTGCAAGCGCCCCAGCGATCTCCGAAGCGAGATCAGGACGATCACGTCTCAGCTTGCGGGACACCGTGAGCGAGACTGACTCTACGAGTCTTCTGTCATTCTCTAAACAGGCTCTCACCAGCCTAGGTATGTAGTCTATTGCCTCCATATACCATTTCCTCTCTATTGCGGAAATTTGGAACATGCTTAGGATAGCAGATTTACAGCTGCTACCTTATAGATTGTGCTAAAGCTTTGAGCTCTTCGAAAGTGGCACAATACTAAATGTGATTTAGTTCGAGCTGACTACGCTCTTGTGACAGAGAAATACCCTGCTCCTAACATGCATTCGGGCGGGCTCCTGCCTGCGTGATTCACGAAAGTGGTTCCCATGAAGGAGGACACCGATGTGGGCAGGCGACGGAGACGCAGCAGCACCCGCAAGGGTAAACAGACGAACAAGTGCAGCATGCGGAAGAAGAAGTTGCCGCCACCGACGATGGCCCCGACGAGTTCAAGGTCCTTCTCGCCAAGCAAGAGGTACGTATCAAGGAGCTTGAGGGCCAGGTGGCCGAGGCCGCCAAGACCGCAGAGGCAGCCGATGCCCTACGCGGCGTGATCGAGCAGGTGAAGGCCCGGGCGGCAGACGAGCGCGCAGAGTAGGAGCTGCGGCTGGCAGGCCGTACGCAATGTGAAGGCGGCCAAGGCGCTGCCGGACGGCCACGACGGCGACGCCTCTGTGTTCAAGGAGGTGAAGCCTTGGCTGTTCTATGGCGGCAAGGCTGGCGGTGTCCAGGGCGGCACGACCGGGCTTTCCAACGCGGGGGTGGCAACCGACGAGAAGCGGCTCAACAAGCACTAGCGCGAGGTCGCCTTACTCGTGGAATAGGGAGGATTCAACATGGCTGACAACAGCATTGTCAGTGCCGACTGAATTTACCCACATGGGGCTACAAACAACTTGCGGAGGAAATCGGCGACCCGTCGGGCTGCGTGGCGGTAGGCATGGAGGGGACGACGTCGTATGGCGCCGGTCTATGCTCCTACCTCATGGAACGCGGCTATGACGTCTTCGAAGTACTTCGCCCCAAGAGGGAAAAGAGGCGAGTCGGAGAGGGCAAAACCGATGGCATCGACGCCGAGCACGCCGCCCGCGCGGTGGCTGCCGGAAAGGGCATAGTGCCGAAGTCCCACAACGAGTGGGTTGAGGGCCTGCGCGCCCTTACGGTGGCGAGATCCATACACGTCAACACCATGACCAGCGTATCCAACGCCATAGGCTCCCTCTTGGTGTCGGCCCCGGAGCGGGTCAGGACCAAATACCGGCCGCTCAAGGGAGCGAGCCTGTACAGGAAACTGGGGTCTTGCCGCCCGAATGCGGAAGACGACGTCGCCGGGCCGCTGCTTGCGTCCCTGAGGGCGCTCGCCAGGACCTGGCTGGAGCTCGATGAGAAAGCAGGCCAATTGGAGGGCGCCATGCATCGGCTCATCGAGGCCAATGCGCCAGCCCTCCTGCAGGTGAAGGGGTGCGGCACCGTCAACGCCGCGGAACTCGCGATCGCCGCGGGCGACAACCCGGAGCGCATCCCGAGCGAGGCAAGTTTCGCTTCGATCTGCGGCGTGTCCCCCATTCCCGCCTCCAGCGGAAAGACCGACAGGCACAGGCTCAACCGCGGCGGGAACAGGCAGGCCAATAAAGCTCTCCACATGATTGCCGTAAGCAGGATGAGCGGGGACGAGAGAACGCTCGCCTACATGGCAAAGCGCAAGTCCGACGGCAAGACGAAGCGAGAGGCCATGCGCTGCCTAAAGAGATTCATAGCCAGGGAGGTTTACTCGACGTTGCGGCACCCCATGAGGCTGAAGTACGCCCGGGGCGAGGAACTTGCGGCGATGAGAAAATCGCTCAGCCTGACCCAGCAGCAGATTGCCCGAGAGCTTAACGTGCCGAATGTAAGACTCAGCGAAATAGAAAGAGACGTATGCCCCCACGAGGAAATCAGACGCGAATACGACCGCTACCTGAATGCCAAAATGTCGGCCAGTAAAGGACTTGACAGCCCATAGGAGCGTCATTCGGGGCGCTACCCTGTAAGTGACACGTCGGACTCCCTGGTGGAGTGGCGGTTGCGCGGCCCGGAGGGCATGGGCGGGTGCGCCACTCGCTCTCCAGCCAGGAACACCTCGACCGTCGACTCGGTCACCCTGATGTTGACCTCCCTTCCGACGAGCAGGTGGCTCACCGAGCAGCAGTTCCACCTGTAGGAGACACACACGACCTTGAGGCGTTCAAGAGGGGTGCCACGTGATTGTCACCAAACGTTGGGCAACGAGCTCGCGGACGTTGCGGACAAGGTGTAGACTCGCAATTTGTTTAAGAGACTAGAAGGGAAGGCCTTGTGCAACATCTCGCATTCCTCTTAGCCGGCAGTGCCGATACTCTCATTGGCGGGTTCATAGGCTTCTTTAGCAGCTTTGTAATTATGCTCATTACAAGGTGGCTTGATCGCAAGGGAAAGCTTAGAATTTACGCTAAACGCACGGTCGTTGACAATAAGAAGAGATGGGGATTTCACGAGGACGGCGGGCAATCTTTGCTTGTTGTGCCGCTCAAGCTCGAGTTCCAGAACACGACGGGACGTTCGCGGGTGGTCCGAAACGTCGATGTTGTTCCCTACAGGAACGGCAAGGAAGTCGCTAAAACTGTGCAAATCGAATACACAGAGAAAAAGCGAGCTGCGGGGGAAAAGGTTACTGAAGTGACAACTTCAGAGTATGGCGAGGAGGATGCCCATAACTCGTATTCTTTCACGCTGCCTCCCAACAGCATCGTGAACAAGAAGTGCCTTTTCTGCCTAAAGCATGAAAACGTGCCCGATTTCGACGAGCTCAGACTCGATTACTTTGACGAGCGTGACAGGCGCATATCACTGCACATCGACGAAATCGCCGGGGATTGGAAGCCGCGCGTGTTCGAGCCCGACCTCGATTGGGTGCTGCTCAAGAAGCGGTAGCAGCAAATAAAGATGGACTTGGTTTTGGAGCGCCCGAGAATTTTTCGGATGCTCCATTGTTTGACGGCGGGCTTCATGAAGTGGCCCCGTGTGGGGGCGACAGCGTTTACGGCGCGTCCGCGCGAAGCTGTGTTGTTCTCGAAGACCCTTTAATTTGGCCACAGCGCCTGCCGCCCGGAGCCGCCACACGCAGGTGCTTGCCCGTCGAGGGTTGGGCCGCGCTCGCGGCCCGTGCTTCGTTGGCAAGGGCACGCGCCACCTCGTCCTTATCAACGGCCTCCTTGCCGACGACCAGACCCATGACGCGTTGCAGGAACGCGACCTGGGCTCCCGCTATGAACCCGTATTCGCCGGCATTGGCCCCCACGATCACGAAGTCGCGCGTCACAGCGTCGAAGCTTTTCACGAGGATGCGGCGCGCGCGAGGAGACGGTCAGCACGTCGTAGTAGGAGTCCCCCGAAAGCGCGGCCCTCGCCATAATCACGAAGCGCTCAGTCGCAATTCTGTTGATCGGCTTCTCGGGGTGCTTCTTGATGCGGTCGCTGGAGAAGTAGCCCAGGGGGATGTCGCTAACGGGCCCGTCGCTGTTGGCGAACGCGGCCACATTGACCGTCTTGCGCCTGAAGAGGGTCTCGAGGGCCTTGGTGAGGAGCTCGGCGATGGCAAGCATGGCGCGGCCTCCCTACGAACGACGGAGATTGAATTGGGGTTTTGATGCCCGGCTATGATAGCGCTGCCCTCCCATTCCGAGGTCAGCTTTCGATGCCCAGACGGCCATATTCCGCGAGCATAACATGCCAAAATAATCATTGACATATACATTTTGATAAATACTATTGCGCCAACGACCGGTAAGGCACCCGCTGTCATGGAAAGTGGCGTCGCGACGAACGAATGATATGCACAACGCCTCCATGGCTTGCCCTAAACAAGAAAGGCCCCCAGCCACCGCGTGGTGAACTGCACCCCAAAACTTGGACGGCTTAAATAAGAACTACGCCGCAAGGGACTGTCTCCGGAACTCCTCCGGGGTCAGTCCCTTCAGTTTAACCTGGCGCCTCCTCGTGTTCCAATGGACCACGAAGTCGTCGAGGTCCGCCTTGAAGGACTCGAAGTCCGGCCACGTCCTTCCCCGGAAGAACTCGTCCTTGATGTGGCCGAACACCTGCTCCGTCGCGCCGTTGTCGATGCAGTTGCCCTTCCGGGACATGCTCTGCACCACGCCGGCCTCCTCCAACCGCCTGCACCAACCGGCCTGCTGGTACTGCCAGCCCATGTCCGAGTGCAGGATCGGCCTGGAGCCCTCGGGCTTCCTGGACACGAGCTGGTCGAGCAGCTCGTGCTGCTGAGCCATGCCGGGGTGCAGCGACGTGGACCAGGCGACGATCTCCTTGCTGCCGAAGTCGTAGACCGGCGCGAAGTAGGCCTTGCCCCAGGGCTGCTTGAACTCGGTGACGTCGGTGCCCATCTTCTCCCACGGCCCGTCGGCGGCGAAGTCCCTGCCGATGACGTTCTCGAAGGTCTTTCCGACCTTGCCCCTGTACGAGTTGTACCTGTGGTAGTCGGTCTCGCGGCGGATCCCGCAGCTGATGCCCATCTCGCGCATCATCTTCAGCACGGTCTTGTAGGCTATGCGCACGCCCCGCTCGGCGCGCAGGCGCATGGCGATCCGCCTGTGGCCGCACCCGTTGGCGGCGCGCGAGAATATCTCGGCGGCGGCCTCCCAGAGCTCGGGCCTGGTGGGAGCCTTCGGGTGCGACAGCGCGTAGTAGTAGCTCGACCTCGCCAGGCCGGCGCACTCCAGCAGGCACCCCAGCCCGTACCCCTCTTCGCGCAGGGCGCTCACGGCCTCGACCTTCGCCCTGGTCAGAGCCCGTCCCTCTCGACTAGGGCACGCAATTTTTTTAGGTAGGCCACCTCGGTCTCGAGCCTTCGGCAGCGCTCCTCGAGCTCCTGCTCGCGCGTGCGCGGCCTCGCCTTGGAACCGCTCGGCCGGCCCTTGGGCCTCGGGCGCAGGGCCTCCGCGCCGCCCTCGCGGTAGAGCGCGCACCATCTCTTGAGCGGCGTCAGGGACATGACCCCGAACGCCTCCATGGCGTCCCGCTTGCTCATGCCTCCGTCGACCACGGCCGAGGCGGCGGCGACCTTCTGCTCGTATGTGTACCTGGCCTGCTTGCCGTCCATGGATAGCAGCACCTCGCTTCCGAACGACCGGTATACGTAGAGCCATTGTCTCACGGTGTCGCGCGGGACCGACAGCGCCTTCGCCGCCGACTCGGAGCCGTGCCCTCGCTCGAAGAGCCCGATCGCCGCCTTCCTGGCCTCGATGTCGTGCTTCACCCTCAAGTCGACACGCATAAAAAGCCTCCCATTTCTCATGTCCAAGAAATGGGAGGCAGTTCATGGTGGCTGGGGGCCTCTTATCGCTCCGAGAAAGCTCGCTAGTCGCGCTTGAAGAGATCGCGCGTGTACACCTTATCCGCCACGTCCGCGAGCTCGTCGCTCCAGCGGTTGGCCACGATGATGGAGCACTCACGCTTAAAGGTCTCAAGGTCATGGGTGACCTCGCTGCCGAAGAAGTCCTCAGCGTCCAACGTGGGCTCGTAGACCACCACGGGCACGCCCTTGGCCTTCACGCGCTTCATGATGCCCTGGATGGAGCTCGCGCGGAAGTTGTCCGAGCCGCTCTTCATCGTGAGTCGGTAGACGCCCACGGTGGGCGCCGCGGTGCCGGAGTAGACGAGCTGGTTGACGCGCTGGAGCACCTCGTCGGCCACGTGGTCCTTGCGCGTGCGGTTGGACGCCACGATGGCGCCGATGAGGTCCTGCGGCACGTCCCTGTAGTTCGCGAGTAGCTGCTTGGTGTCCTTGGGCAGGCAGTAGCCGCCGTAGCCGAACGACGGGTTGTTGTAGCCCGAGCCGATACGAGGCTCGAGGCACACGCCCTCGATGACATCGGCGGTGGAGAGGCCACGCAGCTCGCAGTAGGTGTCGAGCTCGTTGAAGTAGGAGACGCGCAGCGCCAGGTAGGTGTTGGCGAAAAGCTTCACGGCCTCCGCCTCGGTGGAGCCGAGCACGAGCTCGGGGATGCCCCGCGTGCCGTCGGCGTTCTCACGTGAGCGCTCCTCGGGAGCGGCGCCCTCGGCAAGCAGCGCCGCGAAGCCCTTGGCGGCCTCGACGGCCGCGGCGTCGTCCTTGTCGCAGCCAACAACGATGCGGCTCGGGTGCAGGTTGTCGTAAAGTGCCTCGCCCTCGCGCAGGAACTCGGGAGAGAAGAAGATTCGCGAGTCGCCGCGCTCCCCGCGCAGCTGCGCGGTATAGCCGACGGGAATCGTGGACTTAATGACGATCCAGGCGCTCGGGTTCACCGAGCGAACCGCGTCGACGGCCGCCTCAACGGAGCTGGTGTCGAAGAAGTTCTTGTTGGGGTCGTAGTTGGTCGGCGTCGCGACGACGAC
Organism: uncultured Collinsella sp.; assembly: GCA_958452935.1. GTDB lineage: Bacteria > Actinomycetota > Coriobacteriia > Coriobacteriales > Coriobacteriaceae > Collinsella. Next base: position 22,707 of record CAUDVX010000008.1, on the reverse strand, counting down.
GTACTCTGCACCTGCGTAGGCCTGGGCCGGGTCGAGCGTCGCCTCGAAGGAAAGCTCGCGCTCCCCCGCCTTCGCCTCGGACAGGAACCGCTCGATCTCCTTGTCGCGGATGGGGGATCGGAAACCGTTGAGCATCTTCACCTTCTCCGGAACGATGTCCAGGGCGTGGACCTCGTTGTGCTGCGCAAGCAGCATGGAGATGGATAGGCCAACGTAGCCGGTACCGGCGACTGCTATCTTCATTCTTATTCTCCCTGTCAAAGAACGCTTAAACTAGCTTTAACTTGCTAATAGGACAAAAACTAAAATCAAATATTCGCGAACGTTACTCGCATGGGTAATAACTTCGATACCACTTCGCGAACGCGCCCAAACCGTCCTCAAGCGGCGTGCTCGGCTTGAAGCCGGTGTCGCGCTCCAGCTTCGAGGTGTCCGCGAAGGTCACCGGAACGTCGCCCGGCTGCATGGGGACGAGCTCGCGGTGCGCCTCGAAGTCGAAGTCGGCGGGCAGCACGCCCTCCTCCACCAGGACCCGCTGCAGTGTGTCCACGAAGTCCAGCAGGTTCTCGGGGTTGGAGTTGCCGATGTTGTAGATGCGCGTCGCGGCCATGGGCAGGCCGTCCGCGCCCAGCTTGACCTCGGGCGGGTTCGCCATCACGCGCGTGACGCCCTCGACGATGTCGTCGACGTAGGTGAAGTCGCGCCTGCAATCGCCCATGTTGAAGATCTTGATGGTCTCGCCTCGCAGCAGCTTGTTGGTAAAGCCGAAGTACGCCATGTCCGGACGGCCCATCGGGCCGTAGACGGTGAAGAAGCGCAGGCCGGTCGCGGGGATTGAGTAGAGCTTGCTGTAGGCGTGGGCCATGAGCTCGTTGCTCTTCTTGGTCGCCGCGTAGAGCGAGACCGGCGAGTCCACGTTGTCGTCCTCGCTGAAAGGCACCTTCTCGTTGCCGCCGTAGACGCTCGACGACGAGGCATACACGAGATGCTTGACCGGGTGGTGCCTGCAGGCCTCCAGTATGTTGAAGAAGCCCACGAGGTTACTGTCCACATAGGCCTTCGGGTTCTCTATCGAGTAGCGCACGCCGGCCTGCGCGGCCAGGTTCACCACGACGTCGAAGCCGTTCTCGGCGAAGATCCGCTCCACCAGGGCCGCGTCGGCGAGGTCACCCCGCACGAAGGTGAAGCGGCCATCGGCATCCGCCTTCCGCAGCATCGCGAGGCGTGCCTCCTTGATGCCAGGGTCGTAGTAGCTGTTCACGTTGTCCAGGCCGACGATGACGTCGTCGGTCGTCTCAAGCAGCCTCTTTACCAAGAACGCGCCTATGAAACCTGCCGCGCCGGTAACCAATACCTTTTCACTCATATAAACTCCTAACCAAACCAATTCCAAGAATCTCGACCAACAGAAGTACAGTTCTAATACGTCCGCCCTTTACGCAACCCCATAAGGCTGTCGCCGACCTTCGCGTAGAGTGGCTACAGCAGGAACGAACTTGTCAAGACGAAGTCGAGCACCACGAGGTACAAAGCCCAGCCGTGCCGCCCGAAGCTCACCTTCGTCAGCTCAAACAGTTAGATGTTCAGAAGATAGGATTCCAACAACCCCCGATTTGTCGGACACGACCGTGCTCTATAGCGCGATAAGCATATCAGTCGTTAAAACGCGCACGGTACAGCACCCTAAAGCTAACTCAAGCAGAGAGACAATTAACCATCCTGATTTTCAAGCGCTCTTAACAAGCAGTTCTCCCAATCAGCCAGTACCCTATCCGGAGTAAAAAGGGCGGATTGCTTAAGGGCCATCCTCTTTGCCTCGTCATATCCAGCACTTGATGTCAGCAAGCACTCGATAGAATCAGCCATATCGTCAACCGCACCAAAAGGGATAACAACTCCTGCCCGACCAATGAGCTCCGTCATTCCTTCATGACATTTATAGGCGACCACAGGCAACCCAGTCGCCAGCGCTTCACCTACGACATTCGGAAAACCCTCAAATTCAGATGTCAACAAAAATAGATGAGCCTCTGATAATGCTTTATCCACTTCTTTCGTTATTCCTTTTAGGACAATGCACTCATCCAAATCAGCCGCAGCAATCTGTTCACTTAATTGGTTTTTTAATGGGCCCTCTCCATAAATGCTTAGCTCAAAATTAAACCCCCGCTCCTTAAGAAGACCGCCGACTTTAATCATCAAATCAAAACGCTTTTGCGGGGAGAGTCTTCCAATAGATATCAATCTATACGGCTCGTTCACGCATGTTGAAGCCTTTAATGCCGATATTCGAACAATATTTGGCGTTACAAACGTCTTATCGAACAAATCACCCGTAAAAAAAGACCTGAAAGCGTTGAATTGAACCGAAATCGCTTCAGCTCTTCGATAAAACAAGCGCCTGATGAAATGCAGTAATAAGCTCTTATCGGATTTCCATGGATCATTCCGCTCTGAAACCACGAGAGCGATATTAGGCATATCAATCAAGCTGGCACAAACTATGCAATTAATCCTATCAAGAAACGACAGAACTAAATCTGGCTCTACATCTTCCACCAGCTGCCTAAATGGACCTATACAGCCCGTAAACAGAGACGACGGCTTTCTTTTTGATATATTAAATCGACACGGGCGTATAACGATGCCACTCAAATCATATCTAGGTGCAGAGTGCTGGTTTGTTGGAACGAGAACGACTTCCATGTCTTTTTTTCTGAAAGGTACATTCCAAGGAGCTGAGCCATATTCCCAGCTCCACCAAAGAAATCATCAAATACTATAAGTATTCTTTTCCCATTCAAGCTGATGTCATCCATTTACGCCCCTAAGAATGCGACTAAAGCATTTCGATAATTATCTTTAGAAAACTCTCGGGCTGCGGTCTCTCTGGCATTGACTTTCATTTGATATAAATCCCTCTTGCTAAGAGCCAAACATCGCTCTAGAACAATAACAACTTCTTTGATTGTTCCGGCGGGAAGCAGAAAGCCATTAACTCCATCATCTATCAATTGATCCGCACCGCCTACATCATTGCAGCACATCAGAACGCCAGAACTCATGCACTCGGCGAACTTTGTCGAAAAGCCAGCTTTGGCATATCGCTTATTCTCGCGTATCAAAAAACAGAGGTCGGCATTATCTTGATACCGCTTTGCTTCTTCATGACCGACCTTGCCATGGACATATATCCCGTGTTCAGATAGCCAGGAAGCAGAGTATCTTTGACTTAAATTCTGAAGATAGGACTGCGTCGGACCAACTATATCTAACTGAAGAACGGAGCCAAAACGGTCGTGCGTAGCGCAAACGGCATCAATTAAAACGGTCAGATCATCTTTACCATTTGCCGGAAACCCAGTGTAGACGATTTTCAATTTGCCAGCCTCGTTTGTTGGGCAATTAAGGTCGGCTGCGAAATCATATTCAAAAATAGGTGGAACCTTAATACACCGGACCCCTGATTCCGCATAATACTTTTCTAAATACTCACTAATCGCGATTACTCCATCTAGGCAGCAATCGAGCTTGCGAATTCGCCTGTCAACCGAACGGGCTAGTAAGTAATTCCCGAATCCCGAATCCCTATTTATTTCGTACCACTCAGTAACGTCACCGAATACGGAAATGGATGAACTGTGCGCAAGACGCATGATTTCTGACTGAAGAGTATGACTGCAGTTATAACAAATCACTGCCTTAATGTCCTTATTTGAGGACACGATCTTATTCACGCACTTCATTACTTGTTGAGCTGTTATTAAATTCCAATATCCAATTACGGTTGCAATCGGCCCACGGCTGAGAGTCTCTTTTCGTGCGCTAACAAAACTAAAACCATCGAATGCAAAGGACTCCGCATATCCGTCAGAGCAAAATAGCGTATCGTAGCCCACACTCCTGAGAACTCTAGCGATATTCAAAACACGCTGGCCGGATGCCGAGCATCTAGGATCGCCAAACGACCCAACGTAAAGATAAGTCCCGTTCAATTACCCCTCCATACAGCAATTCGATCTTATGTAGCTATATACCAGACCGGTGAATAAAGGTATAAAAAACATTTGTACATTAAAAGTCAGGGTGTTGTAGATCGATAGACCCAAGAGAGCAAATAGCCAGAATGCGAGCAACACAGAAACAAACAGTAACTCTCGATGCCCCCTTAAGGTAAACATCGTGGATTTAATGACTGCAAACGACAGAGGACCAAAAAACAAAACAGCAAACAAGAGACCCCAATGGTAGCAAATATATAAGAATTGATTATCGATTGCACCGGTCATGTATCCATTGAAGTAGTATTTTGCATCAATACCGCCTCCGATTAGCCATGTTTCAAGTGGAATCTGATCGAAAACGTTTTGAAGCTGTTCTGACCTGTTGTCCTGACCCACCTTATCAATAAGTGCGCCAAAATACTCAGGAAACAGATTAATTAGAATTGCAAGCGCGGCGAACACAACAGCTACCAGCGCAACGGCTTTCACCAATCCATCCAAAGCGTTCCTTGCAGAAGCAAGGGAATAGATTAGAAGCAACGCGGCGCTCTGTATGACCCAACTTCTTGACCTCAACAATACCGCCATGACGCAGAGAAACATACAGCACAAATAAACAAGCGCACTATTTGCATTACCGGTAAATTCGGCAATGGCGATATACATAGCCACTAGCCAAAATGATGTAACAAAATATGTCATAACCGCAGATGAGCCAATAACGATCCAGCCCATAGTTGATTGAATTCTGAAGAACTCAATACCAAACAAGACAAAGTAAATCGGAAGCAAACAGGTTACAGTTTTTCTCACAAGACGTACTAAGTCGTTATCGAATCCTAAAGATATCGAAACCAAAGATAAATATACCAACGGCGTTCCAGTGCGATAAGTCAACGAATCAACGCCGTTCATGGCACATGTAGCAACACACCAAATAGTGCATATGACAAAAAAGCTAAATATTGTCAACTTTAAGACTACCGGAATCTCTTCAGAATGCTCACTTAGGGATATTAGAGATACACTTACCAGCAATAATGCCCCAACGAGCTGAAATGTAACGACTAGACCGCCCGTTACGCCAAGCTGTTGGAATCCAATGGTGGAATCCGGCAACAATTCCCAGGGAGCGTTGTGATACTTAAGGACCTGGGCAGCAAGGAAGAAAAAAGGCGCAGAGAAAAAGAATAGATCGCGAATTCTAATCGCCATCAATGTATGACCAATGCTACTACGTATAGCAGGAGTCCATGCCTTTATATTGCTTACAGTCAAACCGACTTCATCGCCGTGTAGCATAAACCCTCTTCTCCATATACAAAACAGCGGGATAAATTATCAACAGGTAGCAAACGACTCCTGCCCAGGGAACAGCAACTTGACCGAATACAGCGCACGAATAGAATTTCAAGAAAAGGCTTACTGGGGTATAAATCGCATACATTAAAATCTGTGCCCGCGCCATTCCGAGCGCATTAAGCACCATAAAATGAGGTGAAATAACCGCCTGCAATACCTGCACCAAACATGTGCCGATTATCAGAGAGAGCGAATAATCGAGATTTCTTCCAACCACCAATGATGTAACAGGATTAACGAAAATCACCATCGCAAGTGAAAGCCCACCGGTGACCGCAAGGAATATCAGTGACATTTTTTTAGTGTTTGCAGCCACCCAATCATAGTCTCCTCTTGCCATCGCCTCTGCATTTGCACCCCACAAATTATTCGAAATCAAGGTGCACACCGCCGCAACAGTTTGTACAATTTTAAAAATAATCGAGTATGAAGCGGCGTCGGCATAGCTCTGCGAATAACCAACAATAAATGTATCCAAAGACAAGCCAAGATTGGTCAATATCGACAGGAGGAAATAATCAGCCCCCATTTTCATCACTTCAATTGAATCTTCTTTTCGGACCGCTCCGATACTGGGCTTGATTTCACGCTTTTTGATCCAAAAATAAAAACCAGTGTTGAGGATTAGGACAACTAGCGATATGCATGAACTTGCCCAAATCATCGTCAATGGACCAAGATCTAAGTAATATACAGCTACAACAGAAATTAACCCCAGAATGCTCCCGAAGGATTGCCATAGATAGCTGTTATAGCCATCTTGCAATGAAATCTGAATCCTCTGAACAAGTGAGAATGGAATGCTGATTATTTTTGGAAGCACAACCGCCAGTACGATTCCGCCCACCATAGAAACAGCGTCCTCTGACACAACATTTAGCACAGATGGCCAATCCAATAAAGGATAGAGCACGGCGAACGAAGTCAAAAGCAGCATGGAAAATGGGGTTAATACCGCGTATGTGCTAGAAATTAACTGCTCACACCTCTGAACCGAATTATTCCTTCCTGAGGCATGTCCAAGCTTTGTTGCAAGCCCACTACCTAAACCCAGATCTGCATAGGAAAACAAAGCAAAAAATGAGGTGGCCGCACTCCAGAGCCCATACATATCTTCACCCAAATAGGAGAAAGAAATCCTAACAGTAATTAATGGCGTTAAAACTGCAAGAGCCTTTGCAACTATTGCTGCATATGAAGCCTTCTTTAGCTTTCTTGCTCGCTCAGCCCTTCGACGCTCCGCATCTTCCTTCGCGGAACGGCACTCATTAACACCGCCTTTGCGGTAAATGTTTTTACTTCCCATCAAGATCCCTTAGCAAATTAACCCACTTATCGGCGATAACTTCCTTTGAAAACTCACGTGTGGCATATTCGGCACAAGCTGATGACATCCGCTGGTATTCTGCGCAATCAATTGAAAGCAAACTTTGTAATCCCGCGGCAATTTCGCGACAATCAAAGCCCGTGCATACAACGCCGCGAGAATCCGAACAGATAGCAAGATAATCAGATACAGGCGTCATGATTACAGGCTTGCCCAACGCCATGGCTTCACAAATAGCATTGGGTAGACCTTCCACTGTGCTAAATAATCCAATATAATCCGCGTGCCGCATTACTTCGTTAATCCCCTGAATTGCATCGTGCAATTTAACACAATTTTCAAGAGAATGAGAATCAATATAAGCGGCTGCCTCGTCATACGCTCTAGTGTCTCCGGGCTGAACCTCTATACGTCCATACCAATCTATAACTAAATTCTCGCGCTCCGATTCACTCAACATCCCAACGGCCTTCACAAGCTCAACTGGGTTTTTCAAATATTGGAAACTTGCGGGAATTACCAATCGGATAGGACAATGGAGAGCAACAGATTCGCCAGCTCTCTTAACGCTGAACAAAACAGGGTTATAAATTACAGACAACTTGGGATAGAGTTTGGGATAGTACTCAGCCCAAAGGCGCTGCGCATTATATGAATTGCAAACTATTGCATCGGCTTTAGATGAGAATAATTTTTTTACCCTTCCCCGCCACGATGTAAACGATTCTTCTTTAGCGCTAAGCTCATTTATAATTAATCTCCACCCATGCTGGCCAATCGAGGCAAAAGAAGCCAAAAAGTTTGGAGTCTCTAGGAAAGAAATAACGTAATCGGGCGCTAATTCACGCAACGTTCGCCGAACCTGAAAGACCAAATCAATCGATGATTTAGAATCCACAATGATTTCTTGAATACCAAACTCATGGAGAGTCCCTGAGAAAAATGGACGGTCCCTATATACCAAAAAGACAACTTCATAGCCGCATTCTTTAAGAATACCAGCCAGGTTGACCAATTGCCTCTGCGCACCACCGGAACCAAGGCTATCAATCAATAGTGCAATTCGCATCATATGCCCTCTATTTTTAGATTGAAATGAATTTCGGTTTGGTATCCGACACGACAATGGTATGCGGTGGAACATCATAGTGAACAACAGTCCCCGCCCCTATAACAGAGCCCTCGCCGATTCGAACACCTTTTAATACTGTAACCCCACTCCCAAACCAGCAATCATCCTCAATCACAACTGGAGAAGATACAAAATCACCCGCTTCGGGCAGCTTTCGGAAATTATGATCATGGTCATAAATTCTACAGCCCTCACCAAAAGTGCAATTTGAACCAATCGAAATCAGATTATGCGAATTTAAAGAGCAATAATTATTAAAGAAACAATTATCCGCAATGGTGACTTTTCCAGTTTTAGCTATATTTAGAATAAAGCTTCTTCTAAAGAAGAGACCGTATCCAAAGCTTAAACTTCTTGGGTAGAGAAGATGAAACAGAAACTTTTTGAATTGACACCTTAGGTGCATCATCGCCTTGTTTATCATTAATCCACCGACAATCGATCATAAATATCAATATACCTAGATATAACTGTCGATTCTGAATAGTCTCTAGACGCCTTCGCCCTATTGCGAGCACCCATAGCCTCGCGCGTCGCTACGTTATTCAAAGCGCTAATTGCGTTCATCATAGCGCTCAAATCATGTGACTCTACAATAATACCGCCGTTGTTGCCCACCATGTCAGCGTTGGCAGCCCAATCGGTCACAATGCAAGGCAAGCCTGCCGACATAGCCTCGGCAAGTGAATTGGAAAAACCCTCACCTTTGAATCTACTTAAAAACAAAAAAATGTCAGCTTGTTCGTACTGGAATGCCAGCTCTTCTTTAGTTAGAGATCCGACCATATGGACATTCTCAAGATCGACGTCATCGATTTCGCCTTGCCCAGCAAGTACAAAACTAATATCGGGGCATTGCCTTGTGAGCGACACTATATCGTCAACGCCTTTTTCTGGGATGATCCCACCTGCGTACAACGCTGTTTTAATTTGCCCGGCTGATCTTCCATTAAATGAAATAAGCTCTCCGTCGCTTACAAAGTTAGGAACTAGGAACACCGGGACGGAACTGATTGCAGCGATATAGTCCTCAGACGCCCTATTAAGAACTATTACGCCATCGGAAAGAAGCAGAATAATCCTAAGCAACGTCTTTGCTGCAACTCCTTTAGCTGCAACTGGAACTGTGCATCTAAAATGAATTAAAAATTTGGCATGATATCTCTTGGCAATTAACGCACACACAATCTCACGCAACATGCTTAATGGAAATGCCGGGATATTCGAATGAACAACTTTCGACTCCCTGGAAACTAAATCCGATTTTAGATCGGACCATATCCTAAGGCACCTTTTTACCTCCTTTCTAAGCGAACGCTTAGACCCTCTTCCAAAAGTTGCCCTACCCTTGGGCATGGCTTCATTCACCAGGCCTAGTTCCACACGCTCGTTCAAAAGCGAGGAATTAAGCATCCTCATCGTCCACGATGCAATCCCACCATTTGGAGGAGGCACCAGGCCCAGCAAAGTGACAGGTATCTTATTATCGCTGGACACTCTTCCTCCACACCATCTTATCTACGATGCCGGTGTAAGACTGAATAAGCTTAACAACCTTCGTTGAAACGTTCTCATCCGCATAGTCCGGCACGGGCACCTGCGGCAAGGATCCTTCCTCATCAAGCGCAACGGCGGTGCGAACCGCATTGACCAGACCGCGCTCGTCAATTCCCGCAAGAGTGAAGCACGCCTTATCCAAAGCTTCGGGGCGTTCGGTGGATGTACGGATGCAGACGGCGGGGAAGGGCATGCCTACGGACGCAAAGAACGAGCTCTCCTCGGGCAAGGTGCCCGAGTCAGACACGACGCAGAAAGCGCTGGATTGCAGGCGATTGTAGTCATGGAAGCCCATGGGCTCGTGCATGCGAACAAGCGGATGCAGCTTGAAACCCGTCGATTCCAGGCGCTTGCGACTACGAGGATGGCAGCTATAGAGAATCGGCATCTGATAGATTTCGGCAAGCTTGTTTATCGCATTAAAAAGCGACTCGAAATTTGCCTGGGTATCGATATTCTCCTCGCGATGGGCAGAGAGGAGCATGTACTTACCCGGCTCAAGACCCAAGCGCTCATGCACATCGGATGCAAGAATCTGATCGAGATTCGCACGAAGCACCTCGGCCATGGGCGATCCCGTTACATAGGTACGCTCGCGAGGCAGGCCACACTCGGCGAGGTAGCGACGAGCATGCTCGGAGTATGCCAGGTTAACATCGGAGATGATGTCGACAATACGGCGATTGGTCTCCTCGGGTAAGCATTCGTCCTTGCAGCGATTACCCGCCTCCATATGAAAAATCGGGATATGCAGTCGCTTGGCAGCGATCGCAGAAAGGCACGAGTTCGTATCGCCCAGAATAAGCAGTGCCTCGGGCTTGACCGCATTCATCAGATCATAGGAGCGGGCAATGATGTTGCCCATGGTCTCGCCAAGACCATCACCAACGGCGTCCAAGTACACATCCGGATCATCCAGAGACAAATCACGGAAGAAGATGCCGTTCAGGTTGTAATCATAATTCTGGCCCGTATGGGCAAGAAGGCAATCGAAATGCCTACGGCATTTTTTAATAACCTCGGACAAACGGATGACCTCGGGGCGCGTGCCAACGATGATCAGCAGTCGAAGGCGACCGTCATTGGTAAAAGAGACGTTGGAGTAGTCGGCTGCCATAGGGCTAGACCTCCTCGAAGTAGGTATCAGGATTCTGAGGATCGAAAGGCTCATTGGCCCACATTACAGTTACAAGATCCTTGGTATCGGAAAGGTTCTCGATACAGTGCGTCGTACCGGGTGCCATCTCGACGACCGTCGGATTCTCACCGTTCACGCGATACTCATCCACAGGGAAAGGCTTGCCATCGGCATCGAGGCCGATGCGGCGCAGGCGAATCGACGCCTCACCAGATACCACCAGGAACCGCTCCCACTTGGAGTGGTGCCAGTGGTTGCCCTTGGTGATACCAGGCTTGGAAACATTGACGGAAACCTGACCGCGCTCAGGCGTGCGCAGGAACTCGGTGAAGGAACCGCGGTCATCTCGGTTGGCCTTCAGCGGATACGCGCGGGAACCCTCGGCATAATAGCTTTCAAACGTGCTCCAGAGCTTCTTGGAGAAAGAGCCGTCAGCGAGGTCGGGCACCGAGAGCGTCTCGCGGCTGTCGCGGAAGCGGCCCAGCAGGTAGACGATCTCGCCCAGGGACTTCACGTCCGTCTCCGGGACGTAGCAGAACCCGTCGCCGTCGGCGCGCTCCAGGCCCTCATAGCCGCAGCGGTGCTCCCGACCCAGCAGGGCGCCGAGCATCTCTTCCACGAGGTCATCGATGTAAAGGAGCTCCAGTTCGACATTGGGGTCGTTCACGGTGTAGGGGCGGCCGTTGGCGATGGCGTCGCAGAAGGTGGCGACGGCGGAGTTATAGCGGGGGCGGCACCACTTGCCGTAGAGGTTCGGGAAGCGGTAGATAAGGACCGGCGCGCCGGTCCTCTCGGAGTACTCGCGGAACAGCCCCTCCCCCGCCAGCTTGGACTCACCGTACGCAGACCCTGCATAGCGACCCACAAGGCTCGCCTGCGCTGAGCTCGACAGCATGACGGGACACGTATTGCCATGGCGTTCCAATGCAGCAAGGAGGTCGCTGGCGAAGCCAAAGTTGCCCGCCATGAACTCGGCGGGGTCCCGAGGCCTATTCACGCCGGCGAGGTTGAATACGAAGTCCGCCTTCGCGCACATCCCATCCAGCTCTTCCGCCGTGGTCTCGGTGTCGCACTCCATGACATCGAGGGGCAAGAGGGCCTGAAAACGCTCACGACGGTCTTTTCCATCGCGAATCGCCTTGAGGGCTTCGCAAAGGTTACGACCGACGAAGCCCTTGGCACCAGTAACCAGAACGCGCATTACTGGACCGCCTCATGCTCGCGGCCCTCGAGCGCCAGCTGCACGTACTCGGCGGTCTTGATCTTCTCCACGGTGCCGGCGACATCAAGTCGTTCGGTATTGTGAGAGGTGTAGGCCTCATCAGCCTGGGTCTTCACATCGCCCTCGACGAAGAAGCTGTCATAGTTGAGGTCGCGCGAGTCGCAGGCGACGCGGAAATAGTTGCCCATATCCTCGGCACGCAGGCGCTCCTCGCAAGTCATGAGCGTCTCGTAGAGCTTCTCGCCATGGCGGGTGCCAATGACCTTGGTGCCCACGCGGCCAAAGACCTCCTGGACAGCCTCGGCAAGATCACCGATGGTGGAAGCAGGAGCCTTCTGCACGAAGAGGTCGCCCGGATGCGCATGCTCGAAAGCAAACTGGACCAGATCGACCGCCTCGTCCAGGTTCATGAGGAAGCGGGTCATGTTGGGATCGGTGACCGTCAACGGCTCGCCCTTGCGGATGCGGTCGATGAACAGAGGGATGACGCTGCCGCGCGAGCACATGACGTTGCCGTAGCGCGTGCAGCAGATGGTCGTGCGACCAGCGCCGTTGCGCGCGTTGGCATAGATGATGGACTCCATCATAGCCTTGGACTTGCCCATGGCATTGATGGGGTACGCGGCCTTATCGGTTGAAAGGCAGACGACCTTCTCCACACCCTCAGCAATGGCGGCATGCAGCACGTTATCCGTGCCGATGACGTTGGTGCGGACGGCCTCCATGGGGAAGAACTCGCAGGAGGGAACCTGCTTGAGGGCGGCAGCGTGGAAGATGTAGTCCACGCCGTGCATCGCGTCGCGGACAGATTGGGCATTGCGGACGTCGCCGATGAAGAAGCGAACCTTGGAGGCGAGCTCCGGCGACCTCTCCTGCAGGCGGTGACGCATGTCGTCCTGCTTCTTCTCATCGCGGGAGAAGATGCGAATCTCCTCGAACTCGGTGTTGACGAAGTGCTTAAGCACGGTGTTGCCGAAGCTGCCGGTGCCGCCGGTGATCATGAGGGTCTTGCCGCTGAATGCGCTGTTAGTCGTCATTTCGTCCTGCCTTTTGTTAGTCGTCATTTCATCCTGCCTTTACTGACTAGTCCATCCAAGATCTCGCCGAGGCTCACGAAGAACCTTTCGCGGGAGTACTCGCGCTCATAGAGGGCCTTCGCCCTCGCGCCCATGGCCGCACGCCCCTCCGCCTCTGTCTCCGCGAAGGAGACCATGGCTGCGGCCAGCGCCTCCGGGTCCTCCGCCGGGACGGCGAGGCCGCAGTCCCCCTCCTCCACGATCCGGGAGGCCATGCCGTCTGTGGCGGCGACAACAGGCCTACCGGAGGCCAGGTACGACTGCAGTTTCCTCGGGATCGTGTACTTGGAGACGAGGGAGCCACCCTCAGCCTTCGCGAGAGTGAGCAGCATCGCGTCCGAGGATGCGTAGAGGGCTGGCATCTCTTCCAGGGGCATGCGGCCTGGGAACTCGACGTTGTCGGCGCCCAGCTCGGCCGCCAGGGAGCGACACTCCTCGAGCCTTGAGCCAGAGCCGACGACCCTCACTCGCATCGGCGCTTTTTCGCGAGCGATTGCCGCGGCGCGGACGATGGTCTGAACCGATTGGTTGCCGCCGACGTTGCCCGCGAAGGTGAAAGTGACGGAGCCGTCCGCGCTGATTGGGGCGGGGCCCGCTCCCGCGGACTCGAACATGTCCTCCGCGTACTGCGGGAGCCACGGGCAATCCAAGCCCTCGAGCCCTAGCTCCTCCCGGAAGTAATCCTCGAAGCCCGGCGAGGTCACGGCCACGGCGTCTGCCGCGCCGTAGATTCGCTTCGAGACGTCACGCATGATCCTGTAGGGGACGCCCTCGCGGCTGAGCCCGCCGGTCAGCATGTCCTCCGGCCACAGGTCGAATGAGTAGATGAGGCACGGCAAGCCCTGGGTCCTCGCTATGCGCAGCGCGGGCATTGCCATGAGCACGGGCGAGTATTGCACGCACATGACGGCGTCGAACCGCTTGCGCGAGCAGGCGCTCGTCAGCCAACTCGAAAACGGGAAGGAGGCGTAGTTGGCAACGCGCCGGAGCTTGTTCAGCCCTTTGAGGTCGCGCCCCCGCGCGACGATCGGCACGCGGACGACGTCGACGCCGCCGATCTCCTCGCGCCTCCTCCTGCCGTGGCGGTATACCTCGTCGACGACGCCGGAGGGGCAGTTCGGTAGCGCCGTGAGCGCAGTGACCTCGTGGCCGCGCTCGACGAGTCCTTCGCAGATGTCGGAGACGTTGAACGGCTCGGGGGCATAGTGCTGGCAGACGACCAGAATGCGCATACCTACCTCCCCGTCTTCTTCTTGCCGAACATCACCGAGAAGGTCTTGAAGAAGATCTGCCAGTCGGCCTTGGGGTTCGCGCCGCGCGCGTAGGCGAGCTCGAACTCCTGGCGCAGGCCGTTGTCGAAGGTCGCGAGGTTGCGCGGGCCCGACTGCCACGCGCCGGTAATGCCCTGCGGGACGGAGAGCACCACGCGCTGCTGCTCGGGGGTGAAGTTCCCCAGCTCCTCGTAGGTGATGGCGCGAGGGCCGATGACGGAGAGCTGGCCCGCGAGCACGTTGATAAACTGAGGTATCTCGTCGAGTGAGGTCTTGCGCAGGACGCGGCCCAGCCTGGTGATGCGCGGGTCGTCCGTGACCTTGCGCTCGCGGTGCCACTCCTCGATCTGCTCGGGGCTAAGGTACTTCTCCACGTCGTTGGCGTCGGCTACCATGGAGCGGAACTTGAGCACGTGGATGGGGCGCCCGAAGCGCCCCGCACGCTCGTGCGCGTAGATGGGAGCGCCCTTGGTGTCGGCCGCGATGAACGCGCAGAGCACCGCACCAGGGATGAGTCCCACGGCACAGACGCACGCGCTGAAGACGATGTCGAAGGCACGCTTCACGAAGCGGTACCCAAAGGAGCGCGAGTCGAGTGCACGGGACTCTGCGGCGAACTCGGGAGAGCCCGGGAAGCTCACCGCACTCGCGCTTGTCGCGGCCCCAGCACCCGTCGCTCCCTCGTGACCGAGGGCTTCCCTCGCATGTTCATTTGTGATTCGCTTGGGGCCGAGCGAGGCCACCATTTGATTGTTTTGCACGCTCTCTTCCAACACTACATCCCCCGACCCGAAGGGCCTCTCTTTCTTACCTAGCTCACGCCTGCAGCTAGGCGATCGCTATTCTGAGATTGCGCATGACGCGCTGCTCTTTTGAAAGCACTGCGAGGCCAACGCGGGTGGTTACGCGTCGGCCGCACAGGTCGAGCTCCAAATAAGCAGTGCTCTTGCGTCTGTTAATGGTTTTGATAAGGCCTTCGTGACCCAGCAGCGGACCTGCCGTAACTACGACCCGGTCGCCGTCTTTTAGGGCCTCGCTCATGGGCACTACGCGGTCTCCCGCATGAGTAAAGCTGCCAATAAGCTGGACCTCTTCTTTTGCCAACGGCACAAACTGACCGTCCTGGGAAAGCACCCGGGCAAAGTCGTCCATGCGCAGCAGATACTGTTGCACGGTGCGGGGATCTGCCGTATCGCAGATAAGATAACCGGGAAAGAGCGGCTTGGTCGTATTGACCCATTCGCCGTGTACCTTAATCTCGGTTTGAAATTGGGGATAAAAGAGCTCCTGTATGGCACCAGCCGGCACCATATGCTCAATGCGCTCGCGCATTACGTCTTCGCGACCGTTAATGACCTGGATCACATACCACACGAGCACCACCCCCTTGCTGTCTTACGTGTGGCTCACAGGGTTTGGGTATGGCTTCGCCAGGGCGCTTGTGCGCGAAGGCGCTCCATATTCAAACCCTGAGCCCAGTTAGACAAGCACGTGGCTCTGCCCCACCGTGAACGGTATGTATGAGTGCAGTGGCTAGAGACGCGGACGTGTATCGCAAAAAGACCGCGTCCCCAGCTGGCTGCGTGCGGCCCAGTCAAGCGGGAACAAAACTGGACCGCACGCAAACAGCTGCAGGACTGCTGCGATTTGTCATGAAATGTCGAATCGAATGAAAAACTGCAAATAGACAAGAACAAAGTCATTCGATGCGATATGCACGACGACGCTATTGGAGCTCGTGGTTTTTCTGGCACCGCCGTTACGGCCGGATGCCGATCGACCCTGTGCTTTGCGGCTTGCTGGAGCCGTGAGCACAGTTGAACCCATGTAACGTTAGCTATCCTAGCACAGCAGGTGGCCCATACGTTTTGGGGCGTGTTGAGCAACATATTGTTTATTTGCCGTGGTTATGGGGGATATCGCGCTGCCTTGCACGCATTGCCGCAGGTTTATGGGGGTGTGTGGGCTGACGATCACTGCCCGAGTTGTATTGCTGGCGGCGTGAATTGCTCAAACTATTATCTTTGGCTAACAAACTTTGTACAAAACCGGGAAGGTAATTGCGCAACTTTTTGCGAGGTGGGCGCGGGTGTCGCATTGCGAAGATGCTCATTGCACAATAGACACGCCTGGCTACAGAGTCAATGCATTTTGAGGCAGATTGTTGGGCAACTTTTGGGATGCAGCTAGATGTGGGCGTAAGGTTTATCGGGCGAGGTTGACGATTCCGTCTCCCAGTACGAGGCTCTCGGAAAATAGAGGGGAATAGATATAGAACATGCGTTCTATATCTGATAGAATAGCGTCAAAGGTATACGGGCAACGTGAGCCGGTGCGGAGGCCCCCAATGGTACGTTTCGGCGAGATGGATGCTTTATTCACAGCGACCGTCACTCAGAGCCCTTAGGCAGGTACGCGCCCCTGCTGGCCGGCACCCATAAAGTTCGGCAGACAATCGAGTATCGAATTGGACATGCATGTGCCCAATGGATTGATGTGGAGCGCGAAAATGAATGGAAATCAGATTGTTCTCTTTGAATCCAACGACCGAGAGGTCACCATTCCTGTTGTGATTGACAAAGGAAGCGAAACTGTATGGCTGACCCGAAATGAGATGGCAGCGCTGTTTGATAGGGATGTCAAAACAATCGGCAAGCATATCAACAACGCTTTAAAAGAGGAATTAAGCGACGATGATTCAGTTGTCGCAAAATTTGCGACAACTGCTGCTGACGGCAAAAGATATCAAACTGATCATTACAGCTTAGACATGATATTGTCCATTGGATACCGCGTTAAATCTCAGCGCGGTGTTGAATTCCGTCGCTGGGCAACCAATGTGCTCAACAAGTTTATTATTCAAGGACACGTTGAAAACGAACGTAGACTCGAGCAACTAGGGACAGTCGCTCAGATTATCGAACGTCTACCCGAGGACCTCGGCTCTCGTGAGATACTCGATATCGTTGAGAGCTATATAGATGTCTTTAAACTGCTCGATGAGTACGATCGTGAATCCATTGATCGGCCCAAGGGACAAACTGGTGTATACACACTCGAATACGAGCTCTGTATGAGATTAATAGCCCAAATGCGAAGCCGATTTACGAGCGACCTGTTTGGCGTAGAAAAAGATGAGTCCTTCCGCAGCAGTATCTCGGTAATCAACCAGTCGTTTGATGGCCAAGACCTTTATCGATCCGTACAGGAAAAAGCGGCAAATCTGTTGTACCTCATCATCAAAAACCATTCATTTCTCGATGGAAACAAGCGAATCGGATGCAGCCTCTTTCTCTACTATCTAGATCGCAACGGACTGCTTTTTCGCGGCTTAGACAAACGGATCGCAGACAGCACGCTTGTTGCTGTCGCGCTCATGATTGCTGAGTCGAGACCTGAAGAAAAAGAGTCCATGGTCTCGCTGGTTATGAATTTTTTGGAGTAGATGAAGAGGCTGGCGCACAACCTCGTATTTAGGGACAGGTTTCAATCTGGCGACTTTGGAACATCCCCATTCGGAGTCTCTCCCCAAATGGGGATCAAAAGATATCGCAAATAAAAAAGGCCACTCAATCGAGTGGCCTTACATTCACGATGGTGGAGACGAGGGGAATCGAACCCCTGACCTCTTGACTGCCAGTCAAGCGCTCTCCCAGCTGAGCTACGCCCCCGTGACGAGGTAGTACTATAGGGGAAGATCTTCGGGGATGCAAGGACTTTTTTGGATTGAATCTCGCACTTACGGGTTTTCCTGGGACGGGGCTGAATTGACTGATTTTGACTTCGGCAAAATCAGTCAATTCAGCCCCGTCCCGATAAAACCCTCATGCCGCGACACCTTACTTGTAAAGGTAGGCGATGGCGGTGCCGGTGTGGACTTCGATCGTGGCCGTTCCTCTTACTATGTTGCTGATGCCGATGTCGGCCAGAAGGGCTAACGAGGCGTGGTCCAGTTCCCACTCTAGGCCGTGTTCGCTTATTTCTGTGTTGGGGGCTATTGCGATTATGGAGAAGGTGCTGCCCTCGTGGCCTTCGATGGTCCAGGTTTCGTCTTTGTGCAGGATGCGGGCAGTGGTTTCGTCTTCTTCGATCCAGACTGGGGCGTCCGCATAGCCTGCCAGTAGCCCTAATACAGACAGGGCCATGTCCGGGCGGCCGCCGGTGGCGCAGGTCGCAACCACTTCGGCACCCGGCCAGCGACGACGGACGGAATCGAGTGCCAGAGCCAGATCGGTATAGTCCTTGTAGGGGTCGTGGCGCTCTACCTCAAAGGCTTCAGCGGCATCGACCAGAACGCGCCCCTCATCGCTAACGGTGTCGGCGTCGCCCACGTAGACGTCGCAGCACAGGCCAGCGCCCAACAGGGCGTCCAGGCCGCGGTCCACGGCTACGATGTGGTCGCACTCCCCTGCCAGCTGACGAAGCAGATCCACACTCGACACCACCGGCGAGCCGCAGACCACTAATACTTTGCAAGCCACAGCCCTCGCCTATCCCTCAAACGAAAGTACGCGGGCCAGGTCCAGGTCCTCATAGCTGTCGATAAAGATGTCGCAGTTGGCACACACCTCGTCGCGCTCCATACGGCCGTGCGGGTCATAGATGCCCACGCGCTTAAAGCCTGCAGTGCCAGAGCTCTTAAGACCAAAGACGGCGTCCTCAAACACCCACCCGCGCTCAAACTTGTGCCCGTGGCGCTCTTCCAGGCGACGCAACGCCAGCTCATACACGTCGGGGGACTGCTTGGAGCGCCCCGCCTCGCCCGTCGTGGTAATAAACTCCATATAGCGATCAAGGCCAGCACTCGCAAGGGCGGACTGCACCAGTTCGGCCGGCGTGGACGTGGCAACGCACATGGCAATACCGGCCTCCTGCGCCTGCTCCAAAAAAGCCAGGAGCCCCTCGCGCGGCGGCACCTTGGAGTACCCCTCCATCAAAATCTCGCTCAGTTCGCGATACAGCTCCTCACCATTCGCGCCAATGCTCCACGTGTCGTGGTAGGCCCGGCACTCGTCCTCCAGCGAAAGATGCTCAAACTGGGCAAAATCGTCGACCGTTACATCAATGCCATGACGGCGCAATAACTCGGTCTGCGCATGGCCCCAGACGGGGGAGCTATTAACCAGAGTTCCGTCGCAATCGAAAATAAAAGCAACACTTGGAGCAGCGATGTGGTTCATAAACGAGCCTTTCGATGTCAAATGGTAAACAACCTGCTAAAAACGTTTTACTAAACGTAAGCCTATCAGTTTTGAAACCCTAATTGGTAAAACTGTCAAGGGTTTTACCACGGCAATTCTGCCAGTGGTATAAACATGTCGCTTACCGATTAAACGCCCTCGCAAATCCGCTTTCGTCCATAAAACTAACGTACAGGTGTTATCGTAGTTTCTGCCGAAAGTTCCACCGAGCACGCGAGGTGGAACGAATCATAGAACTATCGCCGTCCCTTC
The DNA here is from genome assembly GCA_958452935.1 of uncultured Collinsella sp. Classification (GTDB taxonomy): domain Bacteria; phylum Actinomycetota; class Coriobacteriia; order Coriobacteriales; family Coriobacteriaceae; genus Collinsella. The sequence continues at coordinate 3,165 of CAUDVX010000008.1, read as the reverse complement.
GATTCGTGCAGCCTTGGACCTTTCGCATCTAGTCACCAAGGCAACACGCTGCCGCGTCATGATGGGATCAAACGTGAGCGATACAAAGCTAAAGCCAGCAACTAAAAAGCCTGCTACCCGCAAAGCCGCCCCGCACGCACCGGAGCTCACCAAGGACGATGTCTACCTGTTTGGCATCGGCACGTGGGAGCGCAGCTGGGAAAAGATGGGCGCTCACCCCGACACGCAGAACCGTACGCGCGGCTGGCGCTTTTGCGTTTGGGCGCCCGATGTAAAGAGTGTCCATGTCATTGGCGAATTTAACGACTGGGATGAGGAAGCCAACCCGCTGGTGCCCATGCATACGAGCGCTATTTGGGAAGGCTTTATTCCTGGCGCCGAGCAGGGCCAGCTCTATAAGTATCTCATCGAGACCAACGAGGGCGAAAAGCTCTACAAGGCCGATCCGTACGCCTTTAAGGCCGAGTGCCCTCCGGGTACCGCGAGCGTGCTGTGGACCCTCGATGGCTACCAGTGGAACGATGCTGCATGGCTCAAGCGCCGTGCCAGCCATAACCACATGTCGCAGCCCCTTAACATCTACGAGGTTCATATTGGCTCGTGGAAGCGCCACGGCGATGCACCGCAGGGCGAGCCGGACGAGTACGGCAACTACCCCGGCCCCATGGACCCCTTTCCCGCGCAGCGCGGCGAGTTCTACACCTATGACGACCTGTCGGTGGAGCTCGTGGACTACGTCCGCGACATGGGCTATACGCATATCGAGGTCATGCCGCTTATGGAGCATCCCTTCGATGGCTCCTGGGGCTACCAGACGACCGGCTACTATGCCGCCACGTCGCGCTACGGCAACCCGCAGCAGCTCATGCACTTTATCGATGCGTGCCACGAGGCAGGCATCGGCGTGATCATGGACTGGGTTCCCGGCGGTTTTTGCGCCGACTCCCACGGCCTTGCCACCTTTAACGGCCATATGCTGTTTGAGCACGAGATTCACCCCAACTGGGGCACGCACAAGTTTGACTTCGCCCGCGGCGAGGTCCGCTCCTTCCTGGTCTCCAACGTGCTGTACTGGCTCGAGAACTTCCACGTGGACGGCATTCGCATGGACGGCGTGTCCAGTATGCTGTACCTCAACTTTGGCATTGACGATCCCAGCCAAAAGAAGTTCAACAAGTACGGTACCGAGGAGGACCTGGACGCCAGCGCGTTTATCCGTCAAGTTAATTGCGCTGTAGAGGCGCACTACCCCGACGTGATGATGATGGCCGAGGAGTCCACCGCGTGGCCGCTCGTGACCTACCCGCCGCAGGACGGCGGCCTGGGTTTCCACTACAAGTGGGACATGGGCTGGATGAACGACACCCTGCACTACATGCAGACCGATTATCCGTGGCGCCCCGGCAACCACGGCCTGCTCACGTTCTCCATCATGTATGCCTTTACCGAGAACTTTATCTGTCCGCTGAGCCACGACGAAGTCGTGCACGGCAAGTGCTCGCTCATCGGCCGTATGCCGGGTGACTGGTGGCGCCAGTTTGCCGGCCTGCGCACGCTGGCCTTCTACCAGATGACGCACCCCGGTGCCAAGCTCAACTTTATGGGCAACGAGATCGGCCAGTTTATTGAATGGCGCTACTACGAGTCCATTCAGTGGTTCTTGACCGAGGAGTACGAGACCCACCGTCATCATCAGGCGTTTATCAAGGCGCTTAACCACCTGTATACCGCCGAGCCCGCCCTGTACGAGCGCGGCTACACCGACGATGGCTTTACCTGGATCGACGCGGACAACTCCAAGCAGTCCATCGTGAGCTTTGTCCGTCAGGGCGAGGACGTCGATGACGACCTGGTGATCCTGATCAACTTTGACCCGGCGAGCTATGAGAGTTTCCGCGTGGGCGTGCCACGCGAGGGCGATTGGGAGGTCATCTTCGATTCCGACCGTCCCGAGTTTGGCGGCAGCGGATACGCCGGCGAGGAACCCTACACCTGCTCGAGCGAGCCCTATCCCTGGAACGGGCAGATGGACTCCATCGAGATGAAGGTGCCCGGCCTGGCAGGCGTGGTGCTCAAACGCCGCGGTCCCAGCAGCTACAAGCCGCCGGTGGTCGAGAAGCCCAAGAAGGCGGCGCGTAAGCGCACGTCCTCGGTGAAGCCCAAGGCCGCGGCTGCTAAGAAGGCTCCGGCCAAGGCGAAGACCGCCAAGCCCGCTGCCAAGGCTACGGCTAAGCCCAAGGCCAAAAAGGCAACCAATAAAAAGGCTGCTCCCAAGGCTAAGGCAGGCGCTGTTAAAGCATCTGGCAAGGATGCGTAACAAAGCCGTTACAGCTGTAATCACCCGCCCCGCGGGGGCGTAGGATACAAGTCAAAACCGTTCCGGGAGAAACATCCCCGGGGGAAAGGAACGTATGAATAAGATCTTCGACAACAAGCAGGAGTTTACCGAGCTCTATCGCGATGCTGTCATGAGCATCAGTGGCAAGAGCGTCGAGGCCGCCAGCGACCTCGACCGCTTTAACGCCCTGGCCAAGCTCGTGGCCGAGAAGGCACGCACCGTTGCCACCAAGAGTGACGCCCACGTCACCGCCGAGGGCAAGAAGCGCGTGTACTACTTCTCGATCGAGTTTTTGATCGGCCGCCTGCTCGACAACTATCTGCTCAACTTTGGCGTGCGCGACATGGTCGCCGAGGCACTCGACGACATGGGTTTCGACCTGTCCGTCATCGAAAACCAGGAGCCCGATCCGGCGCTGGGCAACGGTGGCCTGGGCCGTCTTGCCGCATGCTTTTTGGATTCGATGGCAGCCGAGGGCATTGCCGGCTACGGCAACGGTATGCGCTACCGCTACGGCCTGTTTAAGCAGGAGATCGTCAACGGCAGCCAGGTCGAGGCCACCGACGAGTGGCTTACCCACGGCTATCCCTGGGAGGTCCGCCGTCAGGACAAGGCCGTAACCATCAAGTTTGGTGGTCACGTTGAGGGCTTTGAGGAGAACGGTCGCACGTTCTACCGCACGGTGGACACGCAGGACATCCTGGCCGTCCCTTATGACATCCCCGTCGTGGGCTATGCCGGCGAGACTGTCAACAAGCTGCGCGTCTGGGCTGCCGAGCCGGTCGAGGAGCACTTTGACCTTGAGGCCTTCAACCGCGGCGACTATG
>CAUDVX010000007.1 GCA_958452935.1 uncultured Collinsella sp. | reverse complement strand
GTCCAGAAGAAGAGGGACCGTGCAGCTGAGCTCAAGGAGATCCTGGCGGCGCTGACTGCTCAGGTTGCTGACTTCTCGTAGGCGGTACTGGGGGCGCGGTTTGGGGCATTGCTCGCTACTGCGGACAGTCCTGCTCGCACGAAGGCCACATTAAGTGGCCTTCGGCTCGTGCGGAACTTGTATCGAGCAAAGCCCCAAACCGCTCCCAGGTCGTTTACGTGGTTGTAAGCATCTGGCGTGTTAGGGCCACTGGGTTGTGGCCTTGATCTCGCTGCAATGCGGTGTTTGGCTGATATTTTGAATGGGAGGGGCTCGTTGTTTTTTACGGGCCTCTTTTTCTGTTATGGGGGACTTTGGGTTATGGCTAAGCGTTCTGGGTCGTATGTCGTTCCTTTTTCGTTTGATTTGCTTTCGTTTGGTGAGGCTGTTGGGCTGGCTGCTGATACGGGGCGGATTTCTGGGGATGCTGGTCCTTTGCTCGAGACGGTTGTCGATATGCTTGATGAGCTGGGACGTCCGGACGAGTATTTCGATTGCATCCAGGTTGCCGGTACCAATGGCAAGACTTCGACCACGCGTTTTTCGGCTGCCATCCTTCGTGGTGAGGGGCTCAAGACCGCACTGTATACGTCTCCGCAGTTGGTGCGCTATCCCGAGCGCATGGAGGTTGACGGGCGCGTTGTGAGCGACGAGGCGTTTGCTCGTGGCGTTTCGGCCGCTGTTGAGGCGGGGCATCGAGTGAATGCCCGTCGTGCGGCGGCGGGGGAGCGCGCCTATACCATCACGCCGTTTGACCTGCTGACGGCTGCCGCATTGGTGGTGTTTGCCGAGGCTGCGGTGGACGTTGCCGTGCTCGAGGTTGGCATGGGCGGCCGTTGGGACGCCACGAGCGCGACCGATCCCGTCGCCGTTGCTATTACGGGTATCGGCCTCGACCATACACGTATTTTGGGCGACACGCTTGAGGCCATTGCGGGGGAGAAGGCCGCGGTTATCAAACCCGGGCGCTTGGTTGTTTTGGGCGAGGGCACGCACGAGGCGAGCGTTCAGCGCGTGATGGATGCCCGTTGCCGTGAGTGCGGTGTGGTGCCGCTGGTGGTGAGCTACTCCACGACCAAGGTGCCGGCGCATGTGGGCGATACGGTGGAGTTTAGCTGCACCACGCCGCGCGCGATCTATACGTCGAGCATGGTCAAGCCGGCCTATCAACCGCAGAATGCCGCGTGCGCGATTATGCTGTGCGAGGGCTATCTGGGCCGCATACTCGACCACGATGCTCTCGACGCTTCGCTTATGGGCTGCCCCACGCCGGGCCGCTTTGATGTTCTGGGAACCGATCCGCTCAAACTGATTGACGCCTGCCATAACCCTCAGAGCTGCGAGAACTTTGTGAGCGCGCTGGACGAGATCGACCCGTGCGTGGAGAATCGCCCCACGCTGCTGTGCGCCGCGCTGGCCGACAAGGACGTGGCGGGTATCGTTGATGTGCTGATCCCGGCCTTCCCGCGCGTGGTCGTAACCCAGACCGATTCCGATCGCGCCCTGCCGGCAGAGGAGCTCGCTGCCCTTGTTGATGCCGACAAGCTTGTGGGCGTATACCCCAGCGTGTCCGAGGCCCTCGCCGCCTTCGATGCCGCGGGCGAGCCTTTCGTAGCAGCAGGCACCATCACCCTAGCCGGCGAAGTAGCAGGCTTGCTGCGCTAACCCCATTTGCCGGGCAGCTAATTTGGGCTGCTCGCCACGAAATGGGCCTATCTACTACGTTTTAGCGGATACCCTCGACCACGCGGAAAAATGCAAAATCAAAACCGCAGGTAGAAGGCTTGCCAATTTTCAAAAAAGACCCGCATGGTCGACCCATGCGGGTTAAACGTAGTAGATAGGCCGTTTTCGTGGCGCAGCTCTAGACTTTCAAATTGGTCGACTTGGCCCCATGGCAGTTGCGGTGAAATAGTTCCTGGATTATGCCTCTGTGGGCCAATCTGGGAACTATTCCACCGCAACTAATTGAGGGGCTATTGGGTAAGGGCTAGTCGAGGCGGACTGGGTCGTGGGGGTAGCCGTTGAGAATCTCGACGCCGGACTCGGTGACCAGGGCCAGGTCTTCGATGCGGACACCGGTGTGGCCGGGGAGGTAGATGCCCGGCTCGATAGAGAACGTCATGCCCGGCTCTACGACCTGCTCGTTGACGAGCGAGACGTCGCCCGGCTCGTGGTCCTGAAGACCGATCGAGTGTCCTAGGCGGTGCGTAAAGTATTTGCCGTAGCCAGCGTCCTCAATCACGTCGCGCGCGGCGCGGTCCAGGTCGCACATGCGCACGCCCGGTGCGATGAGCGCCTTGGCAGCCTCGTTGGCGCGGCGCACGATGTCGTATATGCGCGCCGTCTCCTCGTCTGGCTCGCCCCAAAAGAACGTGCGCGTCATGTCCGAGCAGTAGTTGCGATGCCGCCCGCCAATGTCGAACAGCACCACGTCGCCGCGCTTGAGCACGGTATCGTCGGGTTCGTGATGCGGGTCGCCGGCGTTGGCGCCAAAGCTCACGATGGGCGGAAAGCTAAAGCCCTCGCAGCCGTGTTTGCGATACAGACCGAGCATCTGATCGGCAATCTCGCGCTCCGTCACACCTTTGTGCACGAGCTTGATCGCGTCGGCCATCACGGCGTCGTTGGCGGCCGAGGACGCGCGCATGAGCTCCTGCTCGGCGGCATCCTTGTGGGTGCGTGCGGCGGTGACGGCAAAGTCGCCCAGGAAGTACTCGCTCGCGGCGTGACGCTCCATGAGTGGCATCAAAAACCCGGAACGCATGACGGTGTCGATGCCGAGCGGTTTGGTCGGATCGATCTCACTCGCGATGGCGTCGGCCACGACGTCAGTATCGTTGTGGTAGGCCACGCGGGCATTGTCGTACTCGGGCAGCTGATGCAGCGCGTTGACCAAGATCACAGGCTCGCTATCGCGTGCGAGCAGCACGCCGCAAAAACGCTCGAACATATCGGCATAAAAACCGGTCAGATAGTAAATCGACCACGGGTCGTTCACAAGCAGCTGCGCGCCGGGGTGCTGTGCCTCGAGTGCATCGAGCACGCGCGCCACACGCTGGTCATCGACATGTGCCATACATCGTCCTTTCGCTAGGTTGCCACCATGGTATCCCCAATGCCAGGGTAGTCAATTTGGGACGGGGCTATTTTAGCTGCGTCAAACATACGGAATGATTTTTCTGGGGCGGGCTGATAGGTAAAAGAAGTCAATACAGTCTCGTCCCGAATTAGCTGCTTTCAAAACTATGGCGGATTACGGGGCTGGACCTGTATTACTTGACCATAGGAAAAATCGCGAAATTAAAACCGCAGGTAGAAGGCTTATCAAAAATCGAAAATTGCCGGTATGGATGGGGGTCTCCGAATCAGCCCCGTAATCCAGCATAGTTTTGAAATGGCACTAAAGTAGGCACAGGCTAAATTCCGATTCAAAGAATAGTTGCGGTGGAATAGTTCCTTGATGCCGGGGTTTTGGCTGGAACCAGGAACTATTTCACCGCAAGTGAGGAGGGGCGGGGTGGATTGCGGGGTAGCTAAAAGAGCCCCGTCCCAAATAAGCTACCTATGCAGAGTCGATGTCCATGCTGGCGATGAGGTCGGTACCGGTGTCTAGGAGGTTGGGGAGGACTACGTCGCCCATGCGGATGGGGGCTTTGACCACTAGGCCGCGGATGAGGTCCATCGCCTTGGCGTGGAGTTCGAGCGGGATGGCTTCGGCCGTGCGTACGGGCAGCAGCGCCTCGTCGCCGCCGGATACGGCCACGGTGGTGGTGAGCACGCGCATGGGGCAGGTGAGCTCCTGGTGCGCGAATGTATCGCCGCGCGGGCAGCTGTTGCCGGTCACGGAGCGCACCTCTACCACGGCGCCGTCTGCGTCGTGCTCCACCTCCACGGTCAGGAGACACTCGGATGGACAGGTGGTGCAGTTGAACTGCAGCGTTTCGATCGCGTTTGTGCTCATGGCCTTACGCCTCCTCAATGGGGTCGACGGACAGGACAATCTCGCTAACAGCCAGGTCGAGTGCGCGCTGAATCACCTTTGCCGGCAGCGGGAAGCTTTCCATGACGCTCGGTTTAAACGGGCAGACCTTGCCTGCAAACAGCTCCTCGTCGCCTGCCAGAATGCGCACGTGGGCGGCATCGACCGGCCGGCGTACGCGGAAGTTGAGTTTGGTGAGCCCGACGGTCGTAATGCGGCCCGGCAGTGCGTAGCCTGCGATGCCGGCAGGGGAGACTGTTAGCTGGCAAGCCGTGCACGCAGCGCCCGCATCGGCCTCAGCACCACAGTCTAGCGCCCATGCCGCCGCGGCCGTACCGGCGCGTTCGGACTCGGTCGTCACATTGTCTGCCAGGTCGTGCACGTGCAGCACGTTGCCGCAGGCAAAGATGCCCGGCACGCTCGTTTGCAGGCTCTGGTCCACCACGGCGCCGCGCGTACGTGGGTTCAGCTCCACGCCCGCGGCAACCGAAAGCTCGTTCTCGGGAATCAGGCCCACCGAAAGCAGCAGCGTGTCGCAGGGAACAACGCGCTCAGTACCCGGAATGGGTGCAAGATGCTCGTCGACCTGGCTTACCTCGACAGCCTCCACACGATCGTGCCCGATCACACGTGTGACGGTGGTGGACAGGTGCAGCGGAATGCCAAAGTCGTCCAGGCAGTTTTTCACATTGCGGCGCAGGCCGTTGGCGTAGGGCATGAGCTCGTACACGCCCTCGACCGAAATCCCCTCTAGCGTGCAGCGGCGCGCCATGATCAGCCCGATGTCGCCCGAGCCCAAAATGACGACGCGCGAGCCGGGTTTGAGGTTCTCGATATTGATGTATCGCTGCGCCAGGCCGGCCGTAAACACGCCGGCGGGTCGGCTGCCAGGAATCTTGATCTCGCTGCGGGTGCGCTCGCGACAACCCATGGCAAGGACGACCGCGCGCCCGGTGAGCTGCAACATGCCGGTGGGGCTCATGAGCGTGACGGTGTGGACCGCGGCATCTTTCGTGGACTCGCCCGAATCAATTCCAAGCACCATGCTGTCCAAGAACAGCGCAATGTTGGTCGCGCGCACCTGGTCGATAAAGCGCTGCGCATACTCGGGGCCGGTGAGCTCCTGCTTAAAGTGCGACAGCCCAAAGCCGGGGTGAATGCACTGGCGCAGGATGCCGCCCAAGTGTTGCTCACGCTCCACGATAGCCACGCGCACGCCGGCCTTATGCGCGGCAAGTGCGGCAGCCATGCCGGCAGGTCCGCCGCCGATAACGACCACGTCGAACGCCTGTGTTGGCACTGCCTCGTCGGCGCCGTCCGCCGCGATCGTGGCATTCACTTCAAAGCTCGCCATCCTAGCGCACCCCCTTCATAGGTCCCTCAACGAGCCACGAGCCAGTGTCCTCTAGCGGCACCTCGCTGGGGTCACATTCCAACTCGCGGGCCAGAATCGCCACCACGCGGCTCTGGCAAAAGCCGCTCTGGCAGCGGCCCATGCCCGCACGGCAGCGGCGCTTGACGCCCTCGACCGAAACCGCGCCCGGACGGCGCCGAATCGCGGCCACGATTTCGGCCTCGGGCACCGTCTCGCAGCGGCAGACGATCTGCCCCCATGCAGGGTCGGACTCGATTAGTTCCTCCTTGCGCGCAAGCGACGCACGGTCGAAGTCGTCCGGCGCGCGGCGAATCGGGTCCCAGTCGGCCCGCTCGCGCAAAGCAACGCCCGCCTCGCGCATCACGTGCTCCATGCGCTCGGCAATGGCCGGCGCGCTCGCCACGCCTGGCGACTGAATGCCCGCCGCCTGGAACAGGCCTGGCACCACGGCGGACTGTCCAATAAAGAAGTCGTTGGTCCCCTGAATGACCGGACGCCCGCCGGCAAACGCGCGCACCACGCGGCGCGTGTCCAGGTCGGGCACCAGCTTGCGCGCGCCGGTCAGGAGCGCGTTGACATCGGTCGCGTAAGTCTGTGTATCGCCCGGTTCGCGCACGGCGGCGGTCGCGGTGATCACGGTGTTGCCGTGCACGGTGCCCGTGACGATAACGCCCTTGGACACCGGCGTGGGAACGGGGTAGAGCGGCATGAGCGTGCGCGGCTCCTTGTCCAGCACCACGATGTTTCCCTGGCGCCAGACCATTTGGAACTCCTCGGCGCCGGCCATATGCGAGATGTCCGCGGCACCGTTGCCCGCGGCGTTGATCAGATAGCGGCAGCGCACATCGCCGGCAGGCGTCACCAGCATAAAGCGCGCAGTTCCGTCAGTAGTCTTGCCGCCAGCAACCTCAATCGCCTCCACCGGCGCGGAGCGCATAAACGTCACGCCGTTGGCGACCGCGTTCTCCAGCGCGGCGATGGCGACCTCAAACGGATCGACAAAACCGGTCGAGGGGCACCACAGCGCGCACGTCGCCTCGGCACTCGCGCGCGGCTCCAGCTCTCGGATGCGCTCGGGATCGATAATCGCCAGTTCGGGCACGCCGTTGGTAAGGCCGTTGCTACGCAGCTTCTCGAGGTGCGCGCGGTCTTCGTCGTTGAAGCCCAGCACCATCGAGCCGGTTCGGCAAAACAAAAAACCCAGCTCTTGGGCCCAAGTACCATACAGCTCGCAGCCACGGGCGTTGACCTGCGCCTTTACGGTGCCCGGTGCCGGATCGTAGCCGGCGTGCACCAGGCCGCCGTTGGCCTTCGACGCGCCTAGGGCGATGTCGTTCGCCGCCTCGACAACGCAAATGGACAAGTCATAGCGCGCGAGTTGCCGCGCGATGGCGCATCCCGTGATGCCCGCGCCCACAATTGCGATATCAAACGTTTCTGCCACGGTGCCTCCCAGACGAGTTGACAGGCTGTCAATAAGACTATCCTACGGTCTGCACGCCCACAGTGCGGCGGCAATGCGGCGAACAGCCCCGCAACACCCGCCAACGGCAGGGGAGGGGGAGACTCGGCAACGTCGACAACCTCGTCTGCCACTTTCGGTGTCGGAGATTTGTCTCAATCTGTAACATCTGGGACTGTTTTATCCGAGTAACTGTTACAGATTGAGACATTCGGTTTGGACGGTTTTCATTGTCTCGATCTGTAACAGTAAGAGAGGAAAATCGGTCCCATGTGTTACAGATTGAGATTTAAAGTCGGGGAGGGACCCCTGCGTCTCGATTTGTAGCATCTAGACCCGGATTCCGCCTCCACCTGTTACAGATTGAGATGTTTGTGTCCGCGCCAGCCCCGTATCTAGCCGTGGTCCCATATAAACAAACCCCGTGGTAAACTTGACCGGACTGTAAATTTTCCGAAAGGTACACCTCAATGTCCAAATACATCAACGAGCTCATGTCACCGCAGCTTATGGGCGTCATCTATGCCTTCGTGGGCTTTATCATCGCCCTGTACGTGCTGTCGGTCGTCTATGTGTTCATCGACGCTCGCCGCCGCGGCGCCAGCGCCTACGTGGCATGGGGCATCATCGCCCTCATCCCGTTTGTGGGCCTCATCGCCTACCTGGTCCTGCGCCCGCACTCCTACGCGGCCGACCGCGAGGAGCAGGAGCTGGACATGGCCCTGCGCGAGCGCCAGCTTGCCCAGTACGGCACCTGCCCGCAGTGCGGCGCGCCCATCGAGAAGGACTTTGTCGTGTGCCCGGTGTGCGACACTCAGGTTCGCAACGTGTGCCCCAGCTGCCATCGCCCGCTCGACGCGCACTGGAAGGTATGCCCCTACTGCCGAACTCGCATTCAGTAACGCATCCATCGCCGGGCCGGCCGCAAGCCACGGGTCCCGCGCGTCACGTGCAAGCCACGCACGCCCCGCAGCCCCGCCCCCACACGATGAAGCATGCGTAGAAAATCGCCCGCCGTGCCATTAAGGTTCGGCGGGCGCTTGTATACCAAGGCAACCTGCCTATAATGATGCAAGTCAAAAACGCCGAGCGCATCGCACGCACTTGCATCAGGCATCCGAGAGGAGAAAACATACCCATGAAGGCACTCTACAATGACGGTTCGGTGGCCGAGCTCCCGCAGGACGAGGTCACGCACGTCATCCGCCACTCCGCCGCGCACATCATGGCGCAGGCCATCAAGCGCCTGTACCCCGAGGCCGACTTTGCCTACGGCCCCGCGACCGACAACGGCTTCTACTACGATGTCGACCTGCCCGAGGGCGTCAAGATCAGCGAGGACGACTTCCCCGCGATCGAGGCCGAGATGAAGAAGATCGTCAAGGAGAACCTCAAGTTCTCCGTGTACGAGAAGCCCCGCGCCGAGGCCATCGCCCTTATGGAGGAGCGCGGCGAGAAGTACAAGGTCGAACACATCGGCGACTTGGACGACGACGCCCGCATCACCTTCTACCAGCAGGGCGACTACATCGATATGTGCGTCGGCCCCCACATCTGCTACACCAAGGCTCTGAAGGCCTTTAAGCTCACCGGCGTCTCGGGCGCCTACTGGAAGGGCGACAAGGACAACAAGATGCTCACCCGCATCAACGGCGTCGCCTTTGCCACCAAGGAAGAGCTTGACGAGCACATGCACATGCTGGAGGAGGCCAAGAAGCGCGACCACCGCAAGATCGGCCGCGAGATGGACCTCTTTATGATGCGGGACGAGGCCCCCGGCTTCCCGTTCTTCCTGCCCAACGGCATGATCCTTAAGAACACGCTGCTGGACTACTGGCGCGAGATTCACCACAAGGCCGGCTACGTGGAGATCTCCACGCCGCTTATCATGAACAAGCAGCTGTGGAAGACCTCGGGCCACTGGGACCACTACAAGGACAACATGTACTCCACCGTCATCGACGACGAAGAGTACTGCATTAAGCCCATGAACTGCCCGGGCGGCGTGCTGGTGTACGCCTCCAAGCCGCACTCCTACCGCGAGCTGCCCATTCGCGCCGGCGAGATTGGCCTGGTGCACCGTCACGAGCTGCGCGGCGCCCTGCACGGCCTGTTCCGTGTACGCTGCTTTAACCAGGACGACGCCCACCTGTTTGTGCGTCCCGACCAGCTGACCGACGAGATCGTGGGCGTGGTCAACCTCATCGACTCCGTGTACCAGAAGTTTGGCTTTAAGTACCACGTTGAGCTTTCCACCCGCCCCGAGGACTCCATGGGTTCGGATGAGGACTGGGCTCGCGCCGAGGAGGGCCTGCGCACCGCTCTGGAGCAGCTGCACATGGACTACGAGGTCAACGAGGGTGACGGCGCCTTCTACGGCCCCAAGATCGACTTCCACCTGGAGGACTCGCTCGGCCGTACCTGGCAGTGCGGTACCGTGCAGCTCGACTTCCAGATGCCACTCAATTTTGACCTGGAGTACGTGGACGCCGACGGCACCAAGAAGCGCCCCATCATGCTGCATCGCGTGTGCTTTGGCTCCATCGAGCGCTTCATCGGTATTCTGATTGAGCACTTTGCGGGCAAGTTCCCCACCTGGTTGGCTCCCGTGCAGGTCAAGGCACTTCCGGTTTCCGAGAAGAGCCGCGACTACGCCCACGAGGTGTGCGCCAAGCTGGAGGAGGCCGGCATCCGCGTGGTCTGCGACGACCGCGATGAGAAGATCGGCTACAAGATCCGCGAGGCCCGCAGCATCGACCGCGTGCCCTACATGCTCATCCTGGGCGAGAAGGAGGTCGAGGCCGGCAACATCTCCGTCCGCGACCGCTCGAACGAGACCGTTCAGATGAGCGTTGACGAGTTTGTGGCCAAGGTGACCGAGGAGATCAAGGCTCGCGCTTAGCACAAACAACACAAGAATTAACAAAGGCGATCGTCCTCGCGGACGGTCGCCTTTTTTGTTGTCTATAGAAGAAAAGCCGCTGGTTAGAGCGGCTTTTTTGTTGTGCAAAAAGGTACAGGTTTTTGTAGAGGCGTATGGAGATGCACCCATTCGCGGCGCATTTTGTGCAATCTGGGAAAACGCGAGCAGTTTGCTCGTATAATGAACTGCGTCGAAAGATACAAAAACCTGTACTTTTGCGTCTGCGCCTAGCTGCGAGCGGGAAGCCTGTTCTTAATGCCCCTGTATACGTGTGCGTCGCGGAGACAAGAAAAAGGGGGCGAGAGATGGAACAGACAGTGCGGCGCCAAGAGCAGCTGCCCGGTGCCTTTAACGGCGCCATCACCAACAGCCAACACGGTCGCGTCCGCTGGTATCTGGTCCACACCCCCAACGGTAAAGAGCGCGAGATCTGCGAAAAGGTCCGCCGCATTATCCCGCACGAGCTAATGCAGGACGCTTTTGTGATGCAAAAGGAGTTCTGGTTTAAGCGGGACGGCGCCTGGTCGCTCCAAACCAAACCCATGTACAAGGAATACTTCTTCGTCGCCACGCGCGATGCCGCTCTGCTCGATAAGGCTTTGGCCCAGTTGAGCTTTGGCTGTCGCATTGCCGGCAGCAGGGAGCGGGCCTATGCGCCCATGCCGGACGATGCGCAGGACTGGTACCGCAGCGTACTCGACGACGACGGCGTGGTGCGAAACAGCGTAGCCCGCATAGAAGACGGCGTGCTGCACATAGAGCAAGGGCCCTTGGTGGGGCAAGAGGCCCGTGTAAAGAAGATCGACCGTCATAAGCGCTGGTGCCTGGTAGACGTGGGCGAAGGCGACTCCGCTTTCAGGGAGCTGCTTCCGTTGGACGTGCCCAGTAAGACGTAAGGGGATGTCACACCGGCAATTCGTTCGCATTTTGAATTCATCGATTGGGGGACCCCTGGGGACAGGGACGTGGATTTGAACTTGACTACTAAAGAAGTGACAGGGAAAAACGCGCCGGTGGGGGCCGCGCTTGTTGCCCAGGCCATGAATGGCGGCGACGTGGGCATGCGCTACAAGGCCATGCAGGCCGTGAAGGACTGGGACCGCACACGCCTGGCCTACCGCACCGTCAAGCGCGCCTTCGATATCGTGTTCAGCGGCTGCGTGCTGGCCGTCATCGCCGTGCCGAGCCTGGTGCTCGCCGCGGCCATCCGCCTGGAGAGCGAGGGCAACCCGTTCTACAGCCAGATCCGCGTGGGCCAGACCCATCGCGACGGCAGGCTGTCCACCTTCCGCATGTGGAAGTTCCGCTCCATGTATAAAGACGCCGACGAACGCCTCGCCGAGCTCAAGGGACAGAACGAGATCGCCGGCGCCATGTTCAAGATGAGGGACGACCCCCGCGTCACCAAGATCGGCAAGTTCATCCGCAAGCACTCCATCGACGAGTTCCCGCAGTTCCTCAACGTGTTCCTGGGCCAGATGTCCGTAGTCGGGCCCAGGCCGCCGCTGCCCAACGAGGTGGCCGAGTATACCGAGTACGACCTGCAGCGCCTGGCCGTGAAGCCGGGGATCACCGGCTGGTGGCAGGTGACGGAGCGCAACTCGACCGGGTTCGACGGCATGGTCCGACGAGACCTGGAGTACATCGCCAGCCGAGGCGTCATCACCGACCTCAAGATCGTCGTCCTCACGGTGATCGAGGTCATCACCGGCAAGGGTGCGTGCTAGATGCGCATCGCGATGATCGGACATAAGAGATACGGCTCCCGCGAGGGTGGCGTGGAGGTTGTCGTGACCGAGCTCGCCCGCCGCATGGCGGTACTCGGCCACGAGGTCACCTGCTACGACCGCTCCGGCGCGGACGTCATGACCGGCGACGCCGCGGATGGCCGCGAGCGCAAGGTCGACGGTGTGCGCGTCGTCCCCGTGAGGACGATCGACAAGAAGGGGCTCGCCGCGCTGAGCTCCTCATACTTCGCCACTCTGACTGCCATCAAGGACCGTCCCGACGTGATTCACTACCACGCCGAGGGTCCTTGCGTGCCGCTGCCTCTGGCTAAGCGCGCCGGCATTCGCACCGTGGCCACCATCCACGGCCTGGACTGGCAGCGCGCCAAGTGGGGCAGGCTCGCCAGCACCTACATCAAGATGGGGGAGAAGGCCGCTGCCACTAAGGCCGACGGTCTCGTCGTCCTGTCCAAATCGGCCCAGTCCTACTTCGAGGGTGCCTACGGCCGCACGGCGACGTTCATCCCCAACGGTATCGAGCCAAAGCAGCCGAGGCCGGTTAATCAGATAAAGGAGAAGTGGGAGCTCGATGCGGGCTCCTACCTGCTGTATCTGGGCAGGCTCGTCCCCGAGAAGCGCCCCGAGCTCCTGATCGAGGCCTTCAGGAAGCTCGATACGAACAAGAGCCTCGTCATCGCCGGCGGCGGTTCGGACACCTCCGAGTACGAGGCGTCCCTTCGCGATGCCGCCCAGGACGACCCGCGCGTCCTCTTCACCGGGTTCGTCAACGGCGAGCCCCTGGAAGAGCTGTACTCCAACTGCTATGCCTACGTGCTGCCCTCCGATGTTGAGGGAATGCCCATGAGCCTGCTGGAGGCCATGGCATACGGCCGCTGCTGCGTGACGAGCGATATCCCCGAGTGCGCGGATGTCCTCGCTGGCAACGGCGTGACGTTCGAGAAGGGGAGTGCCGATTCCCTGCGGTCCGCGCTGCGAGACCTGCTCGCGGACGATGGCCACGCAGGCGCCCTCGGCGCTGCCGCCAAGGCGCATGTCGAGCAAACCTACAACTGGGACTCCGTCGTCGAGCGGACCCTTGCAGTCTACGGGGGTGAAGGTCGATGAGGATCCTTCTCGTAAACAAATTCCACTACCGCAAGGGCGGTGCGGAGACCTATTACCTCGCCGTCGGATCCGAACTGGAGCGCATGGGGCATGAGGTGGCCTATTTCTCGATGAGGCACCCTGACAACCTGCCCTGTAAGTGGGACAAGTTCTTTGTGACGCAGCGCGAGTACAACAACGTCAAGAACCCGCTCAAGGCGGCGCGCGATGGCATGGCGCTGATTTATTCGCCAGAGGCGAAGCGCAACTTCCAGGCCCTCTGCGAGGAGTTCCGCCCCAATGTCGTCCACCTCAACAACGTACACAGGCAGATCACGCTGTCCATTCTCGACGCCCCCTACCTGAGGGAGAACAAGGTTCCGGTCTTCTACACAGCCCACGATTACGTGACCGTCTGCCCCGGATATCTCATGCTCGACGGCGACGGGCGCGTCTGCGACGCGTGCCTCGAGGACGGGCGCTATCGCCACTGCATCGAGCGCCGTTGCGTGAAGGGCTCGCGCGCGAAGAGCGCGCTGGCGGCGATGGAGGCATCCTTCAACAGAGCCCATAAGTCCAACCGGCGGATTGACAGGGTCATCGCGCCCTCCAGGTTCATGCGTTCCAAGCTCATCGAGGGCGGCTGGCCCGAGGGCAAGGTCGTCTTCCTGCAGAACTTCGCCGACGACGCGATCCTCGACCGCGCGGCGAATGCCGGGGCGGATGCGACCGACAGGGAGAACCCCTACCTCCTGTTCTTCGGGCGGCTCTCTGCCGAGAAGGGCGTCGACACGCTGCTGAGGGCCTTCGATGCCTCCTTGCCGAATCTTCCGCAGGACATGCGCTTGGTTGTCGTCGGCGACGGCCCGGATGCCGCCGATTTCAAGGCGCTCGCTTCTTCGTTGGGCTGTGCATCTCGCATCGAGTTCGCAGGCTATCAGACCGGCGGGGCGCTGCAGGCGTATGTCGAGAGGGCGTCTCTCGCCATCGCGAGTTCGAGATGGCGAGAGAACATGCCGTATTCGATCGTCGAGGCTTTCGCTGCCGGGACGCCTGTGATCGGCACGAATATCGGCGGAATCCCCGAGTTAGTTGATGAGGGGAAAACGGGATTCATTTGCGAGCCCGGGGGCGTCCAGTCGATGGCAGATGCCATTTCGCGCGGCGCGAACGCGTTCTTGGATCGGTCCGCTTACTCGAGGCTGCAGTCCAACTGCCGCTCCTACGTCATGGAGAACTGCTCGCGCGAGAAGTTCATGAGCGATCTCGTGAACCTGTATAAGGAGTCAATCGATGGCTAACGGCCATAACAGCATCAAGAGAATCGTGCACCGCTCCTGTGAGGAGATCGGCGCCACGTTCCGAATCGCCAGGGCCACGTCGTGGCCCGAGGCGATCAACACGTTTAGGGCGAAGCTCGATATCCAGGTCATGAGCCGCAACGGGTACAAGGAGCCGCCTGCGGTTAAGGGGCGTTTGCTGCGAAAGCATGAGACCGTTCTCAAATATCTCGAGAACCGCTTCGGCGATTTCTTCGAGTCATATGACTACGATGCACCGCTGCCCCCATCCGATCCCTCCCTCGAGGGAAAGATTTGGATGTGCTGGTGGCAGGGCGAGGAGAACGCACCCGAGATCGTGAGGGCGTGCATCGACTCCGTGCGCCGTAATGCTGGCGACCACGAGGTCATTGTTGTCACTGAAGAGAACCTCTCCGATTATGCCCATATCCCAGATTGGGTGCTCGAGAAGGTTAGTGCCGGCGTTATGTCGCGGACCCATTTATCCGATCTGTTGAGGCTCTCGTTATTGGCGGAGCATGGTGGACTATGGCTCGATGCCACTTTCTTCTGTGCGGGTCCAGTTGCAGTTTACTTTGATTTGCCGGTTTGGTCTATTAAGCGACCTGATTATCTGCATGCCTCGGTCGCCTGCGGCATGTTTGCTAATTACTCGCTTGGGTGCGACGAAGGTCATCGACGAGTATTCGCCACCTTGAGGGATTATTACTTAGAGTATTGGCGCAAGTGCGATGAATTGATCGATTACCTTTTAACTGATTACCTCATCGTTTTGGCCCAGCGTCACGATCCCTCAATTGCCGCTGCGTTTGCATCGATTGAACCAAATAATCCTCGATGCGACGATCTTATCTCGCTGCTGGACAAGCCTTTTGAGCAAATGGAATGGAGCTCGCTTAAAAGTGCCACTCGACTGTTCAAGCTTTCATGGAAGCAAGAATTTCCAAGTCAATCCAATGGAACTGAATCTTTTTATGGCGCTCTGGTTTGCGACGACTGTAGCTAGGATAGTGAGGAAGGCATTGTGGCTAATCCCCTTTTAAGCATAGTGGTTCCCATATACAACTCATCCGCGACAATTGAGGAATGTGTCGGCTCTCTAACTTCGCAAACCATTGATGACTTGGAGATTTTGCTAATCGATGATGGGTCCACAGACGATAGTCTTGAGAAATGTGAAAAGCTTGCATCCAAGGACAATCGCATCAGGGTTTTCACAAAAGAAAATGCGGGCCAGGGAATTGCTCGCAATTATGGTTTAGATTTAGCGACAGGAGAGTACGTTGCTTTTGTCGATTCAGATGATACCTGTACGAAAGCAATGTATGAAACGTTGCTGCGTAAGGCAAAAGATGCCGGCAGCGACATCGTTGTTGGTGGTTACTGTGATTTATTGAATGGCACGGTTGTTGAGAGTCATCCAGCTGGGTTAATGGAACTGCGCAGTAAAGACGAAATTGATAGGTACATGGCGGATTTGGTATCCACACCAGGCCATGATGATAGTGCAGGCTGTATTGCTGTTTGGGATTCGGTTTATCGTCGGCTTCTGATTGAGGAGAACGATGTTCAGTTTCCGTCAGAAAGAGACGTCTATTCTGAGGATCTAGTTTTTAAGCTTAGAGCTCTCGCTTTTTCTTCGAGGGTCAGCGTCGTTCCCAATTGTTTGTACGAATACCACGTTAGTGACAAGTCTTATTCAAAACGCGTGAATGACGATGTTCTTAAAAGGATAAATGCTCTAAGCCAAGTTCTTGCGGATGAGTTTTATCGGAGACTGGATAGATTCGATTTCCGTAAGAGAAATGCAGGCAGAGCATTTGCGTCGCTTAGATTTTCTTTGAGGCGCGCTCCCTGTGGTGCTGGCAGTACGGCTTTTTTCAATGCCCTTGTAAATGATGAAAAGCTATACAACTGTTTGTCGGCCTATCAGCCGTCGAACTTAATTAATGCAGCAATTTATAAGTTGCTGTTAACAAGAAAACCTCGATTAATTTCAGCTGTATTCAATCTAATTGCCCTGAAAGGATAATTATGAAAGTTGGAGTCATTACGTTTCATCGTGCCATTAACTATGGAGCCGCTTTGCAGACTTATGCTTTGCAAAAAGCCTTAAAGGGATTGGGCTTCGATTCGGAAGTTATCGATTATCGCTGTGATCATATGGAGGAGCTGTATAAGCTGATCGGTGGCTTCTCGACCAAATCAGTTAAACAAAATATCCGTAGTTTTATGAATTACTTCCCTGCAAAGAGAAAAATGAAGAGTTTTCGTTCGTTGGTAAATGAAAACATGAAGTTGAGTCCAGTGTATGATTCGGCAACCATTAATCAGTCGAACGAGCGATACGACATTTTTATTACCGGTAGCGACCAGGTATTTAATTATGCCTGTTCTGATTTTGATAAGAATTACTTCCTATCATTTGTTGATGACGAGCAGAAGATTAATTCATATGCTGCATCGTTCGGTATTAGCGATATTCCGGTTGAGTATCGGGCGGAATATGCTCGACTGTTATCTCGGTTTAATCATATTTCGGTTCGTGAGGAGTCCGGTAAAAAAATGGTCCGCGAGCTTGCGGGCAAAGATAGTGAGTTGCATGTCGATCCTGTATTTTTACTTGATGCGGCAGAGTGGTCGCGGCTCGCTAAAGACCCTGACTTCGATAACTATATCCTCATCTATCGCCTCAACAAGTCGAATGTCATTAATGATTTTGCAAGGTTGTTAGCTAAAAAGACAGGCAAGAAGATTGTAAACATAGGTCAAGATTATATTGACAGGTTGAAGAACCGCGATTTTTGCGGTGGAATGGACACTTCGGTACAGGAATTCCTTGGCCTGTTCAAGAATGCTGACTATGTTGTAACTAATTCTTTCCACGGAACCGCTTTTTCCATCATCTTTGAGCGCCAGTTTTACGTAGAAACAAAGCAAAAGGATTTCAAGAAGAACGACCGTGCCGAGAATCTGTTGAAGCTGACCGGTCTTACTGAATCCATTGTCAAATCTTTGGATGACTGTAATTTAGATATATACCGCGATTTTGGTACAGCTCGCAAGGTAATTGCTGAAGAAAAGGCTCGTGCCTTGTCTTATCTGAACGGTATTTGTGTTGATGAGTAGATATAAACAATTAATTGCATCAGTTCCAATTGAAGACTATGTTATTCCTTTGCTGCTGCTGATATTAGTATTTTCTACTAATAATCGTCTCATTTTGTTCATGAAGCCTATTGCGTTTCTCATGATTTCAGCGGTGCTCTTTCTCTCGATAGCCTCGAAAAGAGGGTTTAGCAGGGGGGCGCCTTTGAAATACTTATTTTTCGGGTTTGTTTTCTTAATTGGAATCAGTTTTATTTATACCGGAGATCGTTCTGCGTTTAAGGATTACATTCCGTACATAATCGCCGCCCTTGTTTTCGTTGTATTCGAATTCGATGACTATTTTTATTCCATCTTCTTCAAATTATTTAGCTTGTTATTTTGGGTTTTTATTGCCTCTATGTATTTGGAATTGATATGCCCAAGTTTGTTTGGATCTATATTTTCATTCTTGTCTTTGGGGAAAAACTTAGTTGTAAGGTCGGTCGATGGTATAGCAATTGCCGGGCTAGCATTTGAAAAGGCGGATGCGGCGTTCCTCTGCAACATGGGACTTGGAGTTCTTTTTGCCAAAATTTTTACCCGTGGTCTCAATCCAAAGTTCATTATTCAGCTCGGAATTGTTTTTGGTGCGCTGATGATGACTGGTAAACGCACCTTATTTTTGATTCCTTTGGTCAGTATTGTCGCTTTCGCTTTGCTTTTCTCTCGAAGTCATAGAGTGGTCAAAGCTATGGCGGTCTTACTTGCAGTGTTCGCATTTCTGGCAGTTGCCTATACGTTTATTCCCCAAGTTTCGCTTGTGTTTGAGCGTCTTTTATCTGACAACGGAGATCCATTAAGCGGTAGAGAAGTTTTCTGGACATATGCAATGGAGATGTTCAGAAGCTCTCCGTTAGTGGGAAGGGGTTTCTTATCGTTCAACGCATACGTGAATGGTAGGGGCTTCTTATACTACGGAGAACCTTGGCGATTTCAGGCGCATAACGTTTACCTGCAACTGCTTGCTGAGCTTGGAATTATTGGACTCTTGCTGTTTATCAGTATGTTGGTAGTTTTGCTATTTGGTTTAGGCCGTTCTGCAAAGAAGGATCCAAACATATTTACTCTATCGGCATTTTATTGGACTGTTCTTATCGTGATTTATAGCTTGACGGGCAACACGATTTACTACGCCTGTCAGCTGATGGTATTTGCTGTAACAATCGGTATTTATTTGAAATATCTAAGTCCTTGGGAGGGTTATTCTAAATGAATCCGCTGGTTAGCATAATTACTCCAGCTTATAACGCGGGGGGCTATCTGGATTCTTTCTTCCTATCTGTCTTAGAGCAGGATTACGATAATTACGAGATGATTATCGTTAATGATGGATCAACTGATAATACAGAGGATAAGATCCTCTCATATAAAAAAGTGTTCGAGCGTCGGGGCATACGATTCGTTTACTTGAATCAAGAAAACGGTGGACAGGCGAAAGCGCTGAACTTGGCATTTCCGCACATGCGTGGCGAATATTTCATCTGGCCTGATTCCGATGATGTCCTCTGCCCAGATAACATATCAGCAAAGGTCAAGTTCATGACCGCCCATCCCGATTTTGCTTTGGGTATTTCGTGGGCAGAATATATTGATGAGGCTGGTAATAGTCTGGGACTCTTAAAGCGGGTTCCTGACAAGAACGATAATCTATTTCAGGACTTGTTGATTAGTAAAAATGTATATTTTTGCCCCGGTATTTACATAATGAAAACTTCGGCATTTGTTGATTCTTATCCCGCTCTGTCGATTGATGAAAGCCGTGCTGGGCAGAACTATCAACTGCTCTTGCCTATGGCCTATGGTTATCAATATGGATACATTGACAAAGTTCTGTACAAATACGTTCTGCATCCCTCTAGTCATTCAAATGACGGTCTCCAAAATGAAAATATGCAATTGAGACGGTTTGAGGAGCATGAGCGCTTATTGAAACGTTTGATTGCATCCATCTGTTCCGAGAGCGACAACGCAATCTATCAGAAGTTGGTTGCTGTCCATTTTGCGCGGCTGTATCTACGAATAGCAAATCAGCATTGCGATGGTGATAAAGCGCGTGATTGTTTTGCTAGATTGCTTCGGTTAAAAGCTGCTTCGCTTAAGGACTGTGCGTATGCATGTGCTACGGCGATGGGTTTATCTTTAAAGAAGTGAGATGAATGGGAAGAACGAGTAAATTTGTATTAAATTCCGCTTCGACGGCTTTGTTGCAAGTAGTGACGATGGTGGCCGGGTTCATCACCCCCCGCTTTTTACTGATGGCATATGGATCCGATGTTAACGGTCTTATTTCTTCCATCAACCAGTTTATTACTTACTTTAATCTGGTCGAAGCGGGGCTCTCGAGCGCGGCTGTATATTCGCTTTATAAGCCAATCGCTGAAAATGATCATGGCAAGATAAATCGCATCGTGACTGCGGCTCGTAATTTCTATATAAAATCAGGCTTCATATTTGTTGGCTTGGTTTTCATCCTGGCGATAGTCTATCCGTGGATTACCCATACTGAGGTCTTGGATCATCAGACTATTTTTCTTCTCGTGTTGGTTCTTGGCGTAAACGGAGCTTTGGAATTTTTTACTCTTGCAAAATATAGAGCTTTGCTGACCGCAGACCAAAAAACTTACGTAATTTCTTTTGCATCGATCGTATATACGATTCTAAACACTGTAATCGTTGTCGTAATGTCGATGCTTAGGGTTAATATTTTAACATTACGCGTCGTTGCATTGCTTTCAATATTTGCGCGTAGCATGATCTTGTTCGTTTACATCAAGTTAAACTATAAATTCATTCGCTATGACGCTGAGCCAGACTATGCTGCAATGGATAAGCGTTGGAGTGCTTTATACCTCCAAATTGTGCAGACCGTGCAAAATGCATCGCCCGCTGTATTAATCACCTTATTCTCGACCCTTAAAATGGTGAGCGTTTATTCTGTATATAACATGGTCATGTCAGGTATTAACGGAATAATGTCAGTTTTCTCTACGGGTGTGTCTGCTGGTTTCGGAGAGTTGTTGGTCAAGGATGACAGTCAGGCATTTAAGAAGGCGTATCGGGATTTTGAATATCTTTACTATGTAATGGCAAGTGTGGTTTACGGCGTAACGCTTGCAACTATTCTGCCGTTTGTTCACGTATACACTCATGGTGTAACGGATGTTGAATATACGAATCTATACTTCGCCCTGCTGTTCGTTTTGAATGGCGTTTTCTACAATCTTAAGACTCCACAGGGCATGCTTGTTATTGCGGCGGGTTTATATAAGGAAACAAGAATTCAAAGTACCATTCAAGCATCTATTTTGCTTGTCGGAGGCGTTGTTCTTGGTTTTCAATTCGGTTTGATCGGTGTAATGGCGGCTTCTTGTTTGTCCAACCTCTACCGTTGTATCGATTTGCTTTTCTTCATTCCAAAAACAGTAACGCATCTTTCGGTCGGACCAACTTTTAAAAATATGATAGAGATGTTGTTTATGGTGGCGGCAATAGCTACCGTCTCACATTTTATTTTTAGCACCTGGCCGGGAAGTCTTCTGACATGGCTCTTGTATGGAGCCTGCAATCTCGTTTTGGGCCTAGCGATCGTTCTCGGTTTCCATGCCGTATTTGAGCACAAGAGCTTTCACATCATCGTTGATAGGCTAAATTCGCTATTGGGGAGGTAAATAAGGTAATGGTTGAACTATTTGAAAAGGCTGAACAGTGCTGTGGGTGCACGGCATGTCTAAACATTTGTCCGAAGCAGGCGATCTCCATGCTAGAGGACCAGAAAGGCTTCCTCTATCCCAAGATCGATGGTTCAAAGTGTGTAGAGTGCGGTCTATGTCAAAAGGTCTGTCCTTTTAAGGTTGATGGATTAGCGGACAGTAAGTTTTCAAAAATTGCCTACGCAGTCAAAAATAAAGACAACACTGAACGCGCGCAAAGCAGCTCTGGTGCGGTATTTATCGAAGTTGCTAAAGCAGTGCTTGGGTCTGACGGCGTTGTGTATGGCGTTAGGCTTGATGATGTGCACCGTGCGATGCACGACAGGGCTAGCTCAATTGAATCTGCTAGGAAGTTTCAGGGCTCAAAATACGTGCAGAGTTATAAGGGGAGTATCTTCCAAGAGGTTAAGCGCGATTTGAAAGCCGGCAATACAGTTTTGTTTACGGGAACACCTTGCGAAGTCGCTGGATTGAAGCGCTATCTTGGAGTTCCTTACGACAATCTCGTGACGGTCGATATTATTTGCCATGGTACTCCAAGCCCCGGTTCTTTTGATGACCATATTCGCGCTTTGGAGAAGAAATATTCCTCAAAGATTTCCAAGATTAGCTTCAGAAATAAACAATACGGCTGGAGAAACCAAGAACTTTGGATAAAGTTCAATAATGGTGACATTTACCATAATCCCATTTGGGAAGATGAATACTATCGCCTCTTTACTGGAAATTACCTATTGAGAGATTCATGCTATTCGTGTCCCTTCGCCAGTATGAACCGCCCAGGAGATATCACAATTGGCGATTTTTGGAACATAAATAACGTGAAGCCGGATTTCGAAGACAAGCTTGGCGTTTCTTCAATCATAGTTAATACCGAAAAGGGGCAGGATCTGATTGCTGAAATCTTGACTTCTTTTGATTATTTTGAAGTTAGCCTGGATGAGTGCACGCAGCGCAACCTTCAAGCTCCGTCCCCTAAACCAGATGATTTTAATTCCTTTAGGGCCGATTGGGAGCAGCATGGACTCGATTATTGCCGAAAGAAATATGCCTCTATGAGATTTGGCGAGAGGATTAGGCGCACTCTATCCCCTGTTAAAAAGAGGGTGATGAAAGTAATAAAGCGAGGTATATAGGAATAATTGCGCGTTTACATTAGGGGTATCAGTGGAGATTGATACCCCTTTTTTCAGTCGTTTAAATTTAGCAACGAATATAATCGACAGAACAGAGTACGTGTCCGATTGACCAGATCGCGTCGAAAAAGTTGGTGTAAGGGTGGCTTCCCAGTGCCCGTTCAACGAAGAACGGCCTTCGTCCTAAAATCTGAAATCACCACAACAACAGGTTCCAGGAATGGATGAAGACCGCTATGGAAAGCTAATTAGACCCGACGCCGGACGTGCTCGCCCTGCCCCGTTTCGACGACGGCGCCATCGACATGCAGGAACTGCTTCGCAGACTCGCCACGTGCGCGGGAATGCCCTCGCGACTGAGTGCTTCTAGCTCAGTTTGAAGAGTTTCTCTAGCTCTTTTTGAATGCGATTTCGAACATTGTTATGCACAAATGCAGGCTCCCTTAATATTTCGGCACTACCATAAGCATGCTCGTAGTAATAGTTGCCAGGTCTTCCTAAAAGCCTTTCAGCACGTAGACAGTTTTCTGCTCGTGTCTCAAAACCGTTATCGAAAGACCCTCCATGAGGATCATCGTTGGTAATGATTA
Organism: uncultured Collinsella sp.; assembly: GCA_958452935.1. GTDB lineage: Bacteria > Actinomycetota > Coriobacteriia > Coriobacteriales > Coriobacteriaceae > Collinsella. The sequence goes on along the minus strand of CAUDVX010000007.1, from coordinate 42,295 downwards.
CTTGGATTTCGTCCTCATTGTCGACGGGAGTTGGCGAGATTCGCATTTGCCTGTCCTGAGGGTATTCACCTTTTCCGGCGGGCTTGATGCTCATCTTCAGACTAAAGGGTCCATCGGCGTAGTTGGGTAAATATTTTCCAATATCCTCCATAAAAGTTTTGATGAATTGTCTGTAGGATTTTTCGCATTCGACAAGGATGAATTTGCACCACGATTCACAGAGTTGATCTGTATATAAATCCCAAACCCAATGGTGGCCTTTGCCATAATTGTCTGGGAGGGGAGGAAGGTATTGTAAAGGGTCTCCTTGGCCTAATTCGAGGATCTGGACTAGATTGGGTACTACCGAAATTGGTATATCTACGCTGGCAACATTGATGAAGTAAATAAGCTTCCCATTGAGTGCTTGGCCAATTTCCTTAGCCGTACTGTTGCGTAAACTGGGCTTTCGAGGCTGTCCCCCGCTTTCTCCGATATTGATTCGGCTGTTTCTAAGTGCTTCTTCTACGAAGCCGACTTTCATAGGCAATGGTTCATCAAGCACGGTCTCTGCTGAGTTGAAAAAGTCTTTTAGATCATCGTTTATCATCGAGATGGCGAGCTCTCTAGCGCAATCTATTCCTTCATAGAGTCTTCCTATTCGATAAACATGGGTTTCCGGTCGATTTGATGATCTTATCGAAATAATGGGAATGGAAAATCCTTCGGCGGTTTTCATTATCGGCCCCTGTGCATCATCGGTGATGCTGAGACTTATCTCTTCGTCTACAGGGTGCTTTTCTTTTAGTGTTATTCGGGCTACCGTACTTTCAGCGCTATAGCTCATTTCCATGCGTATCGGCGCATTCGGTGATGATAGGGTATGCCGGAACCGCATATAGGGCTTCATTTTTCTCAGGTAGCGGTCAGTTATGTTTGTGTAGGTTTTAAGGGCTTGTTCTGCAATTTTAGTCAGTTCAGTTCTACTCAACCGAGCTTCCAGCTCATTTGAGAGGTTCATACGTCCCCTTAGACATTTCATGAATAAAGGAAGGTTGCTGTCTTCGAGATGATCAAGAATTGCCGCTTGTTTTGAAGCGTCTGTTGTACAGCCGCATAGTATTACAAAGAAGTTCTCCAGTAACGGGTTTTCGAAGTGTTGTTTGCAGTAGCTGGTAATTGTTGTAACCGGCTGACTTGATAGGAATTTTGCTGCCAAGTATTCTTGAAGAACTGAATGCGAAAAATCTACCACGCCATTGGTGATATTCAGGAGGCCAGAATCCTTTCCTGCTTGCTCTATACGCTCGGCTTCGGATGGCGTTTGCTTGGTCAGAAGGAAAGCCCTCAATGGCCTGGGGCTTTCTTCCGTCATACACTCCAACGCGTAGGATCCAAGTTGAAATTTAAGATAATCGGAATCAAGCTCATCCCTAGAAGCTATCTTGGCTTCAATCATCGAGTCAATACATGACTCAAAAATGACTGCGAGATTCCGAGGAGCTGAATAAGCTCCTTTCTTTAGTAAATAGTCTGCTAAACAGGAAAGACGCAGGGGGTTATGCATCAGCTCTCGTCCAGTTTTGCTTAGATTTGCTAGCATGCTTCTTGGAGAGTCGATTCCTCTTTGCTTAAGATAATGGCTCACGTCTTCGTCGTCGAATTCTTGCAAACGCATGGCCTGAGCACCGATACGCCCGCAGTCTCTTTCGAAACGCGAAGAGCAAATGAGAGGGGCATTTGCATCATCGGCGTATTGTGCCAGCTCATCAAAGAATAGGTCCCTATCGCGTCGAGCTTCATCCAGGCCGTCTACAATGAGCCTAAAGATTGAAATGTTGTCCCTTATGAGCGACATCGCTGCCTCGGATGCATCGCCGAGGACCTCTTTTGCTATGCCCTCAATTAGACTTGAATAGCGGCGCGACCAACCTCGTGCTTCCAGAAATACTGGGACTTCGTCTCGTTTGCGGCTTAGCCAATCTTTTGCAAATTCTGCTGCGAAATATTTCAGCAATTCGCTTTTGCCCGCACCGGGATCTGCGTAGATGAGTGTGGGTTTCTTGTAATTTAATACGGCTGTTTGCTGAACGGACGCCCATGAGCCGGCAATAATTAAACGTCTTGAAATGTTTGTATTGTTGCCACGTTTTGCTAATTTAGTGCAGTAGCTTGATAGATGGTGGAATAGGTCTTCTTGACCCAGCTGATTGGTCCCTAGAGTTCCGCAGATTATATCGAGCTTCCTGCTGATGGCTTCGGTTCCCTCTGCGGCTTTCCTCGCTGCAAGAGAATCTTCACCTGTAGCCATAATTGCATTTACGGAGTTCCAGAAAGCTTCGACGAAATCGTAGGCAGGTTTATCGAACTCGGTGCCGAGAAAAGTTCGTATTGCTTCATCCTTGTCTTTATCGAGGAGAGCGCGATGGGCCAATAGCTCTTCGACAAGATGAACATCTCTGAATTTCTGGGACAAATTAATGCATGTGGGAATCATCGCTGCTCGCGTAGCGGTTTCTTCGATAAGCTCTTCCAGTGCCCGCCTTTTATTTATGCTTTGAATTTGTAATTTACCCCAGTCAATAATTCGAGCAACCGTCTCTGAACCGACAAGGTCAACTGGATCCATGTTTACCGCCTTAAAATGCGCCAACTATGGTTTTAATTATACGGTTAACAACGTTGCGAGGCGGACCGCTAACAGTAAAACGGCACCGGGACCCACGTCGGTCCTGGTCCCCAGGCGCGATATTGGCGGTACTGATTCGCGATATTCAGCAGCGATTAAGCGAGCGAATGCTTCTGGGATGCATGACATTGGATTGTTTTTATGCTCCGGCTTTAAGGGACTTTGGCCCAAAGGTTGATTTGGAAGATTGGCGGCATTGGATTGACGGATCCCGAGTTCTCCCTTAAAGTAACCCTTGTGATGAGGCCTTGCGACGGTACGTCCGGCTTGGTCCGCGGAACCGCCGAAAGGCGGTTTTCGCGTTTAAGGGGTCAAAATGGATAAACCATTTAAATCTATTGATGAGCAGATTGCGATTCTTGAAAGCCGTGGACTCGAATGCGATAACAATACTCGTTTAGTTTTGGAACGCGAGGGATACTATCCGGTTGTTAACGGCTACAAGGATTTGTTTCTCGACAAACGGGGAGATTCTTGCCAAGAGGTTTTCGTAAAAGGGACCAAGTTTTCTGATATCTATCGTTTATTCGAATTTGACCGTTCATTGCGTCTACTCATGTTTGAGTACTTTAACAAGGCGGAAGCAGTCCTTAAAACCGTCTGCTCTTATCGTTTTGCAATGGCCCATAAAGATAGTCCGGAAGCATACCTGGATAAAAGATCCTACCGTGCTGATGCTGGCTATCGAAAAAAGATCGACACGCTTATCAGTGATTTCGAGAAGGTGCTATGTAGGTCCCAAAAATGGAAAAGGGATTATAAAAGGGACTACATTCGGCATTATGAGAACAATCACGACAATACGCCGGTATGGATTCTTATGAATTATTTGATGCTTGGTCAGGCATTCAAGTTTTACGAGTTTCAGCCAGAAAGCATGAGAAATTCCATTGCCAAATCGTTTTCTGACCTTTATTCCGAGACGCATGAAGTCGGTAAACGCATCAGCCCTCGAAGGCTTAGGCTCGCATATGATCACATAAAAGATTTTCGAAACATCTGCGCGCATGATGAGCGTCTGTTTTGCGCAAGGGTGTCTCCGTCTTGTGATGTCAATCTGGTAGGGGTTTTAAGCGATCTCGAGCTAGTGCTGACTGAGGATGACTACAAGATGCTGCGGCGAAACATACTGCTTGATGCGCTTAAGTTAAGTGACGAGCTCAGCAACGATGCTAGTGCAAGGGTGCTTTTCGCTATGGGTGTTAACGAACTGTCGAGTGTGTTTCCTAAAGAAATATTAGGGTTGTAGCTGATGCAGATGATTCGTCTTTGCTGAATGAGCTTTTGCTCGTTTGAGTGCTGTTGTCTATAGTAAACCAGTGCCGCCGAGTTTCCGTTTGAGACTGGGCTGTACAGGGAAATGTCATTTCCGGAATCGATCTCCCTGTTTAGTAGTCGCTCGAAGCGGTCATGCCGCACGATACTGATCCAGCCGTTGGCACACCCGTTCTCCTTGATTGTCCGCCCGGTAATCATGACGGTGCTGGTTGCGATGTCGCTGTTAGGCGTGGCGTGTTCTCTTGTTGGCTAATGTGCCCTGGAGTGCCCCGTGCGTTCTAGGCTGTTTGCTACCAAGATTTGGGCTGATTCTCAAACCTGTATGCTGGGCTGGTGTGCATTGGGTGCCACCGTGCGCATAAGGCATGGTTTCCTCAAGCACCCTTGCTGTTCTCGGACAGGATTCCCAGCATCTCACATGCCGTGTGGTGCATGGCTACGCCGGTCGCGCCGATCTTCGCCCTTTTTGAGATAATGAAAGTGCCTTACTTTGCTTTCTGCGGAAGGACGACGGTTAATGGACGAGCGCATTTCAACTCTTAATACAGTTCAATTGAACAGCAAGAAGCCGTTCGTCGATAATGAGATTGCGCATTTTGAATGGGAAGATACGGGCCTTCTATCTCTACTTATTGATGGTCAGCCGTGTTTGCATTACAGGTATTTTCCCGATCGAGATCTTCAAGATGAAGAAAATGATGCAGTTAAAATTGCTAACAGATTTATACGAGCTCATGCTGCGGACAAAGATTTGGCTAAGCTCGAAGCCGCCTTTAGCGAGTCTATTAATTCTTCCCACGGGTACCTGCGGGAAAGACTTTGCGAAATCGAGGCCCAAGTTGTTAAAAACGCCAAAACGTTGAAAGGTCTCTTAATTTATGGCGAGGGCGGTATTGGAAAAACTCGTTTTCTATATGAATTCTGTCGCGGTTTAGAAGCAAAGAATCGACCATTTTTAGGTTGTTTCAACCAGGGTGCTTTTGTCAAATTGAAAAACATTGGATCGCAGGCCTTTAAGAATCTAGTTCAAGATGGCTGTACGTTAATTATTGATGCTTGCAATGAGCTTGACGATGATGTTTTCGATTTCGCGATGGAGCTAATTAAAGAAACTTTGAAGGCTCAAAATAGCAACGTGGTAGTTAGCACGCGTTCCGAATCTCCGACATCTCGTTTTCATGAATTGCAGTCATTGGTTCCAAGTTCAATTGAATTTGAGGGCGTCAATCCCTATCGAGTCTATGACGCTCTCTCTGAATGCTCTGATGAGCTGATAATTCAATTTCAGGACATGCTGTTTTCTCGAAACCCTAGGAACCTTAATGCTGTAATTAAGAAACTCAAAGTAATCAACGATGGATGTGGGCCCAATAATGCAGTAGCTCAAAGAAGTTCAATGGTCGAAAGTAGTATTAAGGATGCCTTATCACGGAAGAGGTGGATAGAAACAAAATCGATTTGCAAGTGCTTGCTAAAAACTAATGCATTGGATTTTAGTAAAAGGGATGCCGATTCATTTTTAGGCTACGACTCATCACGATACTTGGCAGAAATGCTTGAGCAGGGTTTTGTCCAGTGCTTTGAATATGACGGAATAAGGTATTCGTTTGCCAGTGAATCTCAGATTCGTTTTGTAATGGCGCGCTCGCTAAATGACGAGTTCAATCAAATTGACAGTACGAAATTAGATGAAGACGAGCTTATAGATACAGTTGCAAAAATAACCGCAAGTAAGTGCAGCTTTGTAAATGATTATGAGATTGTTCAGGTATGTGTAGATAGATATCTTGGTCGTGGAGCTGGATTTTTAGCTAAATTACTTTGCGCACTTGAAGAAAATGGCCAGGAACTAGAATTGGACAGATTGTTCACTCAGACCGTCTTTCCTATTGATTGGGACTTCGAATCCTTCAGTGCTATGTGGCCTATGGATGTGCGCTGGGCATTCATGTGTTTTGCTGGGGTCGTAAACACCCCTTTTAATTTAGTCCACTTTGTTCAAAACTTCCTGTTTAATAGCCCCCAAATCGTTGACGCTATCTTTCGTGAGAATTGGAATGATTTCTCTCTCCATCCCTTGATCTCACGTCTTCAAAACATTACTGATTACGTATCCCATACAGGTCGGGTGCCTTCGGGCGCCAAGGACGAATGGGTATGGCTCTCTGTTTGGTGTTCCTTTGCATCGAATATAAAGCTGCGCGCTCTAAGTCAGCGCCTCATGTTCTTTCTGGCCGACTACGATCCATCGGTGGCAGATTTCCTTATTGAGGCATGGCCTGACGTGCATGACGTATATGCTCGCAGGGCAATCGCGAAGACATTAGCGCACTTGAGCATTGAGTCTCGATGCGGTGATGCCGTTGAGGGTTTTCTTGATAGGGCGGTTGACGATCCTGAGATTACGGATTCAATCGTTATCTCTTATTTATGCAAGACATCTGGGGGCAAGTTCTCTCCGGTAGATTTCTCATCAAAAAATTACCACCTTGCTTTTCGTGATTTTAAGCCATCGAAAAAGGGTATCGATTGCTTTATTAAGCAAGTCGATAGAATTGACTTGCATCTAAAAGGTTACCTTCCACTCAATGTTTACACGCTGGGAGATGGGCTCGATTTTGGCTACTCGGCTAGATTTATTAGTGCGGATACCAGCTCTGTTGCGAACTGGAACCGATCGTTAAGCGCTTTGTTAAAGTGCCCACGGGAAGGCGATTGTAAAGGGCTGGTTATAAGGCATGATGACCTTGACGGAATGTTACCAGTTAATTTTGATATTCGGCCACTAGATAAAAAGGTTCTGTTGGATTGTGCGGTTGTCCTCACCGATAAATGGCTGCATGTCTACGGTGGTACTCTGGATGACTTGCTTGGAACCTTCGTATCTGTAGACACTAGAACTTCTAGTCTGATTAATCCAAATTATAAACCGTTTGATCTGGCAATTCATGAGTTGCTCGGCTCTCTATCGGCGAATTATTACATTGATGAAATAGTGCTGGGCGGTGAGGGATTCAACACCGTTGGATTCGCTCAATATGAAGAGACTGCTGAGCAAGAACCTGGCGTTATCCACACTTGCTCCGCTTCTGCCGATATGCGAATAGATACTGCAAAAGCCAAGATTGCGAGACGGTTGGTGTCTCCTCTCGATAAAGAGTTTGCCTGGTTTAACGATACTGGAGAGGCACTTATTGAGATAAAGGGACTCATCGAGTCCTTTCGATTGGGAAGAGTCGAATGGGTTCCGCTTGCTTTTTCTGTTAAGAAGAGAGTCCATAGCGATAGCGAGCTCCAATGCTCAAATGAAATTATCGTTTCAATAGCAATTAACAGCGAGAAACACATCTGTGGATGCTCAGATGATAGGTATTTAACTATTGAGCACGATTCATATGAGGGCAACACAAAGGACTTCGGAAAAGCTCAGGGGAGTAACTGCGTGGATCTTGAGGCCCCAGACCGTCGCAGCGTCTCTGTTGAGCGAAATAATATACTGCTCCCGCCACCTACCCTTGTTGATATGCTGGACCTATCGTTTAATCCACGGAACGCTTGTTTTGAACGTGATGACGAGGCAGTCATTCTGTGCGACGGTAATCCGGGAAATTACTATGAGGAGCCAGTTCACAATTTAATTCTCATCCGTCGGGATGTGTTAGAAGAGGTGGCTCAAACTGCTGATCTTAGGTATTTCGCTTTCACAGAAAGATATCAAGAAGAATTTGGCTATGACAATGCTTGCGATCGGCATTGGGAGCTAGATCTGGATGGGAATGAGTTGGCTTCATATCCCAATAATGGCGGAAGGAATGATTCGCAAACCAGCCAAGCCTGCTTAGGGTGCCGATTCTCTTCTGCTAATAGGAAACGTGAGAGTAAAGAGAATGCCACGAAAATTCGGGAGACAGTAGAAAACCTTCTAAGGGATTACGGTCCGGCGATTTCTGTTGAATGAGAGGTCTGGTCAATAAGAAAGCTGCTATCACAATGCCGAGCATATGGTGACGAGGATATGGGCCGTAGGACCGGAAGAGGCGGGAGGAAACAGGAATAGATGGTGGGCATACAAAACAACGACCAACGCTACAAGGTTATCGATCACGGTGGCCTGATGGAGTTTCTTCGAGAGGATATGATTGATCAGCTTCGAGGGGAAGAGATGACTCTTAGCACCCTTGCGGGTGAGAATTTTTATACTCCTCGCAATAGCCTTCTAGAAGTCTGCCGAGAATATATTGAGCGCGATCCCCAAACTGATGCATTTTTGATCCAGTATCCCCATGGGATCGTTCTTGAACAATCTAAGAGGAGATTTTTCTATCGAGGCGAAAAGCAGATTTATCCACGGTCTGAATCATCGCTCAAGAGAAAACTTCGACAGTTTAAAAGCATTAAAGACCAAGAGCTTTATCGTCTCGTGGCAGATATGCGGCTATTCGAGTTCAGTTGCTTTATTAATCAGTTTCACTCCGTGCGGGAATGGAAACGTTGCGATGTTCTCTATGAACTCTTGGGTCAGCATTACGGGTTAGAGTCCAATTGGTTGGACGTAACGAACGATTTCTCAACGGCACTCTTTTTTGCAACTTGCGTTTGGGATAAAGGCCGCTGGCGTCCGCTTTCGCAACGGGACATCGAGCGAGACGAATGTTCCAAATGGGGCGTTATTTATAGAAAGAACGCTGCACGTGTTGAGCTGGACGAATGCATGCGCATGGGAAAGTACATTCATCACTTGCATGAAGCTCGTCCACTATTAAAGGATGTTGGGAGTAACATCCCCGTTCCAATTGGATACCAGCCTTTTGTACGTAGCTCTATCCAGAGTGGTTACGCAATATATGACCGCGGGGCAATGCCGCTGCAGGAGGATTCTTCCTTTGAACAGTTCAGGTTTGAACAGGATCCCGAATTTTCCAGAGACGTTTTCGACATGATGGATGGCGGGAAAAGGATTTATCCGGATGAAAGTCTTACTGAGGCGCTTCCAATTATTGGCTCAATTGCTTGCGCGACGTCATTTACCAAGGAAGCTTTAAACTACGCCCTTACAAGGAGCCATTATTATCGCGCCGAAGATTTTGGAGTAGCGCTAACCGATTTGTCTACTTTTAGAGTGGATGGAAAGCCCATCGAAATTAAAGCCGGGCATCCCTGGAATCTACCGCGTTACCTAAGAAGACGGGTTGATCGTCTCGGTAAAACTGAGAGACGAATAATGGACAGCCTTCAGGTGACAACTAGGCTGTCTCCAATGAGCCGTGGTCTTGGAATTTGGGCGCCATGGATGCTTCCAGAATGCGAGTCCGATCGGGGTGTCCTAGATATGGATCCCAGAATGATTGATGATGGGAACCATACGGTGTTTACGGATCGGTTCTACTTTCGCATGATGTATAGCACGATGATGGGAGAGCTAAGCCCATTTTAGGGCGGAAACGCTTCTTTTCCTATTAGCGGGGTACGTTCAATTGGCGAAAGCGGCTGAGAGAAAGTGCCTTAGCCAATCAACATCAACTGTTATCTAATGATTAGGCGCTGATGCTCTATTGGGCTGCATTATTTGTTCCATAAGTTGGTTGGTGCCCATGCGATTACGAGTGATATTTATAGCAATATACAAACAAATGTTCTATAATTTATTAAATTGTGAAGTTGGGAGGCGTTAAAGTGGAAGCCGAAAGAAATGACATTGTAGACAGCGTTGTTAGCCTGATAAATGGACTGGGCCGTAGTCCCTATCTATTCGTTGGCTCGGGGTTTTCCCGTAGATATATGGGGACCGACGATTGGGACGGCCTGTTAAGGCACCTTTGCTCCCGTCTTTCTGATGATCCTTTTCGACTCGATTCCTACCTCGCCCGCTGTTCAGATAATCCTGCTTATGGCGCTTTGCCCTCTGCCGCGACGATGCTTGATAAAGATTTGCGGATAGCCGTGCTCGAAGAGCCTCGGTTCGCTTCTTTTAGAGATGATCATGCGGAAGATGTTCGTGGGCGTAAATCTGTTTTAAAGATCATGGCTGCCGAGAGGCTGTCCTCGTTTACGCCTCGCCATATGACTCATGAGCTCGATACTCTGAAGGAGGTTGGCAAGCGGCGCATTTCTGGAGTCATTACAACCAACTATGACTGTCTATTGGAGTCACTGTTTCCAGAGTTTAAAGTTTTTGTAGGTCAGGACGATCTTGTCTTTCACAGAACTTTTGAAATGGGTGAAATTTATAAGATTCACGGGTCTATGGATAATCCTGAATCTATGGTTCTTGAGGAGGCGGATTACGCAAAACTCGCCGAAACACAGGATTACTTGGCTGCCAAGCTGTTAACTATTTTTATGGAATACCCAATTATTTTTATCGGTTATTCACTTAACGACCCCGATATCCAAGCTATCCTCATGTCGATTTCGCGCTGCCTCGGTTCAAACAATCTTGCTTTGCTTAGAGAGCGCTTTATCTTCCTTACTAGGGGAGAAAATGCAACTTCAACTCATTCGTTTACTTTTCCAGGTATTGGCGAGATAAGCATGACCGAGATTAGAACGAACGATTTTGGTGCGGTGTATGAAGCAATTGGACAATCCAAATGTTCCTTCTCGCCCAGGATTATTCGTGAGCTGCGCAGGAGCATCTACGCCTTGGCTGATGAGGGCGATCCGAATGACTCTCTGGTAGTCGAAGCGAGTTTTAGCGACCTCGAGAGACTTCCGGAGGGACAGCATCTTGTGCTGGGTATCGGTGTTGCGAATGCTTCTTTAGGGCACGGGCATATGGTCAAAGCAGAACTTTTATATCGTGACGTTGTGTTTGATGACGAACATGTTGCTCCTAAACTTGCCGTCGAGGAATACCTTCCTTCGTTACTTGCTTCCAACTCGGGTGGTTTGCCCATGTATAAGTACTTAAGCGCGTATTCAGGGGAAGTTCTTAACCCAAGGATGCTAAAGGAAATAGATGAGAAAAAGGATTTAGATGCCTTTCTAAACAACAGCCTGCGAAAGGCAAAAGGTAGTTATCATCTTTCGGCGGTTAGACACTCGGTTAAGTCTGTTATAGCCAACGAAGGCTTTGAAGAAGCATTCAAAAAGTTGGTTTTACTTGAGGAAGATGAGCTCGATTTAAGTGAGTTGCTCGAGTATCTGAGGGCGCTCATCTCGGACGATCGCAAGATAATCCACGGCAACAGCGAGCTGAAACGGCTTATTAGAATGTATGATTTCCTTAAATACAAGAAGGCCTTCGACATATCGGCTACTAGTGAGTAATCCCACCTAGCGTCTATGAAGAAGGCCATCTTTGTAAACTATGGCATCTGAGCGTATAGTGCGGACACCACGTGCAAATGCATACTTAATATAACGCTTTCTGCTTGAAATCACAATGGTGTACGTTTTGACCTACCAATCAAGGGAAGATGGTGTAGAGTATCTTCCTGTAATACAAAAGCTTTTCGGGAGCTTTAAGGGCGACGTTTTCAAACCGAGAGTGCTGCCCTTTTTTCATGCATGTAATGTGTGACGTGCTGACTAAGCGTCATTCCGGTAATGGAATGGTCGAGTATGGGCGGAATCTACTGGTTGACGCGACCATGGACAAACAATTTATATCGATTAGAATTAAATCAATTGCGGTGGAAGCCTTCGGGCGACACCTGAAGAGGGTTGATGCGTCGGCCCTCTTTTTGTTTGGATGTAAGATTCAGCCTGTCAAAACTTACATTTCAATTGAGAAAAGACGAAATTGTGCGTGATTTTCTGCTCGCATGTAACTTTACTGACGTGTTGTTGCTCAGTCTTAATTTGCTACGGTTTTCGGTAGAGGATTGACCGGGATTGTGAATTTCCTTAAAGCGAGAACTGTGATGAGGCCTTGCGACGGTACGTCCGGCTTGGTCCGTGGAAACCGCTGAAAGGCTTTTTGCGTTCAGGAGCTGTTTTCCAAAGGATATTTGTCACGTTTTCCGCTTCAGGGTGCTCGGTGTTGCTGCGTTCTCCGGAAGTGCGGGGAAAAATCGGAAACCTCCGAGCGCAACGTGATTTTTGCCAACAAAACCGCTGTTCGCGGAAGAGTAAAACAGGGGTCTGGTAGGCCGATTTCTGTTTTTCCCCGCACTTTCGGAACCACTCGCCGGAAGTATGCGGCAAATTCCGGAACCCATGAGCACGCCGCCCTTTTCACGCAGAGAAACCGCAGGTAGAGGCGTTGCGGCATCCCGGTGTGCTCGGTAAGTTTTGAATTTGCCGCATACTTCCGGTTTTTGCCTCCGCGGCAGGCCGTGTCCGCTTATATCCTCGGCTAAATAATGGGCAGAACACCCAATTCCGTCTCCATACTAAAACGCCGGCAGGGGCGAAATTGCTCCTGCCGGCGTTGGCTTGCCTGCTTGTGCCGTTTCGGCTCGCGCAGAGGCCCGTTTTGGACCCTTACGCCTCCGTGGGCTCCACGCCCAGCTCGTTGCGGACGAGTTCGAAGGCCGCGGCGATGGCCTTGTCCATGTCGTAGTACTTGTAGCCGCCCAGGCGACCGGCGAAGATCACGTTGCCCTCCTGCGTCGCCAGCTCCTCGTACTGCTTGTAGAGGGCGTCGTTCTTGGCGTCGTTGATGGGGTAGTAGGGCTCGTCGCCGGGCTTCCAGTCGGCCGGGTACTCGCGCGTGATGACGGTCTTGTCCTGCGTGCCGAACTCGAAGTGCTTGTGCTCGATGATGCGCGTGTAGGGGACCTCGCGCTCGGTGTAGTTGACCACGGCCACGCCCTGGTGGTCCTGCTCGTCGAGCGTCTCGGTCTCAAATCGCAGGCTGCGGTACTCCAGCGTGCCCAGCTTAAAGTCGTAGAACGCGTCGATGGGGCCGCAGTAGATCGTCTTGGCGGCGATATCGGGCTCGGCGGCGATCAGCTCCTTGTACTCCACGCCGCAACGCACCTCGACGCCCTCGAGCATGTTGGCGACCATCTTGGTGTAGCCGCCCATGGGGATGCCCTGGTAGCGATCGTTGAAGTAGTTGTTGTCGTAGGTAAAGCGGCAGGGGAGGCGCTTGATGATGCTCGCGGGCAGGTCGCGGCAGTCGCGGCCCCACTGCTTCTCGGTGTAGCCCTTCACGAGCGTCTTGAAGATGTCGCGGCCCACGAGGGACAGCGCCTGCTCCTCAAGGTTGGTCGGCTCTCCGATGTTCTCGGCGGTCACCTGCTCGGCGATCTTGGCGCGGGCATCGGCCGGCGTGACGACGCCCGGCCACATCTTGGCGAAGGTGTTCATATTGAAGGGCATGTTGTACATGTTGCCGTGGAAGTTGGCGACTGGCGAGTTGACGTAGTTGTTGAACTCGGCGAAGCGGTTGACGTAGTCCCAGACGTCCTTCATGGAGGTGTGGAAGATGTGAGCGCCGTAGCGGTGGACCTGGATGCCCTCAACGTCCTCGGTGTAGATGTTGCCGGCGATGTGATCGCGGCGGTCGATGACCAGGACCGACTTGCCGGCGCGCTTGGCGGCATTAGCAAAGACGGCGCCCGAAAGGCCGGCGCCGACGACGAGGTAATCGTACTGGGACATGGATGTGCTCCTTTGTATGTCAATCGAACAGTTACTTAAGTTTTGGGACAAACAAACCTGATTATTTTGTCCCATGGATTAGTGTAGCAGATGCTCTTTCAGCAGCTCCAGCGCATGGGCGTAGCCCTGGAGGCCTTCGCCGGTGATGGTGGCAAAGCAGGCCAGGCGCGCGTAGCTTACCTGGCGGAAGTCCTCGCGCGTCTCGACGGCACTGATGTGGACCTCGACGGCGGGGATGGCTACGGCCTTGAGGGCGTCCAGGATCGCCACGCTCGTGTGCGTGTAGGCCGCCGGGTTGATGACGATGCCCTCGACCTTGCCGTATGCCTCCTGGATCTTGTCGACGATGCTGCCCTCGTGGTTGGACTGGAAGACCTCTACCTCGTCGAAACCCTGGGCGGCGCCGGCCTCCTTGCAGATCTGGACCAAGCGGTCGTAGTTGTCGCTGCCGTAGATGCCCGGCTCGCGAATGCCGAGCATGTTGAGGTTGGGTCCGTTGATGACGAGAGCTTTCATGGTTGCTTCCTTTGTGGTTGGGCGGGCGGTGAGGCGGAATGAAAAACCACCACAAAGGTGCCTGTCCCCTTTGCGGTGGTTTTTGTTAGAGAGCGGGTGGGAGGGTGTCGAGGAGGGCTCGGGCGGTGTTGGCTGCGCAGTCGCGCGAGTCGATGATGTAGTCGGCCCAGGCGCGGTAGCGCGGCATGCGCTGCTCGGCCAGCTTGTCGATACCGTCGCGGGCGGTGATTGGGCGACCCTTGTGGGCGAGCTCATCGAGCTTACGGTTGAGCATCACAATCTGGCTGTTCTGGTGCAGCAGCGGGTAGTTCTCGTCTCGCGTGACGACGCCGCCGCCGGTGGAAAGCACCAGGCCGCTGCGCTTGGAGATGTCGGCCAGGGCCGCCGTCTCCTGCTCGCGGAAGGCCGGCTCGCCGCGCTCGACGATAAAGTCGGCACAAGGCATGCCCAGACGCTCCTCGAGCGCGCGGTCCAAGTCGATGTGCTCGCGGCCGGTGAGCAGGGCGATCTGCTCACCCACGCGGGTTTTGCCCGAGCCCGGCATGCCGATCAGTGCGATGTTCTGCTCATGGCGGGACAGACGCTCCGTTACGTTCAGGATGCGCTCGCGCGGGGTGTCCTGGCCGGTATAGCGCTCGATGGCTTGCGCCGCCTGGGCCACAAGCATGAGCAAACCGCCGATGCAAGGGATGCCGCGACGCTCGGCCTCGAGCATGAGTCCCGTGCGGGCGGGGTTGTAGACGATATCGATGACGCCCTCGAGCGCGTCGAGGCCCTCGAGCGTGCAAGGCGCGTCGGGGCAGTGGGGGAACATACCGGCAGGCGTGCAGTTGACGAGCAGCGCGGCGTCGGACTGCTGTGCGATGTTGTCGTAGTTGACCTCGCTCGTGCGTCCCACGGGCACCACGATCGCGCCCAGGTCGTCCAGCACCATACTTGCCGTGGTGCCGGCGCCTCCGGTGGCTCCGAGCACGAGGACCTTCTTGCCGGCGACCTCCACACCCAGCTCCTCGACCAGGCACTGGAAACCGAAGTAGTCGGTGTTATCGCCGCGCAGACGGCCATCGGGCAGATGCGTGATCGTGTTGACGTTGCCCATGCGTTCGGCGAGCGGGCTCAGCTCGTCCAGGTAGTCCATGACGGCGCGCTTATAGGGGATGGTCACGTTGGTGCCCTCCCACTCATCGCCGGTCATAAAGGCCGCGAGGTCTTCGGGCTCGCGCTCAAAACGCACGTACTCAAGCCCCGCGAGCTCCTTGTAGATGGTCGGGGTGTAGCTGTGGCCCAGCACGCGGCCCAGCACGCCGTAGGGACGGGTCGTGGCGACGTCAGTCATCTAGAGCACCTCCGTGTAGCTGCCAAAGTAGGTGAAGCTCTCGCACACGTCATCGATGGAATCGAGTAGGTCGTCGAGCGCCTTGCTGCCAAAGGGGCAGTCCAGGTCAAAGTAGAACATAAACTCAAAGTCGCGACCGGGGATGGGGCGGCTCTCGAGCTTGATGAGGTTGATGTTGAGCGCATAGAAGCGCTCGAGCACGCGATAGAGGGCGCCCGGTTCGTTGGCCGTGGTGATCATGAGCGAGGTACGGTTGGCGCCGGGGTAGACGCGCGGCTCGCGGCTGATGACGACGAAGCGCGTGTAGTTGTTGTCCGAGTCCTGGATATTGGGTTCCAGCACCTCCAGACCGTAGAGCGCCGCGCAACTGTGCGAGGCGATGGCGGCGACGTCGGTGCGCTTGGAGTTGGCGACCATCTCGGCCGACATAGCCGTGTTGAGATACTTGTGGGCGTGCAGATCGTGCGCCTCGATAAAGCCCGCGCATTGTGCGATGGCCTGACCGTGGCTATAGACCTCACGAACATCCTGTAGCTTGGTGCCAGGCTTGACGAGCAGGTTGTGGTCGATCTTAAGGCGCAGCGAGCGCACAATGTGGAAGTCGAACTGCGCGAGTAGGTCGTAGACCGCGTTGACCGAGCCCGCGGTGGAGTTTTCGATGGGCAGTACGCCAAACTCGCAGAAGCCGTCGCGCACGGCGCGCATGACACCTTCGAAGGTCTCGAAGAACGCGATATCGGGCACGTCGAAGAGTTTGCACGCGGCGATCTGGCTGTAGGCGCCCTCAACACCCTGGCAGGCGACGCTGGCTGTCTGGGGAAAGGGCGTGTCGAAGGCCTCGGCAGTGGCGTGGGCCTTCTGCGAGACCGTGATGCCATTGATCTCGTTGATATAGCGCTGCTGCTCGGCCTTGCTCATGCTCATGAGGAGGCGGAACAGCGTGATGGTCTGCGCCTCGTAGCGCTCGGGAGCGCGGCCGGCAAGGTTGTTGAGCTTGGAGCGCTCGCGGGCGGGGTCGAAGACGGCCTTGCCCATCTCGATTTTTGACTTGGCGACCTCGGTGGCAATGTCCATGCGCTCGACAAAACTGTTGAGGAGCGTGGTGTCGATGCCATCGATGGCCTGGCGAATGTCAGCAAGGTCCATAGGGACCCCTTTCACTGGGTGGGTGTGGGGGCCGAGGTTGGCTCCCGGAGATTTTTAGCGTTGGGCGGCGTCTTCTAGGAGGGCGTCCCAGATGGCCAGCGCCGCGGCTGCTTCGGCTACGGGGACGGCGCGCGGGACGATGCAGGGATCGTGGCGGCCGTGGACCGAGAGCTCGGCATTTTCCATAGCGTCCATGTCCACCGTCTGCTGCTCGCGGCCAATGGAGGGCGTGGGCTTTACGGCCATGCGCCACATGACGGGCGCGCCGGTTGAAATGCCGCCCAGGATGCCGCCGGCGTTGTTGGACTCGACCTCGATCTGGCCGGTCTCGGTGTCGATGCGATACGGATCGTTGTTCTCGCTGCCGCGCATGGCGGCGAGGGCAAAGCCCATGCCAAACTCCACGCCCTTCACGGCGGGAATCCCAAACGCGATCTGTGCGATGCGGTTCTCGATGCCGTCGAACATGGGGTCGCCGATGCCCGCGGGCAGGCCGTAGATACCGCACTCCACGATGCCGCCGATGCTGTCGAGCTCGTTGCGCGCGGCAAAGATCTCCTCGCGCATGCGACCGGCAGCTGCGGCGTCAATGCACGGCAAGTCGTTCGAAAGGATCGCCTTGCGGTCGGCCTCGCGATAGACCATGTCGTCCATGGGAAGATCGGAGATGCCACCAATCTGCGCCACATGCGCCATCACCTTGATGCCGCGGGCCTCGAGCGCCTGCAGCGCAATGCCGCCCGCAATGCATAAGGGTGCCGTCAGGCGGCCGGAGAAGTGCCCGCCACCGGCGACATCGTGCATGTTGTGGTACTTCACGCGTGCCGGGAAATCCGCATGGCCCGGGCGGGGCTTACGGCGCAGCTCGGAGTAGTCCTTGGAGCGCGTGTTGGTGTTCTCGATGATCGCGGCGATAGGCGCGCCCGTGGTATGTCCATCAACTATGCCGGCGATGATATGCGCGGCGTCGGCCTCGCGGCGCTTGGTCGCGGTCTCGTCGCGACCGGGGGCGCGACGGTCCAAAAAGGCCTGCAGTTGATCCTGGTCAATGGCGATACCGGCGGGAATGCCATCGAGTGAGCAGCCGATGGCGGGGGAGTGCGACTGGCCGAAGATGCTTACGTGCAAGACATTGCCAAAGGTCGAGGACATGCTATTCCTCCTCGAGAGTGACCTTGCCGCCCAGCAGGCGGTAGTGGTCGAAGAAATCGGGATAGGACTTGTTGACGGCCTCGGCGCCGTGGATCACGACCTCGCCGGTGGCGCGACTCGCGGCGATGGCGGCCATCATGGTGATGCGGTGGTCGTTGTGCGAATCGACCTCGCCGCCGGTAAAGGCATCGACGCCCTTGATGATGAGGTCGTCACCGGCGATGCGCACCTGCGCGCCAAGCGCAGTGAGCTCACGGGTGGTGGTGGCCAGACGGTCAGATTCCTTGATGCGCAGGCGCGCGCAGTCACGGATGAACGTGCGGCCCTGAGCCAGCGATGCCACGGCCGAGATGACGGGCACCAGGTCCGGAATGTCGTGGGCGCTCATCTCAAAGCCGGCGAGCTTGTCGGACTGGACGGTGGCGGCGTTCGTGGAGCGCACGATGCGGGCGCCAAAGCGCGAAAGCGCGGCGAGCACGTTGCGGTCGCCCTGCGCGGAGCTCAGCGACACGCCCTCGACAGTGATGGGGTCGGTGCCGATGGCGCCGGCGCATAGCCAAAAGGCGGCGTTGGACCAGTCGCCCTCGACGGCTACGCTGCCGGGCGTGCGGTACGAGCCGCTGTTCACGCGGAAGTTCGTGACCTCGGGCTGGCCGTCCTTGGCCGGAATACGCTCGACGTTGACCTCGACACCAAAGGCCTTCATGGCCTGGATCGTCAGGTTGATGTAGGGGCGGCTCTCGATGAGGCCGGTCACCTGGACGCAGGAGGGCTGGGCCAGCAGCGGGGCTGCCAGCAGCAGGCCGGAGATATACTGCGAGCTCACGTTGCCCGGAAGCACAAAGGTGCCCGGGCGCATGCGGCCGCTCGTCTTGAGCGGAAAACCGCCCAGGCCCTGCAGGTCGCAACCGGCGGCGATGATCTCGTCCGAAAGCGGGGAGAGCGGGCGTGCGCCTAGACGGCCCTGTCCCACAAAGGTTGCCTCCGCGCCCAGCGCGCAGGCAACGGGTAACATGAAGCGCAGCGTGGAGCCACTCTCGCCGCAGTCGAGCGTGCCGCCGGCAAGGGCCTTGAGTAGGCCAAATTCAATGCTCTTCATGGTGGGGTGGACCTGGAAGCCGTCCTCGACGGTCTCGATGCGGGCGCCGAGCGCCGTGAGACAGCGCACCGTGGCCTCGATATCGGCGCAGGTGGTGTTGCAGGTCACGTGCGTCTCGCCGTTGGCAAGCGCGGCGCAGATGATGAGGCGATGCGCCATCGATTTGGATGCGATGGCGGGAACGGTGCCCTTGAGCGGGGACGGGGTGATGCGGGCTAACATGCGGAAACGTCTCCCTTCTGGCCGAGGCCCTCGGCAATCAAATCGTGGAAGGTGGAAAGCGGCGTGCGGTCGATGCTGCAACGGCCAATGTCGTGCGGAATTACCAGGTCGATGGTGTCGCCCGCGCGCTTTTTGTCGTGGAGCGCCTCGGCAAAGACGGCATCGGCATCTAGGTCACAGCGGGTCTTGAGGCCGTGGCGGGCGCAGAGCTCCTCAATACGATCGGGCAGCTCGGCATCGCAAACGCCATGCAGGGCTGCGGCACGCGTGATGATGCCCATGCCGATGGACACGCAGTTGCCGTGGCCGAGCTCAAAGTGCTCGCAGGCTTCGACGGCGTGCCCGGCGCTGTGGCCAAAGTTGAGAAGCTTGCGCTGATTGGTTTCGCGCTCGTCGGCAACGACCACGGCGCGCTTAATGTCGATATTGCGGGCGATGATGAGCGCCACACGGGCCACGTCGCGGTTCAGCAGCTCAAGCGTGAGCGGGGTCTTCTCCAGCTCGGCGAAAAGCTCCGGGTCGGCGATCACGGCGTGCTTGACGACCTCGCCGCAGCCGTCGGCGAACTGCTCGGGCGTGAGGGTGGCCAGGCACCCCACGTCGGCGATGACCACGCTCGGCTGCCAAAAGGCGCCGGCCAGGTTCTTGCCGGCTGCCAGGTCGATGGCCGTCTTCCCGCCGACAGACGAATCCACCATGGCGAGCAGGCTTGTGGGAATCTGCACAAACTTGCAGCCGCGCATGTAGGTGGCGGCCACAAAGCCCGCCACGTCTCCTACGACGCCGCCGCCGAGTGCCA
Organism: uncultured Collinsella sp.; assembly: GCA_958452935.1. Classification (GTDB taxonomy): domain Bacteria; phylum Actinomycetota; class Coriobacteriia; order Coriobacteriales; family Coriobacteriaceae; genus Collinsella. The sequence continues at coordinate 22,527 of CAUDVX010000007.1, read as the reverse complement.
CGATCACGTCGGAGCGCGAAAGCTCGTGCTCGGCCACAAACTCCAAAATGGCAACATAGGTCTCGGCACGCTTATGGGCCTCGCCGGCCTCGAAGGTGCAGATGCTCACCTCGTAACCTGCGGCCTCCAGGCTCTGCTTAACGGGCATCTGGTAGAGGGGACCTACGTTGGTGTCCGTCACGATGACGGCGCGAGATCCGCCAGCGGTGGCGCGGACGAGTGGGCCCGCCTGCTCCAGTAAAAACGTGCCCACATGCACCTGGTAGGGGCGTGCGGTGTCGATATCGATGGTAATCGCCATAAGCTTCGGTCCTTTCGACCTGGCGTGATGGGTGGTCTAGTGGGAGGCCTCGTCGTCGAGCGCGCGCTTGATGCGGTCGCCCTCGGCAAGGAGATTCTCCAGATAGCGCTGGTCGCGGTCCTTAAGGGCGCGACTGTAGGCGCCGAGCGATTCGATCAGATGGTCAATCTCGAAGGCGAGTGCATCGGCGTCGTCGATCATGAGCTCGGACCACATCTGCGGATTGAGGTGTGCTACGCGGGTGAGGTCGCGGTAGCTGCCCGCCGAAAAGCCGTGGTGGACCTGAGCGGTCGGGCTCTTAACATAGGCGTTGGAGACGACGTGCGCGAGCTGGCTCGTAAAGGCGATGACGCGGTCGTGCTCGGCGGCGCTCGTTACGCTGAACTTGCCAAAGCCTAAGGGGCGTACCATCTCGCGCACCTGGCCCAAAAGCTCCAGCTTAAGTGCGTCGTCCACTGCGGGCGGTACGAGCACGAGCGGTGCGCCTTGGAACAGGTCGGCGCGGGAATGCGCGTAGCCCGAGAACTGCGTGCCCGCCATGGGATGTGCGCCTACAAAGTAAAAACCGTGCTCGCGGGCAAGCTCAAAGGCGCGCTCGCACACGATACCCTTGACGCCCACGGTGTCGATCACCACGGGGCCCATGATGGCCTCGGTGTCGGTGGCGTCGGCGAGTGCCTGGGCGTGCGCCTCGAGCCACTCGATGCAGGCCTCGGGGTAGCATGCCAGGACGATGATGTCGCACTCGCCGAGCGTCTCGTCGTTGAGCTCGCCGGCAACGGTGCCCATGCTGGCGGCCGTCATGACGTCGTCATCGGGGTCCCAGGCCAGCACGCGGACGCCCGCCTGCGCATAGCCGCGGGCAAAGCTGCCGCCGATGAGGCCCAGGCCCACGATGCCGGCGCACTTGGGTCCACCCTGGTTAACGCGTGCGTTTCTCACCGTACCCATGGGCTACTCCTGAACGGTCTCTTGGCAGACGACCTCGCGGATGGCGCGGATGCGGCGCATGGTGTCGTCGAACTGGTCGGGGGTGAGGGCCTGAGCACCGTCGGACCAAGCGTGGCTCGGGTCGTCGTGGACCTCGATCTCCAGACCGTTGGCACCGCAGGCAGTCGCGGCGAGCGCCATGGGCTCAACGTAGCGGGTGTAACCGGTGGCGTGGCTGGGGTCGGCGACGACGGGCAGGTGCGACAGGTGGTGCAGCACCGGCACGGCGTTGAGGTCGAAGGTGTTGCGAGTGCGGGTCTCGAAGGTGCGGATGCCGCGCTCGCACAGGATGACGTTGTCGTTGCCCTCGCTCATGATGTACTCGGCTGCCATAAGCAGCTCGTCGACGGTGCCGGACATGCCGCGCTTGAGCAGGATCGGGGTCTGCGTCTTGCCGACCTCCTTGAGCAGGGGGAAGTTCTGGGCGTTGCGAGCGCCGATCTGCATGACGTCGATCTTCTTGTCGAGGAAGACCTGCACGTCGCGCGGGTCCATGATCTCGGTGACGATCGGCATGTCGAGCTCGGCGGATGCCTCGCACAGTAGGTCCAGGCCGGCGGGACCCATGCCCTGGTAGGCGTACGGGGAGGTGCGGGGCTTGTAGGCGCCGCCGCGCAGCATCGTGGCGCCGGCGGCCTTCACGCGGCGGGCGATGCGGATGAGGTTCTCGCCCTCGACGGAGCAGGGGCCGGCGATGACCTGGAACTGGTCGCCGCCGATCTTGACGCCGTGGCCGCAGTCGATGACGGAGTCCTCGGGGTGGAACTTGCGGTTGGCGCGCTTGAACGGCTCGGAGACGCGCTGCACGCGCTCGACGACGTCCATGGACTCGAGCAGGAACGGGTCGATCTTGGTCGTGTCGCCCACCAGGCCGATGATGGTCTCGTTCTCACCGCGCGAGACGTCGGTCTTGAGTCCCTTTTTCTCGATCCAGCTGACGATGTGGCCGACGGCCTCGTCGCTGGCGCTCTGCTTTAAAATCGCAATCATGGTGTGCCTCTCACCTCGATAGATAGCCCTTGAAAAAACGGCTCGCATCGCGAGCCGTTATATATGTGCATGAGAGTTTATACTATCTGACTCGCTTTTGCCGCCTAAAGCGCGCCGTCGCGGCGCGTCTCCCACGTAATTGCAAAGCTTTTTCTATTATTTTGTTAGCCCGCGGCGCACTTGGGTATAATGCCTAGCGTTCGCCCTATTAGCTCAGGGGATTAGAGCGTCTGCCTCCGGAGCAGAAGGCCGTTGGTTCGAATCCAACATGGGGCACCATCGAACGTAAGACCGTCCGAACCTCGCATGGTCCGGGCGGTTTTCTTATACCGACGCGACATGATGGGACGTGGTATGGCAGCAACGGATATCGAGCGCGGACTCTCGACCGCCGAGGTCGAGGAGCGCATCGCCGCCGGTAAGATCAACCGCAACATGGAGCTCAAGACCAAGTCGGTCAAAGAGCTCATCATCGAGAACCTCTGCACGCTGTTTAACTTGATCAACGTGGTCTTGGCGATTTTGGTGTTGCTGACCGGTTCGTTTAAGAACCTGACGTTTCTGTTCGTGGTGTTCTTGAACACGGCAATTGGCGTCATTCAGTCCATGCGTTCCAAGCGGATGGTCGACAAGCTTACGCTGCTCACCTCTAAGAAGGCCATCGCGGTGCGCGATGGCGCCGAGGTGGAGCTCGACCTGGACCAGATCGTGCTCGACGATATCATTCGCCTGGGGCGCGGTGACCAGATTCCCGCCGACGCCGTGGTGGTGTCGGGCGAGGCGCTCGTCAACGAGAGTCTGCTGACGGGCGAGAGCGATCTTATCAAAAAGCAGCCCGGCTCCGAGCTCATGAGCGGCAGCTTTATCGACTCAGGCCTGCTGCGCGCCCGCGTGATCCATGTCGGCGCCGATAACTACGTGGCAAAGATCAACAACGAGGCCAAGTACGTCAAAAAGGTCAATTCCGAGATCATGAACGCGTTGAATGCCATCGTGCGGTTCGCGAGCATTATCATGATTCCGCTTGGTCTGGCGCTCTTTGCTTCGAGTGTGAGCGAGCTGTGGGATGCCGCGGGAACCCCGGGCGATAGCGCACTTTCTTGGTGTTTCTCCGAGCTGCTGGCCGGCCGTGTGCCTTCTTCGGCGCTGCTGTCCACGGTTGGTGCCCTGCTGGGCATGATTCCGCAGGGCCTGGTGCTGCTGACCTCGTCGGTGCTCGCGATCGCCACGGTGCGCCTGGCGCGTCGCAAGGTGCTGGCACAGCAGCTCTACTGCATCGAGACGCTCGCGCGCGTCGACGTTTTGTGCCTGGACAAGACGGGCACCATCACCTCGGGCCGTATGGAGGTCGAGGGCACCTACCCGCTGCCTGTTGAGGGTGTTGGCTTTGGCGCGGACTCGGACGAGGCGGCTGTCCCCGTCGAGACCACGGTGCTCGACTTTGCGCTTGCCAACGTAGCACGTGCGACCTCGGCAGATGCCAACGAGACCTGCCAGGCGCTGCTCAACTACTACGCCGATCGTCCGGTCGAGGTGTCCGAGCCGCTGTCGGTCATTCCGTTCTCGTCGTCAAAAAAGTGGAGCGGCGCGTCGTTTGCGCAGGGCTCCTATGTGATGGGCGCCGCGCAGTTTGTGCTCTCTGATCGCGCATTTGCTCAGGTCGAGAATCGCGTGGCCGAGCTCGCCGACACCTGCCGCGTGCTCGTGGTGGCGCGCGTGGACGGCTTTACGCCCGATGGCGATATGGTGGGCGAGGCCGAGCCCGTGGGCTTTGTGACCATCCGTGACGAGATCCGCACCTCGGCGGCCGAGACCATCGGCTACTTTAACGAGCAGGGCGTGACCCTCAACGTGATCAGCGGCGACGACCCTCGTACGGTGTCCTCGATCGCGCGCGTGGTGGGCGTGCCCGGGGCGGATGCCTACGTGGACGCCACGACGCTCGATACGCCGTCCAAGATTGATGCGGCGGTGGACCGTTACCACGTCTTTGGACGTGTGACGCCGCAGCAGAAGCGCGAGCTCGTACAGGCGCTCAAACGCCGCGGGCACACCGTGGCCATGACGGGCGACGGCGTCAACGACGTGCTGGCGCTCAAGGAGGCCGACTGCTCCGTGGCGATGGCCGCCGGCTCCGATGCCGCGCGCAATGTGGCCGAGATCGTGCTCGTCGATAACGATTTCGCCTCGATGCCCGCTGTGGTGGCCGAGGGCCGTCGTTCTATCAATAACCTGCAGCGCTCTGCCGCGCTCTTTCTGACTAAGACGCTGTTCTCGATGGGCCTGGCGGCGCTGTGCATCGCGCTGCCGCCGTACCCCTTCGAGCCCATTCAGATGACGCTCATCAACTTCTTCTGCATCGGCGCGCCGGGCTTTGTGCTGGGCCTGGAGCCCAACAACGCCCGCGTGAAGGGGTCGTTCTTGACCAACGTGCTTAAGCGTGCGCTGCCGGCGTCGATTGCGGTCATTTTGGCCGCGGCACTCGATATCTTTGTGGCACGCGTATTTGGCTTTAGTCAGCTTACGCTTTCGACCATGTGCCTGCTCACGTCGTGCGCGGCGAGTGTCAGCCTGATCTGGCGTATCTCGCAGCCTCTCACGCCCTTGCGCGTGGTGCTTTTCGTGTTTGCCGTCGCCGGTATTTTGACGGGCGTTATCGGGTTCCCGGGGCTGCTGTCCATCGCCAATCTGTCGATGGGTCAGATGGTCATCTTGGCGGTTATCGTTGTCTTTACCTGCGCAGTGTTCTTTAAGCTTGCCACGATGATGGACTCGCTTAAGCCCCGTCGCCGTCATGCGGCTACCGGCTTTGGCCGTGGCGTGCGCGTTCGCCTGGGTCGCGGCGGCGGCAAGGTGAGTTCGACGGGATCGACCGCCGAGCGTTTTGCCAAGCGCGTTGCCGCCGATATGGCGCAGCGCCGCGAGGAACGCACTGTCCGCGAGGCCGAGGCCCGTGCACTCGAGGGTGTGGCCCAGACCCAGCCCAAGAAAAAGAAGGACGCCGGTGCCAAGTGCTCCCGCGTGACCAAATCGGCCCAGGGCATCAAAGTCTCGATGCCCAAGAAAAAGAAGTAGTCCGCGGCCTTCAGGGATGTCCTGCGATGTTGAATTGGTGCCTTGCGCTTGTGGGGCCGTGTCGATGTTATGCTCTAACCTCAATTGTTTGAATTGCTTTGGAAAGAGGATGCCGTGATCTGCCCGCATTGCCTAAAGACCATCGAGGACGGCGCCTCGTTCTGCCCCTATTGCAACGCATACGTTGGTCCGGGCGATGGCCCCGAGCATACCGAGTTCGTGTTCTGCGACGGCTGCGGCGCCCGTCTGTCCCCGCATGACCGTACCTGTCCCAAGTGTGGACGCCCCGCTCCAGGCATCCTTTCCGAGGACGCGGCGGCATCCGACCTGGCCGCAGGGCGCACGGCCGGCTTTCCGCGCCTGACGCAGGAGCAGATCGATACCGAGGTGCCCCACGCGCCGGCATCTGCCGCCGCGGTGCTCTCCGACGCAGCCGACCCCAACGAGACCTGCGTGCTGCCTGCCTTCGATAAGGACTTTGGCATCCCCAAGGTCGATATCCCCACGCCGGTGTCCCTGCGTGATGATGCCCAGTCCAAAAAGCAAAAGCCCAAGCGCAAGGTCCACCCCGACGAGGATGCCTATCACAAGCACAAGCGCCATATCCCCAAGCCGCTCATCGTCATTGCGGTGCTCGCCGCCGTGTGCGGTGGTGCCTATTGGTTTGTGACTGCCGATCCCATGGGCGTCATGCCCGGCTTCTACGACCAGTTTGGCCAGGCCGCCAAGACCACCTTCCCGTCGCGCCAAAAGGGCGAGGCCACCGAGAAAGAGCCCAAGCAAGAGGATACGTCCGAGGTCGTTCAGGAGGAGACCGTCTTAACCGACGACCAGCTCTACACCAGGCTCGACGGCCTGTACCAGACCATCGTGTCGTACAGCGACGAGGATCAGATCGGCGAGGTCATCGATTCGTTTAATAACGGCTATCTGCGTACACCGCTTTCCACCCGCCAGGAGCTGTCGCAGAGTGCCTATGCCCTGCGCGATCAGATTAAAAAGACCCAGGATGAGCTCAACAACCTCAAGGTTCAGGACGACACGGTCTATGCGGAGGACATCGATCATCTAAAGCAGCTTGCCCAGTGGATGTACGAGCGTGTCGACGTGATCTGCCAGAGCTGGGACGTCTCGCTATCCATTCCCGACGGCGAGTCGCTGAGCGCCCGTCAGAGCGAGATCCTGGCGCCCATCGCACAGGGCGGCAACAGCGCGCTTAACCAGTACGACGCCAACGTGGGCGCCTGGAAGCCGCAGCCGCTTTCGTAATTTGTTGCCCTCCGACGGCATAACCTGCGTGCGCAATTGATGGAAGCCCGTGCTTATTGCTACAATTCGTACAAATATGCTTTAAACGCACGAGGAAGGAACCACATGTTTGGTTTTAAGAAAGAGCTCTATACGCCCGAGTACCAGCTCGTCGGTGACGAGTGCGCGGTGATCGAGACGTCGAAGGGCACCATCAAGGTCAAGTTTGACGGTGACGGCGCCCCCATCCATGTGTCGAACTTCTGCGAGCTTTCCACGATGGGCTTCTATGACGGCCTTAAGTTCCATCGCTATGTGCCCGGCTTTGTGATCCAGGGCGGCGACCCCAATACCCGCGATATGTCCGGCGCCGATGTCGCTGCCGGCCTTGAGGGTCCCGACGGCATGCCCGGTACCGGCGGCCCCGGCTACTGCATCAAGGGCGAGTTTGCCACCAATCCGCGCAACAGCCATGTTGACGGCGCGCTTGCCATGGCCCGCTCTATGGATCCCGATTCCGCGGGCTCGCAGTTCTACTTCTGCCTGGGCGCCCAGCACAACCTCGACTCCGGCTATACCGTCTTTGGTACCACGGTCGAGGGCCTCGACGTCATCTCGCAGCTGCGCGCCGGCGACGAGATCGTTCATGTCGAGATCGTTCACGAGTAAAGGGGACTTCCTTGAATAGCCAGCTGATCCAACAGGGCCGCGCCGCTTATCGCGCGGGTGATTTTTCCGCTGCCGCCCAGATGCTTGGCGCGGCAAAGACTCCCAACGAGATCATGGGTGAAGCCGACCACCTGCGCGGCAACGCCCTGATGCATCTGGGCATGTACGCCGAGGCCGCCGAGGCCTACGCCGCCGCCCTCAACGACGGCCCCTATGGCAAGCGCGGCGCTCTGCTCACCAACCGCGGCAAGGCACTCGCCGCGGTGGGCGACTACACCACGGCTGCCCAGGCGTTCTCCGCGGCTACCCAGGACGCTTCCTACGCCACGCCGTTTAAGGCCTACCTGGGTCTGGGCAACGCGTTGTTCCAGTCGGGCGACTATGCCAACGCCGGTACCGCCTTCCGTCAGGCTGCCATCGACGGCGCCAACCCGGCTCCTGCCGCCGCCCTCGGCGATCTGGGCCGCTGCTTCATCAAACTCGGTCGCCCCGCGGACGCCGTTGAGACCTACCGCACGGCTATCGACTTTGCCGGCCCGCGCGACGATACGCGCGCCCTCAACGCCGGCATGGGCCAAGCGCTTTCCGCCGCCGGCCGTCCCTCCGATGCGCTCGATGCCTTTAACGCCGCTACTGCCGATGGCATCTACCAGCTCACGCCCGAGCAGGCCGATGAGCTTGCCCGCGTGCACGACTCGCTCGCCGCGCTTTCGGCCCAGACGGCCATGTCCACGGCTCCGGCTCCCGCGATGGACGCTCCCGCTGTCGACCCGCTCGATCCCACGGGCGCGACCGGTCAGTTTATGCCCGACCCCTCTGACACTGGCTTCTTTACGCTGTCTGAGTCCGAGATGGTCCAGCAGGACCGCAAGCAGGCCAAGGTTCGTCGTCGCCACCGCCACACGGGTCTTAAGATCTTCCTGGTGCTGCTTTTGCTTATCGTGATCGCTGCCGGCGGTCTTGGCTATGCTTATACGCGCGGCATGGGCTATCCCTCGCAGGAGTCCGTCATCACCGACTTGTTCCAGGCTGCCGGTGACGGCGATACCGCCAAGGCCGAGTCCTGCCTGGCCTCGAGCCTGTCCGAGGACGCCAAGGCGATGATCATCTCTTCGATCCCGCAGGGCGCCACCGTCTCCATCGAGGGTATGGATCAGTCCATGACCGAGACCACCGCCAAGGTGAAGGCTTCGCTGTCCAAGGGCGGCGAGCAGGAGTACACCGTTAAATTCGTGCGCTCCGACAACCATATCGGTTGGGCCGTTTCCTCCTTCGATATCGATTTCTCGGCCGCTGACAACCAGTAGTGACCTTATGAGATTTGGCTCTGCCCGGCGCTTCACCGCAAGTGAGGTGCCGGGCTTGCGCTAGTATGATGGGCTAGTAGTTTTCCAGCAATCATCCAACACATCAGGAGTTGCGTTGTTTTCTTTGATGGATATGTTCTTCGGTAGCTATGCGGGCGATCTCGCCATCGACCTCGGCACCGCCAATACGCTCGTCTCCGTGCGCGGCAAGGGCATCGTCATCCGCGAGCCCTCCGTTGTCGCTATCGACAAGAACGACGAGCGCATCCTGGCAGTCGGCATCGAGGCCAAGCGCATGCTCGGCCGTACGCCCGGCAACATCGTGGCCGTTCGTCCCCTTAAGGACGGCGTCATCGCCGACTTCGATGTCACCGAGGCCATGCTTCGCTACTTTATCGACAAGGCTTCCGAGAAGCGCTATCCGTGGACTCCGCGTCCGCGCGTCGTTGTCTGCGTTCCTTCCGGCGTCACATCGGTCGAGAAGCGCGCCGTCTTTGAGGCTACGATCCAGGCAGGCGCTCGCCAGGCCTATCTGATCGAGGAGCCCATGGCGGCTGCCATCGGCGCCGACCTGCCCGTCGAGGAGCCCACGGGCTCCATGGTCATCGATATCGGCGGCGGCACCACCGAGGTCGCCGTTATCGCTATGGGCGGTATTGTCGTGTCGCAGTCCATCCGCATTGCCGGCGACGAGTTCGACCAGGCTATCCTCACCCATGTTCGCGATGCCTACAACCTGGCTATCGGCGAGCGCACGGCCGAGGACATCAAGATCAAGGTCGGCTCCGCCGTGCCGCTCAAGGATGAGCTCGACGTCGAGGTCAACGGACGCGACGTTATCACGGGCCTGCCCAAGACCGTGCGCATCGAGAGCGAGGAGATTCGTCGCGCGCTTAACAAGCCGCTCGACGAGATGGCCAAGGCCGTTAAGGACGCTCTGGACGCCACGCCGCCCGATCTTGCCTCGGACCTTATGTACTACGGCATTCTGCTGACCGGCGGCGGTGCGCTGCTGCGCGGCCTCGACGTGCGCCTGCGCGACGAGACCGGCGTTTCGGTCAACGTCAGCCCCACGGCGCTCGATAACGTCGTAAACGGCTGCGCCCGCGTGCTCGAGGCCAACGCCTTTGACGGTGGCTTCGTCCAAACCAATGCTTAATTTCCAAAAGGTGGATTCCATTTGGCACGATCTTCGGGTTTCTCTCCAAATCTGAATACCAAGCGACAATCAACGGGTATGCGCCCGTTGATTGTTTTCAGCCTTATTTCGGTGTTGCTGCTCACGTTTTATATCCGTGAGGGCGAGGCCGGGCCGATTCATGCTGTGCGCTCGGGTGTGACGACGATTACCTCGCCGGTGCGCTTTTTGGGCTCGGCCGTGGCGGCTCCCTTCAACGCGATCGGCAACGTGTTCTCCAACCTCACGGCTTCGCAGGAGTCGCTCGATGACCTCAAGAAGCAAAACGAGGTGCTGACCTCTAAGGTCGCAGAGCTTTCCGAGGCTCAAAAGACTGCCGAGCGCCTGGAGGGCCTGGTCGGGCTGCAATCGACCTACAACCTTAAGTCGACCGCCGCTCGTATTGTCGGCGCGTCGGGCGATGCCTGGACCTCGACCGTTACCATCGACAAGGGATCTGCCGACGGCCTGACCATCAACATGCCCGTGACGAGTTCTGCCGGTGTTATCGGCCAGATTATTGAGGTATCGGCCAAGACCTCTACCGTGCGCCTGATTGGTGACGAGAACTCGGGCGTGTCGGCTATGGTGCAGGACACGCGCGCCCAGGGTATGCTGCAGGGCCAGCCCGATGGCACCCTGCGCCTTGAGTACGTGAGTGTTGACTCCGACGTCAAAGTCGGCGACATCATCGTGACCTCTGGCATTGGCGGCGTGTTCCCCAAGGGCCTGCCGCTCGGCACTGTTTCCTCGGTGGAGAAGTCGGCCAACGATGTGTATTACACCATCGTCGTACGTGCCCAGACCACGGCAGAGAATAACGAGGAGGTGCTCGTCATCACCTCGTTGACCGACGAACAGTCGGCCTCGGACGAGGACGTGAGCACCGCTAATAGTACGCCGCAGGGAACGTCGCGCGATGCTGCGACCAAGACGAAGGACGAGAGCTCGGATGACAGTTCCGACACGTCCGAGACGACCGATTCCGGCTCGAGCGAATAGGGGGCATGTCCATGGATCTACACGAGCAGGGGGCGAGCTCCCGCACGTTTGCAATCGCCGCCATTGTGTGTGTGCTGCTGCAGGCAGGCCTGGCGCCGCAGATCTCCATTGCGGGCGGTCGCGTCAACTTTATGATTATCCTGGTGTGCCTGAGCGTGTTCTCGGGCGATCCCACGCGGGCTGTCGTCTGCGGTTTTTGCAGCGGCCTTTTCTATGATCTTTCCGCTGCCGTGCCGGTGGGCGTTATGTCGCTGCTGCTGACGGTGGGCAGTTTTGCCCTGGTGCACAGCGCGGCCGGTCAGACGGGCGGCTCCCCGAGCGCGCGCGGTATTACCGTGGGCGCCTTTGCGCTTGCCATCAACGTGGTCTACAGCATCATCTTGCTGTTTATGGGTCTGGAGACGAGCTTTGTGGTGGCTGTTTTTGGTCATGCGCTGCCGTCTTCGATCCTGACGGGTCTGGTTGCCATTCCGTTTTTGATGTCCGGTGTCGTGCCGCAGTCCGGTTACGGATTCTCCGCACGCGGTGGTCATCAGACGGGCATGCGCTTTAAGCCCAAGACCCGCAAACTCAAATAGGGGAGGCTCAAAGATGTCTTCCCAGATGACGGTTATCATCGCCGGTATCGTGCTCGTCGTGGCCATTGTGGTCGCGCTGGTCATCATGCGCCGCGGCGATTCCCGTTTTACCTACGACACGCAGCATGGAACGGCCCCGCGCGCCACCGAGGGCGAGGGCAATACCGCCGCGACCGCCTTCAAGGGTCGCTTCTCCATCCTCACCGCAGGCGTGGGAGCGATGTTCGCCGCGCTCGCCGTTAAGCTGTGGGGTATGCAGATGGTCTCGTCGGACTACTACGACAAGCAGGCCAAGAACAACCAGACCCGTACCGTCACTACGCCGGCTGTGCGCGGGCGAATCCTTGATCGCAATGGCGTGGCACTTGTGCAAAACCGTCCCTCACTTGCCGTTGTCGCCTATCGCGACCTGGCCGATGACACCGTGCTGGTGCGCCATCTTGCCAACGTGCTCGGTATGCCCTACGTCGCGGTGCTGCGCAATATCCAGGACAATTCTGAGGGCGCTCAGAGCCTGCATACCATCGCGACGGACGTGCGCCGCTCCACGGTTGCCTATATTCAGGAGCATGCCGGCGAGTTCCCGGGCGTGAAGATTGCCGAGCGCACCGAGCGCCAGTACCCGTACGGCGAGACAGCCTGTCACATTTTGGGCTATACCGGCACCATTACCTCCGAGCAGCTCGAGGCGCAGAACAAGAAGGCTTCGGGCGATAACGATAGCGCCGCCGGTCAGATTACGTACCAGTCGGGTGATATCGTGGGCCAGGCGGGCGTCGAGAGCTACTACGAGAACTTGCTGCAGGGTATTCGCGGCGAGCAGACGGTGAAGGTCGATGCCTCGGGCAACGTGACCGGACAGGCCGGCGCCGTGCCTGCCAAGGCCGGCTCCGACATTAAGCTCACGCTTGACCTCAAGATTCAGCAAGCCTGCGAGACGGCGCTTGCGAGCGCTATCGAACTCGCCAAGACCACGGGCTACAGCAATGCCGGCAACGGCGCCGTGGTGTGCCTCGATCCCAACAATGGCGAGATCCTGGGCATGGCGAGCGAGCCCAAGTTTGATCCGTCCGTGTTTATCGGTGGTGTCTCCAACGACGTATGGACCGAGCTTAACGACGACGAGGGTTCGCACCCACTGCTCAACCGCGCTATTAGCGGCCAGTACATGTCGGCTTCGACCATTAAGCCGCTCTCGGCCTTGGCGGGCCTTGAGTTTGGAACCTACACTTCAACGCAGACAACCAACTGCACGGGCTATTGGACGGGCCTGGGCAAGGCTTGGGGCAAGCGCTGCTGGCTGACGTCTGGCCACGGCACCATGACGCTGCAGTCGGGTATCGCCAACTCGTGCGACCCTGTCTTCTACGACATGGGCAAAGCGTTCTTCTATGACGAGCAACATCCCGAGGGCCTGCAGGAGGTCTTTCGTCGCTGGGGCCTAGGCAAGACCTGCGGTATCGATCTGCCGAGTGAGGGCGCGGGCCGTATTCCCGATGCCGAGTGGAAAGAGTCGTACTTTACCGACGCATCTGCCGAGGACCGCAAATGGAACGCTGGCGATATGACGAACATCGCCATCGGGCAGGGCGACATTTTGGTGACGCCGCTGCAGATGGCCTGCGCCTACATGGGCCTTGCCAACGGCGGCAAGCAGTATGTGCCGCATGTGTTTTTGTCGGCGGTGTCGCGCGATGGCGACGGCGACGCCTACAAGTACAACGGCAAGGGCAAAAAGAAGCGCCTTGAGGCCAAGATCAACAGCGATTCGGATTTGGCGCTCGTCCGCAACGGCATGCACGACGTGATTTACACGGCATCGACGTCCCTGGCGGCTCACTTTGGAACCCTGACGCCGCAGGTATACGGCAAGTCGGGCACGGGCGAGAAAAGCGGCGAGGACGAATACGCGTGGTTCTGCGCCTATGCCCCTGCTGACGATCCTAAGTACGTGATTGCCACCATCTTGGAGCAAGGCGGTGGCGGCTCAGATACCGCGATGCATGTTGTGCGCGATGTACTCGGCGTGATTTATGACGAGCCCGATACCTCTTCGGCCTCGGGCGATTCCTCGGTTCGATAGGAGGTTGCGATGGACTTTTCGCCAGCGGACCTGTTCCGCTCAACCAAAACCGGTTCTCGCAGCAGCCTGGACCGCGTCAACAAGCAACTTTCGGCCTCGCGTAGCACGTTTCGCCAAAAGGTGCATATCGGTGTGCTGCTGGCTACCGTCGCGCTCGTTGCCTATGGCGCCATCATCATTTGGTCGGCTTCGCAGTTTAAGGCCGATGCCTCGTTTTCGCGCCACCTGCTGGGCATTGGCATTGGCGCGGTGCTGGCGGTGCTCGTCTGGCGCACCGACCTGCGTGGCATTTCCAATTTCTCGACGGCGCTGCTCGTCATTGACCTTATTGTGATCTTCTCGCCCAAGATTCCGGGCCTGTCCTATACGGGCGGTCTGGGCATGACGGGCTGGATCAAGATCCCCGGTATCGGCCTGACCTTCCAGCCCGTTGAGCTCGCCAAGCTCATCACCATCTTCTTTATGGCCACGCTTGGCTCGCAGTACAACGGGCGTATCGATACCGTCCGCGACTACATTAAGCTCTGCGGCATGCTGTCCATTCCGTTTTTGGCCGTCGTCGCCATGGGCGACCTGGGCTCGGGTCTGGTCGTGCTGGTGTCGGGCGCAATCGTCATCTGCATGAGCGGTGCGCGCCGCGAATGGGTGCTGTCGACCTTGGCCCTGCTGGTTGGTTTGATTGCGCTCATCTTGGCGCTCGACTCGGTCTTTGATTCGCTCCTTGGCCACGATGTGCTTATCAAGCAGTATCAGATGAACCGTCTGACCGTCTTCATCGACCCCGACAAAGCCGATTCGGATGATGCCTACAACCTGCAACAGTCGCTCATTGCCGTCGGCTCGGGTGGCTTCTTTGGTAAGGGCTTGGGCCACGCGACGCAGTCGGCCGGTGGCTTTCTGCCCGAGTTCCACACAGACTTCGTCTTCGCCTTCCTGTCCGAGACGTTCGGCTTCTGCGGTTCCTTTTTGCTCCTGTGCCTCTACGTGCTGCTGATCTTTTCGACGATTCGCGTTGCCTTTAAGTGCGAGTCACTGTTCTTGCGCCTATCGTGCGTGGGTATCGTTGGCATGTGGGCGTTCCAAACCTTCGAGAACATCGGCATGTGCATTGGCATGATGCCGATTACCGGTATTCCGCTGCCGTTTATTAGTTTTGGTTCGTCGTCGATGATGATTCAGCTGCTGACGGTGGGTATCGTACAATCCATATGGCGGCATCGTTCGGGCGCCGCGTAACCGCTGGAGGGGTTTGCCATGAAGATTCCCGTAGATAAGTTGACCGGCGCTTTTAAGATGGGCGCGTCTGTTAAGAAGGATTCCGATACGCCGGTTCGTGTTTCGGTTTACCTTGATTCGACTGCGTCTCGCTTTTTGGTCGAGACGGTGCGCGATGCCTTTGTGCCGCAGACGACTTCGGGCATTGTGCGTGTTGATCGCCTAGGGGAGGACCGTATCGTTCCCAAGGCCGATACCGACGTGGTGTTGGTCCTCTCGTGCGGATCCGACCGCCTGGAGAGTGCCGTGCAGGAGCTCGTGATTGCCGGCGCGCCCGTGTGCGTGCTTGCCGAGTCCGCCGTCGAGGTGCCGTTCGTTGAGGAATCTACGCCCATGCTCGGCGTGGTGGCGGCGACCGATAAGACCTATCTGCTCGAGACGCTTGCCCGCTGGATCCTCGATCGTACGGACAAGGAGACGACTTTTGCCGCCAACTTTGCTTTTATGCGCATCGCGGCGGCAAATCGCATCATTACCTCGTGCGCGCTCACCAACATGGCGACGGGCGCCTTGGTGTTTTTGCCGGGTGCCGACTATCCCGTGATGGCGCTGGCGCAGGTGGGCATGCTCTTTGAGCTGGCGGCCATCTTTGGACGCGGCATAAAGCCCGAGCGCGGCTACGAGGTCGCGGGCGTGCTCGCCGGTGGTCTGGTGATTCGCGCCGTCACCCGCGCATTGGTGAAGCAGACGCCGCACATCGGCTTTGCCGTTAAGGCGCTTACCGCAGCCGCGGGTACCTATGGCATGGGCCGCGCGCTCGTGTCGCTCTACGAGCGCGATGTGGACTACAGCCGTGCCAATGAGGTTGTCAACGCTACGTTCTCGCGCGTTCGCGACCTGGTGACCACGGTCGCCGGCGCTACCCGTCCTATGGCGTCCTACCAAGACGCATCCGATCTCGCTGCTTAGGGGTTTTCTGTTGCGCGTTGCATACCAAGACTGTTTTCATCTGATCGAGCCGCTGCTCGCCAAGGTCGAAAAGCCGAGTCGCTATATCGACCACGAGTGGGGCACGCTCTCAAAGGCCGATGCCGACTATCGCTGCTGCATGATCTATCCGGACGTGTATGAGGTCGGTCTGCCCAACCAGGGCATCGCTATTCTCTACAACATCCTTAATCAGGCCGAGGGCATTTCCTGCGAGCGCGGCTACGTGCCGTGGCCCGATATGGGCGATGCCATGCGCGAAGCGGGGATTCCGCTGCTGTCGCTCGAGGGCGCAGCGCCCGTGGCCTCGTTCGACATCGTCGGCATGCATGTGCCGCACGAGATGGCTGTGACGAACTTCCTCGAAGCGCTCGATCTCGCCGGCATTCCGCTGTTGGCTGCCGACCGTACTGAGGACGACCCCATCATCGTCGCCGGTGGTCCCTCGGTGTATAACCCCGAGCCGTACGCGGCCTTTTTCGATGCCATCCTCATTGGCGAGGGCGAGGAGTCGCTGCTCGAGATCTGCCAGCTGCATCGCCGCTTGCGCGACGAGGGCGTCTCGCGCGCTCAGATTGTCGAGCAGCTCGCGACGGTCGCCGGTACCTATGTGCCGTCCCTGTATGAGGTGCGTCATGACGAGCCCTGCTCGCCGCATGGCTACACCGTGCCGCGCGAGGGCAAGGACGTCCCGCCGGTAGTCTATAAGCGCGTCGTCGAGGACTTTGGTGCCACCAATCCGCTTTCTCAGTCGTGCGTGCCGTATGCGCAACTCGTCCACGATCGCCTGTCTATCGAGATCTTGCGTGGCTGCGCCCGCGGCTGCCGTTTTTGCCAGGCAGGCATGACGTATCGTCCGGTACGCGAGCGCTCGGCCGACCAGATCGTGTCCTCGGTGATCCAGGGCTTGGAAAAGACTGGCTATGACGAGGTGTCGCTTACCTCGCTTTCGACGACCGACCACTCCTGTATCCGCGACGTGCTCGGTCGCCTTAACCGCCGTCTGGAAGATACGGGCATTCGCGTGTCCATTCCCTCGCAGCGCCTGGATTCGTTTGGCGTTGATATGGCCGAGTCAGTCGCCGGCGAAAAGAAGGGCGGCCTGACGTTCGCGCCCGAGGCGGGCAGCCAGCGTATGCGCGATATCATCAACAAGAACGTGACCGAGGAGGACTTGGATCGCGCGGCCAAGGCAGCCTTCGAGGCCGGCTGGAACCGCATGAAGCTCTACTTCATGATGGGCCTTCCCGGCGAGCGCGACGAGGACATCGTGGCTATCGCCAACCTGGCCGATCACGTGCTGGAGCTCGGCCGCTCCGTGGTGCCCAAGGCGCGCCGCGGGTCTATCTCGGTGTCTATCTCTGTTTCGGTGTTCATCCCCAAGGCGGCAACGCCCTTCCAGTGGTGCCCGCAGCTCGATTACGACGACGTCAAGCGCCGCCAGAAGCTGCTCATCACGAGCGTGCGCAACCGCGCCGTTCGCGTACACTACCACGATGCGGAGACCTCGCTTATCGAGGCTGCGCTCTCCCGTGCCGGTCGCGATATGACGCCGGTCATCATCGATGCCTGGCGTGCGGGCTCGCGCTTCGACGCCTGGGTGGAGCACTTCTCGCTCGACAACTGGAAGGAGGCCGCTGCCAAAAACGGCATCGACCTCAACGAGCTGGTGCATCTGCCCTACGAGCTGGACTGGCGCCTGCCCTGGGAGCACGTGAGCCCCGGCTGCTCGCGCGGCTTCCTCGAGCGCGAATACCGCCGTTCGCTCGAGGGCGTCACGACGCCCGATTGCACCCGCACGTCGTGCACCGGCTGCGGAATCTGTCCCACGCTCCACGCCAAGAACGTATTGATGGGTGATCGCGCATGAGTGAGCGCTTGACCGACAACCCCACGCTCTTTAGGCTGCGCGTTCGCTACGGCAAGCGTGATCGCCTTAAGTACCTGGGCCATCTGGAACTAATCCATACCATTGAGCGCATCGTGCGCCGTGCGGGCCTGCCCTATGCCGTGACGCAGGGCTTCTCGCCGCATATGCGCGTGGGCTTTTCGTCGGCGCTGCCCGTGGGCACGTCGTCGACCTGCGAGTGGTATGACCTGTTTATGACCGAGTTCGTCGCGCTTGACGAGGCCTTTGAGCGCCTGGCCGCGGCGTCCCCGGCAGATTTGGCACCCATCGAGGCCGCCTACATCGACGTGCGCACGCCGGCGCTGACGGCTCAACTTACGCGTCTGTCGTACCGCATCGACTTGCACCTGGACCCCGAGGCCCCCGTGAGCGCCGACGAGGTGCGCGCTGCGATCGACACGCTGCGCGCGGGTCATGGCATTGACTATGCGCGCGGCAAAAAGAGCAAGCGTCTTGATCTGGACCATACGCTCGTTGGCTATGAGCTCGCGGCGGGGGAGCGTGAGGACCATCTGGTGCTCATGCTCGACACCCATGCCGACAACGAGGGCTCCATGCGTCCGGAGATTTTGCTTTCTGCTGCTGATGTTTTGTTGCAGGGCTTGACCCCGGGCGTCGATGCACCTATTGTTTCCACCGGTATGCAAGACCTCGTGACCATCTGCTCCTACGATGTCGAGCGTCAGAATCAAGCATGCGAGGACGACGAGGGCCGACTCGTCAGCCCCATACCTGTGCGAACTTGTGGATTTGCTCCACATACTCGTTGACGGGGGTATTATCGCCTGCTACTATATTCGGCTGTTGCACTAACTGATGCATGAAGGGCAAGTAAACATGTACGCAATCGTTAACACGGGCGGCAAGCAGTACAAGGTCGCCACCGACGATGTCATCACCGTCGAGAAGATCGAGGGCAATGAGGGCGACAAGGTCACCCTGCCGGTCATCTTCCTCAACGATGGTAAGAAGATCGTCACCGATCCCGACAAGCTGGCCAAGGCCAAGGTTACCGCTCAGATCGTTGAGCAGTTCAAGGGCGAGAAGCAGCTGGTCTTCAAGTTCCACAAGCGTAAGCGCTATCGTCGTCTGAAGGGTCACCGTCAGCAGCTCACCAAGCTGAAGATCGTGAAGGTCCAGGCTACGTCCCGCGCCAAGAAGGCTGTCAAGGCAGAGGCCGAGGCTGTTGCCGAGGCTCCCGTCGCCGAGTAGATTACACTCGTAACGAAAGAGTAGGTATACACAATGGCACACAAAAAAGGACTCGGTTCCTCCCGTAATGGCCGTGACTCCCGCGGTCAGCGCCTTGGCACGAAGCGCTTCGCCGGCCAGACGGTAACCACGGGCACGATTCTCGTCCGTCAGCACGGTACGCACATCCACCCGGGTGAGAACGTTGGCCGTGGCAAGGACGACACGCTGTTCGCGCTGGTCGACGGTACCGTTGAGTTCCACAAGGGTATCAAGCACAGGGTCAGCGTACGCCCGCTCGCGAACGCGTAATTCACCCTTCATAGAGCACATATGTGGGAGGCACTTGAGTTTTAGGATTCAAGGGTCTCCCTCTTTTTTGTAGGAGGCGATTCTGTTGTCACAGTTCACCGATATCAGCCGCATTAACGTGTGCGGCGGCGACGGCGGTGCCGGATGCATGTCGTTTAGGCGCGAGGCATTTGTCCCCAAGGGTGGCCCCGATGGCGGCGACGGCGGTCGTGGCGGCAATGTCGTCATCCAGGCCGATGCTCAGCTGTCTTCACTGATCGATTACCGATTTAAGCATCACTTTCGTGCCGAGCGCGGTACGCACGGTCAGGGCGCCCGCCGCAACGGAAAGAGCGGCGAGGATCTGATCCTTAAGGTTCCCATGGGCACCGTGGTGCGCGAGCTCGACCCTGAGACGCAGACCCCGATGTTCGAGATTGCCGATCTGGTGCACGATGGCGAGCGCGTCGTCGTGGCGCCCGGTGGCGCCGGTGGCCTGGGCAATACGCACTTTGTGACGTCGGTGCGCCGCGCGCCCGCGTTCGCCCAGCTGGGCGAGCCGGCCGAGGAGCACTGGATTGAGCTCGAGATGAAACTCATGGCCGATGCCGCGCTCGTGGGCTTTCCCTCGGTGGGCAAATCCTCGCTTATCGCGCGCATGAGTGCCGCCCGACCCAAGATCGCCGACTATCCGTTTACCACGCTCGTGCCCAACCTGGGTATGGTGCGTGCCGGCGAGTACTCCTATGTCGTTGCCGACGTCCCCGGCCTTATCGAGGGTGCGAGCGAGGGCCGTGGCCTGGGTCATCAGTTCCTGCGCCACATCGAGCGCACGGCACTCATCATGCATGTCGTCGATATGACGGGCGGTTTTGAGGACCGCGACCCGGTCGAGGACTATCGCATCATCAACCGCGAGCTCGAGCAGTATGGCGCCGAGCTTTCGGAGCGCCCGCAGATCGTCGTCGCCAACAAGTGCGATGCGCCGGGCACGGCTGACAAGATTGCCGACCTCAAACGCGCCGCGCTCGACGATGGACATATGTTCTTTGCCGTGTCTGCTGTGACGGGCGCCGGCCTCAACACGTTGATGCTTGCCGTGGGCGAGCAGGTGGCTAAGCTGCGCGCCGAGTTGGCTGTCTCCGATGAGCCGGTCGATCTGCGCGACGATGAGTGGGAGCGCCGACGCCTGCAGCGTGAGAAGCGTTTCCGCATTGTTCAGGAAGAGCCCCATGCCTTCCGCGTGGTCGGTCGCGCGATTGAGCGTATGGTCATCCAGACCGACTGGGAAAACGAGGAAGCCGTCATCTACCTGCAGCATAAGTTTGCGCGCATGGGTGTTGACGACGCGCTCGAGAAGGCCGGCTGCCGTGCGGGCGACGAGGTCCGCATTTGCCAGCGCGCCTTTGACTTTGAGGGCGCCGAGGACTTCTCTGAGTACGAGGAGGAGCTTGAGGACGCAGGCGAGGACGTTACCGTTGAGGTCTTTGACGTAGCCGATGCTGTGGACGAGGGCGTCGAGGCTGTCGACGCGGTAGAAGCCGTGAACGATATCGAGACCCCGGAGGGCGAGTAAGTCATGTCGCTGCGCGGTGGAATCGGATTGCCTGAGCTGCCTATCAAGGATGGGCAGGAGTTTCGGCTTGGCATTATGGGTGGCACCTTCGACCCGATTCATTACGGTCACTTGGTTACCGCCGAGCAGGCGCGCGAGTCGCTCGACTTGGATGCCGTGCTCTTTATGCCGGCCGGCTCTCCCGCCTTTAAGCTCGATAAACCGGTGACGCCTGCCGAGGACCGTTATGCCATGACGGTCCTCGCCACCGCTGCGAATCCGGCTTTTTTGGCGAGCCGTTTCGAGATCGACCGTCCGGGCGTGACCTATACGGCCGATACGCTTCATGCCCTTCGCGACTTTTACCCGCCTCAGGTAAAGCTCTACTTTATTACGGGCGCCGACGCGATTATCGATATTGTGACCTGGCACAATGCTGGTGAGATTGCCGAACTGGCAACCTTTATTGCTGCGACACGTCCTGGCTTTGATATCGATACGGCCCGGGCGCGAATCAAAGAGTCGGGCCTGCCGTTTGACGTGCGGTATATCCAGATTCCGGCGCTGGCGATTAGCTCGACCAACATTCGTAAGCGAGTTGCCCGTGGCATGAGCGTGCGCTATCTTACGAGCGAGTCCGTGCTCGGCTATATTCGCAAACGCGGGTTGTATGCCGATCTGGGTCAAGAAGATTTTGAGTGATGGGGGTCTACGTTGTCGGTAGAGGATCAGTTTGAGGGCGATGAGCGCGCGCTGCTCAAGCGCATTCAAGAGCTGCTCGATGTGCGTATGAAGGATAAGCGCAAGCGCTACATGCATTCGCTGGGTGTTGCCGAGACCGCGCTCCATCTGGCCGAGGTGTATGGCGTCGACCGCTTTGATGCCGCCGCCGCCGGCCTGATTCACGACTGGGACAAAGTGCTCTCCGACGACGAGCTGGTCACGCGCGCTCTGCATTACGGCATTAAGATTGCCGGCTCTCCGTCTGCTGCGACGCCGCTTTTGCATGGCCCGGTTGCCGCCTATGAGCTTCCGCAGCTCTTTCCCGAGCTGTCGTCGGCGGTCTTCCAGGCTGTCGACCGTCACACCGTGGGCGCCTGCGATATGACGCCGCTCGATATGGTGGTCTTTGTGGCCGATGCCATCGAGCCTAACCGCCATGGTGATTATGCCCACGCGCTGCGCAAGATGGTGGGGGAGTCGACGCTTGACGAGTTGTTCTTCTCCTGTTTTGCACAGGGTCTGGTCTATGTGATCCAGTCCGGGCGCTATCTTTATCCCACGGCTATTACGATTTACAACCATTACGCCCAGCTGCGCTAGCTCGGGTGCGTCTAGAAAGAGGTATTCCATGGCCGACGAGACCATGACCGACGAGCAGATTCTTGAAGGTGTGGAGCACAAGAGCTTCGTTGCCACGTCCGACCGCACCGCCGCCTCGCTGTCCGCGAGCGGTGTCGCCGCCGAGGATGTCGCCCGCGCCGCCGCGCAGGCCGCCTACGACAAGAAGGGCGAGGACGTGCAGGTGCTTGATCTGACTGAGCTCTCCGACGTGTGCGACTACTTTGTGCTTGCCACCGGTACCAATAACCGCCAGGTCGATTCTATCGTCGATGAGATCGAGGAGAAGGTCGCCGAGGCTTGCGGTGAGCACCCGTTCTCCATCGAAGGTCGCGAGCAGAAGACTTGGATGCTCATGGACTACGGCTCGGTCGTCGTCCACGTCTTCACCCCCGAGGCCCGCGACTTCTACCGTCTGGAGAAGCTCTGGGGAGACGCTCCCCAGCTCCCCCTTGACCTTCTCTAGTAGCTCATTTGGGACGGGGCTTTTTAACTACCCTCTACCGTTCGCCGGGCAGTTGCACTACCTGCACCTGCCCGGTTTCCTTTTGACCAAAGGCGGTTAATCGTTGAAGCGGGATTGGCGGCCGAAGGATAGGGCGGTGTCGCCGAATTTGT
>CAUDVX010000006.1 GCA_958452935.1 uncultured Collinsella sp. | reverse complement strand
TATCGAAGCCGTCCATCTCGGTCAGCAGCTGGTTGAGCGTCTGCTCGCGCTCGTCATTGCCACTAAAGCCGCCGCCATCGCGCTTCTTGCCGATGGTATCAATCTCATCGATAAAGACGATGCACGGGGCCTTTTCCTTGGCCTGCTTAAACAGGTCGCGAACTTTAGCGGCACCGCGGCCGACGAACATCTCGACGAACTCAGAACCAGAAATACTAAAGAACGGCACGCCCGCCTCGCCGGCCACAGCCTTGGCAAGCAGGGTCTTACCGGTACCCGGAGGGCCGACAAGAAGAGCACCACGCGGCAGCTTGGCGCCGATTTCCTCATAGCGCTGCGGCTTCTCCAGAAAGTCGACGACCTCCTTGAGAGACTCCTTGGCCTCTTCCTGGCCGGCGACATCCTTAAAGGTCACGCCCACGTCCTTGGAGGCGATAACGCGAGCGCCGGACTTGCCCAGTCCGCCGCCGCCAAAACCACCGCCGCCAAAGTTCATCGAAGGACCGTCATCACCCATGGCCTTCTTCATGCGGCGGTTGAGCCACCAGCCGATCAGGAAGAAAATCGCCATAGGAAGAATGAGGGTGAGCAGGTAGTAGGTCATCAGACCCGAGTTCTTATCGGGAACGACCGACTCAAGCGAGGCGCCAGATTCAAGCACGCGATCGGTAAAGCCCGCGTCATTCGGCACACCGGTCGTCTTGTAGGCGATGTTCTCGTCCTCGCCCTTCTTGGTGTAATAAATCGTGTAATCGTCCGTGTTGTACTCGACCTTGTCGACGCTCTTCTTATCGAGCGCTTTGACAAACGTCGAGTAATCGGTCTTCGTAATCTGCTGCGTGTGACCGATGTTGGGGAACAGAACGGTCGAGAGCACGAGGTAGACGACGAAGGCGATGAGCACGTAGAGGATCATATTCCGTCTACGTTTGTTGTCATCCATCTCCATCTGCTTGAACTCCATCTACTGGGGTTGATAAACTTTTCTAGAATACCCAACCCGGACGGCGATAAACCGACGCCGGGCACGAAAGGACAGAGATGGCATCACTGGAAGTCGGCAAGGTTCAAATCTATACGGGCGACGGCAAGGGCAAGACGACAGCCGCGCTGGGGCTCGCGCTGCGCGCCACGGGCTATGGACTTAACGTGCTCATGCTTCAGTTTGCCAAGAAGCTGCACTGTGCCGAACATGACGCAGCACCTCGATTGGGGCTACGCATCGTACAAGCCGACCGCGACACGCCCGAAGCCTGTGCCGCACAGATCATGGAGCTGGCGCGCGAGCAGATTAGCCAGGTCGACGTGCTGATCTTGGATGAGCTGGGAGAAGCCATGCGACGGGGCTTTGTGACGCGCGAAGATGTCGAAGCGTTGATCGCGATGAAACCAACCACCACGGAGCTCGTGTTCACCGGCCGTGGCTTGCTGCCCCTCGCCGACCTTGCAGACCTAGTAACCGAAATGCGCCCCGTCAAACACTACTTCGACGAAGGCCTCCTAGCCCGCCAAGGCATCGAATACTAGCCATTGCGGACGTCCCCAATGGCTAGGCAGTGGCGCGGCCGAGCCAGTTGCCGCTGTGATGGTAGACGGTGAACATCATGGCGGTGATTACCCAGGTTACGGGGTAGACCAGCAGCAGGTGCTCAAGCGACGGATCGAACGGCATAATCGCAAACACCCAGATCACCCTGAGCACGACGGTGCCAAAAATCGTGAGCAGCATGGGCTGCAAGCTCACGCCGGCGCCGCGGATGGAACCCGAGGCGTTCTCGATAATCGAGAAAATCGCATAGAACGGCGCAATGAAGTGGAGGATGGTCGTGGTGTACGCCGAAATCGAAGCATCGTCGACAAACAGACGAGACAGCGGACCCGAGAATACCAGCAGCACGGCAGACAGGCCACCAATGAGCATAAACGACAGCACGAGCGACGTATGGTAGCCCTTGCGCATGCGCTCGTAGTTGCGCGCGCCAAAGTTCTGTGCCGAGAACGTGGTGATCGACACGCCAAGCGCCTCGGTAACCATCCAGACAATACCATCCAGGCGGCCCGAAAGACCCCAAGCCGTGGTGACATCGGCACCAAACGAGTTGACCGACACCTGAATCAAAACGTTGGAAATCGAATACGCAGCAGACTGAAAGCCAAGCGGCAGACCACACGAGACCATGCTCTTACAAATGTCAGGATCAATGCCGAGTTTGGACAGTGAAAGCCGCCACGCACCCGGTGCGTGCATCATACGAATCACGATCATCGTGGCGTTGGAGCAAATGGTCAGCGCCACCGCGATGCCGCAGCCCAGAGCCTCCATATGCAGCACGGCAACGAAGATGACATCCAACACCGCATTAACAAGGCAACCGGAAGCAATGATCACAGCAGGCCCGCGCGTGTCGCCCACGGCGCGCAGCAATGCCGTTCCCATATTGAGTAGAAGCGCCGCAACCATAGCGGCAAAATAACAACGGGCATAGGCCACGCCCTCGGCCAATAATTCATGCGGCGTGTTCATAAGCACCAGCATGGGCTCAACGAACACTATGCCAAGAATCGAGAAAACGATACCGCCCACCAGCGCGAGCGTCATGGCCGTATGGACAGATCGGCTCAGACGCTCGTCATCGTGCTGACCAAAAAACTGGCCCGTAATGACCGCGCAGCCGGCACCCACACCGACGCAAAAACCTATGCAGAGCTCCGTAAGCACCATCGTGGCCTGAATGCCACCCAGCGCGAGCTTGCCGCCAAACTGACCGACGATATAGGTACCGATAAGCGTGTATGCCTGCTGAAAAAACGAACTAAAGAAGATGGGAACGCACAGCGACAGCAGCTGCTGCCAAATGACACCCTGCGTTACATCGATAGCCGTAGATTTCTTGGCCACACGCCCTCCCCACTAGCGTACGTCATACAACAAACCGGCAATTTAAGACCAAAGCCGACACCAGCTTAGCACCGACCAGCGTCGGCCGAAACGCCCCGAACCAGAGCCCGGTGCGAAATATCTGTTTAGTGATACAAACCCGGCTGGTAGTGATACTCATTGCTCACATGCGGACACAGCTGCCAAAAGGCGACAGCACTTGCCGCGGCCACGTTGAGCGAATCGACCCCGTGCGCCATCGGAATTCGCACGGCTCGGTCGCAGCCCGCAATGGTCTTGGCGCCCAAGCCAGCACCCTCGGTGCCCATAAAGATTGCCAGGCGGTCAATCTCCTGCAGCGCGGGATCGTCCAACGACACCGAATCATCAGTCAACGCCATGGCGGCACACGAAAAGCCGGCATCGTGTAGCGCCGCCAGCCCATCATGCGGCCATACGCGCGCCTCGCTGCCAATGCGTGTCCAGGGCACCTGGAACACCGTGCCCATGCTCACGCGGGCCGAGCGACGGTACAGCGGATCGCAGCACGTAGGGCTCACCAAAATGCCATCGACGTTCAGCGCAGCCGCCGATCGGAAAATCGCGCCGACGTTGGTGTGGTCGACAATGCCCTCGAGCACGCACACGCGCACCGGGCGCTCCCCCGCCGCCTCGACGACGCCACCCAAGAACTCGGCTACCGGAATCTGACGCGGACGACGGAATGCCGCGAGCGCACCGCGCGTCACGTTAAAGCCCGTCAGCTGCTCCATAAGCTCCATCGAGGCCACGAACACGGGAACCGGGCCCGCACCTTCGCGTACCGCCAGGCGCTCAAACAGCGGCATCATCTGGTCGAGCCAGCGTTCGCCCAAAAGAAAGCTCACCGGCTCGTATCCGGCGCGCACCGCGCGCTCGATAACCTTGGCACTCTCGGCGATAAAGATGCCCTTTTGCGGCTCCAGCACGCAGCGCAGCTCGCGCTCGGTCAGTCGCACGTAGGCATCGAGCCGCTCGTCCTCGAGCGAATCGATTCGGAGCACCTCAACGGCATCAGTCATAGCAGCCAGCCCGCACCTTTCTTTACAGCACATCTATACCAAACGAGGCGACGCTAAGCGCCGCCCCATGCATTCAAATAATCCGATGATACCGTTCACGCCAGACGATTTACGCCTCAACGCGACGATACGTCACGAACTCATAATCGAGACCCTCGTCACCCTCGCCCGCGGCAATCGTGGCAACACCGCCACGCCTCGCAATCTCCCACGCGGGATCGGCATCCAGATCGGGAAAGTACGTATCCACGTCATGCACGCAATGGTTATGCGTAACCTCGGCCTCGACGCAATACGGCAAGAACTGTCGATACACCTCGCCGCCGCCAATCACCCACGCAATGGGCTCATCGGCCACGGCGGCCAAGGCCTCGTCGACGCTATGCACCACGTCGACACCCTCGGCAGCAAAGCTCTCGTCGCGGGTGAGCACGATATTGCGGCGATTCTTGAGCGGTCGTCCGCCGGGAAAACTCAGAAGTGTCTTGCGTCCCATAATGACCGGGCAACCTTTGGTGCACGCTACAAAATGGCGCATATCGGAGCGATTGGACACGACCATGTCACCCTCGCAGCCAATGCCCCAGTCATCGCACACAGCGACAATGGCAGAAAGCTTACACGTCATGCGCGTCACCTACACCGCAATGGGGATGTTCTTGACCTGCGGGCCGTGCTCATAGCCCTCAACAATCAGATCATCGGTCGTAAACGCGTAGAAATCATGCACATCGGGGTTGAGCGTTACCTTGGGAGCCGCAAACTGCGGACGCTCGATAAGCTCGCGGACGATATCGACATGACGGTCGTAAATGTGGGCATCGGCGATCACATGCAGCAGCTCGCCAGCGATCATATCGACCGACTGCGCGACCATCATCAGCAAAATGGCATACTGGCACACATTCCAGTTGTTCGCGGCCAAAATGTCCTGGCTACGCTGGTTGAGAATCATGTTGAGCGTCGGTTTGTCATCCTGCGGGCGCTGCGTCACGTTATACGTCACGCTGTAGGCGCACGGATACAGGTGCATCTCGGACAGATCGCTAAACACATAGGTGTTCGTCATAATGCGGCGGCTGTACGGCGTGTTCTTAAGGTCGTACAGCACGCGGTCCATCTGGTCAAAGTTACCCTCGGCATAATGGCTCTTCTGCCCAATCTGATACCCGTAGGCCTTGCCGATGGAACCGGTCTCGTCGGCCCACTCATCCCAGATATGGCTGTTGAGGTCATGCACGTTATTGGACTTCTTCTGATAGATCCACAGGATCTCGTCCATAGCAGACTTAAGCGCCGTACGGCGCAGGGTAAGTGCCGGGAACTCTTCGCGCAGGTCATAGCGCGCCGTGACACCAAAGTTTTTAATGGTATAGGCAGGGGCGCCATCCTCCCACACCGGGCGGACCTTTTGGCCCTCGGTCGTGGTGCCATGGTCCAGAATATCGCGGCACATGGCTACAAACTGTTGATCAGCCTTGCTCATTGACCCTCCTGTCAGTCGT
The DNA here is from genome assembly GCA_958452935.1 of uncultured Collinsella sp. Classification (GTDB taxonomy): domain Bacteria; phylum Actinomycetota; class Coriobacteriia; order Coriobacteriales; family Coriobacteriaceae; genus Collinsella. Next base: position 67,807 of record CAUDVX010000006.1, on the reverse strand, counting down.
CTATAAGCGAGATTCATTGTAGCCCAGGCGCACGCGGCCCCACAGCCCAAACATAAGCCCTCACTTTCTGACATATGCCAGAAATTCCTTGCGCAATTCTGCGCGTTCGCTATTCTATTGTTGACATATGTCAGATAAGGAGTGCGCATGGCAGGAAGACGCGAAAAACTGCGCCGCGTCGGGATCATCCCCGAATACCGCGGCTTTACCCCTGACGGCCTAGCCAGTGGAGACGCCATCGATATGACGGTCGACGAGCTCGAAGTCCTGCGGCTGTGCGACCTGGAAGGCCTCAATCAGGAGGCCGTCGCCCAGCACATGGGCATTGCCCGCGCCACGGTGGCGGCAATTTGCAGCCGCGCGCATCGCAAGGTGGCAAACGCGCTGGTCAATGGACGGGCGATTGTCATCGAGGGCGGCAATATCGCGTACTCCCCCATTACCACGAAAACGGCCGCATGGCCAGCAAAGGAGGTCGGCACCATGAGGGTGGCAACCACGTACGACAACGGCAACATCTTTATGCACTTTGGCCGCAGCGAGCAGTTCAAGATCTACGACATTCAGGACGGCAAGGTGCTCAACGAGCAGGTCGTGGGCACCGGCGGCACCGGCCACGGTGCCCTTGCGGGCCTGCTCGCCAAGGGCGGCGTGGACACTCTCATCTGCGGCGGTATCGGCGGTGGCGCTATCAACGCGCTTGCCCAAGCCGGCATCACGGTATACGCAGGCGCCCAGGGCAGCTGCGACGCTTGCGTCGAGGCCCTTATCGCCGGCACGCTCGCACAGAACGGCGAGGCCACGTGCGGCTGCCACGACCACGACCACGCCCACGAACATGGCGAGTCCTGCAACTGCCACGGTCATCACGAGCACGAGGGCCACGAGGGCTGCGGCTGCCACTAACGGCACGGCACCGCGAGCTCAGGGCACGACGCTAAGCACAGCCCAACAATCAAAGCCAACAACAAAGGCCACCCGGTAGCTTCCGAGTGGCCTTTGCCATATCAAGCTGGAATTACAGCCTTATTTCTTATTACGCATCTGCGCTTCCATCTGGCGCAGCAGCTCCATATCGGACTTGGGACCGCCCGTACCCAGGCCGCCCATGCCGCCCAGACCCATAGCGTCCAGGCCAGGGATATTGGGCATGCGCATTTTCTTGCCCTTCTTACCCTTTTTGCCCTTCTTGCCGCCGGCCTGTGCCTGATTGGCTATCGTGCGCATGCGGCCCATCATCTTATTCATCTCGCCCCACTGCTTCATAAGGCTGTTGACCTCGGTGGGGGTTACGCCGGCGCCCTTGGCGATACGCGCGCGACGCTGGCCGTTGATGATGGAGGGACGCAGGCGCTCCTCCTTGGTCATCGACATGATGATGGCCTCGTTCTTGTCGAAGATGCCCTCGTCCAGGTTGCCGCCCATCTGGTTGAGCGCGCGCTGGCCACCGGGAAGCATGCCCAGGATACCCTTCATGCCGCCCATCTTTTTGACGGCCTTCATCTGGTCGAGCATGTCGTTCATGGTGAAGCCCTCGCGCAGCATACGCTCGGCAGCCTCAAGCTGCTCTGCATCGGCTGCCTCCTGAGCCTTCTCGATAATACCTACGACATCGCCCATGCCCAGAATACGCTTGGCCATGCGATCGGGATAGAACGGCTCCAGCGAATCGGGTTTCTCGCCCATGCTCACAAACTTGATGGGCTTGCCGGTCACCTGACGCACCGAAAGTGCGCCACCGCCACGGGCATCGCCGTCGAGCTTGGAGATAATCACACCGTCAAAGTCGGTGCGATCGGCGAAGGTCGAGACGACGTTGACGATGTCCTGGCCGGTCATGGCATCGACGACCATCAGCACCTGGTCGGGCTTGACAGCCTTCTTGATGTCGACGGCCTCCTGCATCATCTGCTCGTCGATCTGAAGACGACCGGCGGTATCGACGATCACCACGTCGCGCAGGTGGTCGACGGCCTCCTGGATGGCACCCTTGGCGATATCGACCGGGTGCTCGCCGTCACCGCGGAAGACCGGCACGCCGATCTCGCCACCGAGCGTGGCCAGCTGGTCGGCAGCGGCGGGACGATAGACATCGCACGCGGCGAGCAGCGGCGAGCGGCCCTGCTTCTTGAGCAGGTAGGCCAGCTTTACGGCCGCCGTGGTCTTACCGGAGCCCTGCAGGCCCACGAGCATGATGACATTGGGAATGCGGTTGCTAAAGACGAGTTTGCTCTCGGTTGAGCCAAGCATCTCGGTGAGCTCGTCGAGCACGATCTTGACGACGTTTTGCGCCGGCGACAGCGACTCCATGACCTCGGCGGTCATGCAGCGCTCCTTGGTCTTGGCAACGAACTCCTTAACGACCTTAAAGTTGACGTCGGCCTCGAGTAGCGCCATGCGAATGTCGCGCATGGCCGAAGTGATATCGGCCTCGGTCAGCTTACCCTTGCCGCGCAGGCGGTCAAATGTGTCGTTGAGGCGATCGCTCAGGGAATCAAACACTGGTTACTCCTTAGTTGGACTCGCCCACCAGGGCGCGGCAGAAATCTTTGGCGTTAAACTCCTGTAGGTCATCGACCTGCTCGCCCACGCCGATGCGAAGGATCGGGAGCTTGAGCTTCTCGGCCACGGCCATGGCGATACCACCCTTAGCCGTGCCGTCGAGCTTAGTCATGATAATACCGTCCAGGCCCAGCGCCTCGTTAAACTCGAGCGCCTGGTTCAGACCGTTCTGACCAGTGGCGGCATCGATCACAAGCACGACCGAGACCGGCATGGGACCGGCGGCCATATTGGCGGCGCGCTTACGGGTCACATTGACCACCTTGGCGAGCTCGCGCATGAGTTCGGGGCTCGTGTGCAGACGGCCGGCGGTATCGATGAGCACCAGGTCGCTGCCGCGCTTATCGGCCTCGTCGAGCACGTCATAGCACACGCTCGCCGGATCGGAGCCGCGGTCACGCTTGATAACCGGTACGCCGGCACGCTGACCCCACACATCGAGCTGCTCGATGGCAGCGGCGCGGAAGGTGTCGGCCGAACCGATCACCACGTTCTTGCCGCGGGCGGCCATGGCGCTCGCAATCTTGCCGACCGTGGTGGTCTTGCCGGCGCCGTTGATACCGACAAACAGCACGCAGCTCGGCGTATCGGAAAACGGGTCGCGCTCAACAGGCACAAAATGGCCCTCGAGCTGCTCGGCCAGGGCGCGGCGAAGCTGCGGGGCGGTCTTGAGGTTCTTCTTGGCAGCGGCGTCGCGCAGGTCATCGGAGACCTGAATGGCGACCTCGGCACCCATGTCACCCATAACGAGGGTGTCCTCAAGGTCCTCCCAAAAATCCTCGTCGACCTCACCGCCAAAGTAGAAGACCTCGTTGAGGGCCTCGCGGCTGCGCTCAAGTCCGCGCGAGAGTGCGTCAAAGAATCCCATTATGAATTCACGACCTTTCCGGTTTCGCGATCGAGTTTTTGCGAGACGACGCGACTGACGCCGTCGGCTTGCATCGAGACGCCGTAGAGAACGTCAGCATCCTCCATAGTACGGCGCTGATGCGAGATTACCAAGAGCTGCGTATCGGAACGCAGCACATCGAGAGCACCGATGAGCTTGGACAGGTTGGCGTCGTCGAGCGCGGCCTCGACCTCGTCCAGCACATAGAACGGCACCGTGCGCGTACGGTATACGGCAAAGAGCAGAGCGAGCGCCGTCAGGCTCTTCTCGCCACCGGACATGAGCATCATCTTGGTGATACGCTTGCCGCGCGGCTGCGCCACGACCTCAATGCCCGTCTCGGCAGGATGCTCGGGATCGGTCATCTCAAGGTGAGCCTGACCACCCGGGAAGAGCATGGCGAAGATCTCGCGGAAGTTCGCGTCGACCTTCTCAAACGTCACCAGGAACGCCTTGCGCATCTTGCGGTCAATCGCCACGGTGATCTTGGTGAGCGCCTTGCGCGCGCTCTCCAGATCGGCCAGTTGCTCCTCGATGTAATCGGCGCGGCGCTTGAGCTGCTCGTACTCCTCCATGGCGACTTGGTTCACAGGACCCAGGTTGTTGATCTGGCGCACGAGTTGGTTGAGCTCGCGCTCGGCAGCGTCGCGATCGGTGGGCGCCGGCAGCATGAGTGCTTCCTCGAGTACCGTGGTACCGTCGGCGGTGATGGCCTTGATGGCAGCCTCGACCTGCACCTCGAGCTTGCCGCGCGCCACCTTGAACTCATTTTGCGTCGTGGCGGCAGCATCGACCCTCTCTTTGGCGCGGGCGACCTCGGTCTTGGCGTCCTCGATGGTCTTCTTAAGCGAAGCCGAGTCCGCCTCCTCAAGCGTTGCCTGATCGCGCAGGCGCGCAGCCCAATCCGAGGCGCGCTCCAACAGGGCAGAATAGCGCTCGTGCATGGGATCGACGCGAAGGCGCAGCAGCTCAAGCGAGCGCGAGGCCTGGCGTGTTCCGCGGATACGACGGTCGATACCCTCCAGGCGATGCTCCAGGTCGGGCACGCGGCCCCTCAGAGAACGAAGACGCTCGCTCGTCTGGGCCAGGCGCACCTTGGCGTCGGCGAGCTTACCGGCTGCCTCGGAATCGTCACGGCGCACGCGATCGAGCTCGTCGTTGGCCTCGGCAATCTGCAAGCCTAAGTCGCTCGCCTGCGCACGGGACTCGTCACGCGAACGAGTGAGCTCGTCCACGCGCGGACGTGCGGCACGAACGGCCTCTGCGGCCTGCTCGCGGCGCTTGGAAATGCGCACGCGCTCGACCTCGGCATTGTTGGCACTCTGCTCCAGGCGGCCGATCTCGGAAAGCAGCGAGCGGCGCTCGCCCTCAAGACGGGCGATCTCGCCGGCGGCATCGCCCTCGGCGGCACGCGCCTCCTCGACGGCCGCATTGGCCTCGACGACCTGATCCGAAACATGCTCAAACACGGCAGCAAGATCGGGCTCCAGGCCTTCCAGCTCGCGGATACGACGCTTGCGCTCCAGAGCACCCGAAGCCTCGCCAGCATCAAGCCCCACGCGAACCAGGCCGCCGCAGGCAACGCGTGCGCCATCGGGAGTCACATAGGTCACGCCATCAACGACCGGCGCGGAAAGAGCGGCAGCCAAGTCATCGACCACGTAATAGCTGCCGAGCAATGCCTCGACGACCGGACCGTAGCCCGCACGCACGGACAAGCGATCAACAAGACGGGTACCGGCGGCACCCTCGGCGGCCGCAGAGCCGCTCACACTGCGCGCCACCAGCAGCGCCTCGCCCGAAGCCTTCTTCTGGTCCAGCGCAGCACGACCGGCGCGCTCAAGTGCGGCAGCGTTATCGAACAACAGGGCATCGATATCGCCGGCGAGCAGCTGCTCAACCAGGCCTTCAAGCTCACGCGGTGCCTCGAGCACATCGCCCAGACGACCCGAAACATCATCGCCCAGCGCGCCCACCAGACGACTCACCAGCGGCGAGCTGTCGGCCATGCGAGCATCGAGCTTCTTTTGGCTCGCGAGCTCTGAGCGCACCTCGGACAGCTTGTTGCGCGCCTCGCTCTCGCGGGCACGCAGGTCCTTGAGGGCAGCGCGCGCCGTCTCGGTGGCCTCGCGCGCATCGCTCTGGGCCTGACGAGCCGCCTCAAGGGCGCTCTCAAGCTCCTCAGCACGGTCGCGGCGGCTCTCAAGCGATGCCGTGACCTCCTCGAGCTGCTCATCGATCTGCTCCAGGCGCGAGGCATACATGTTGTCCTCGACCTCGGCATTGGAAAGCGAATCCTTTACCTTGGCAAGCTCGAGCGCAGCATTATCGGCAACGCGTTGCACATCGCGCTGCTCGCGCGTGAGCTGCGAAATCTGCGCATCAAGCGCCCCGCGGCGCTCGTGAAGCTCGGCGGCGGCAGGACCAGCGGCGTCAACGTCCTCCTGGGCCTGCATATGCGCGCCGGTCACTTCCTCGAGCTGGGCGCGCGCATCCTCGAGCTCCTCGACCACGCGACGGCGCTGATGCTCGGAGCCCGAGATCTGACCGCGCATGTCGGACAGGCGCGACACCATGTTATGGCCCTTTTCCTCGAGCAGACGCATGTCGGAGTTAATGCGACCGACCACATCTTGCATATGGCGGCGCTGCTCGCCTAAGTCTCCTACAAACAGGCCCTTTTCCTCGAGCATGACCTGGAGCTTCTCGAGCTCGCGCTCTTTCTCACCCAAGCGGTACTGCGCGAGCTCCAGCTCGGCGGCGCCCTCCTTAGAGCGGCTCTCCAGGTCGTTCCACTGCGATTGCAGCGAACGGAGCTCATCGACTGCCAGCATCTGCGTAAGCTCGTTCGCGCGCGAGGACAGCTCTTTGTACTTGCGCGCGCGATCGACCTGACGCTCCAGCGGTCGCAGCTGACGGGCGATTTCCTTGTTGATGTCGCGGGCACGGGTCAGGTGCTCGTCCATCGATTTAATCTTTTTGAGCGCACGTTCCTTGCGACGCTTGTGTTTGGAGATGCCGGCGGCCTCCTCAATGAGGGCACGGCGCTCCTCGGGGCGGCTCTGCAAAATGGCATCGAGCTTGCCCTGGCTAATGATGGAATGCGTATCCTTGCCCAGGCCCGAGTCGTGCAGGATGTCCTGAATGTCCATCAGGCGGCACGGGCTCGAGTTGATGAGGTACTCGCTTTCGCCCGAGCGGTACATACGACGGGTGATGGCGACCTCGTCAAAGTCGACGGGCAGCATATGGTCCGAGTTATCGAGCACCAGCGTGACCTCGGCCACGCCCACCGGCTTGCGCGCCGACGAGCCCGAGAAAATGACGTCTTCCATGGCCTGGCCGCGCAGCTGCTTGGCGCTCTGCTCGCCCAGGACCCACAGAATCGAGTCGGAGATGTTCGATTTTCCCGAGCCGTTGGGACCGACGATGACGGTTAGGCCCGGCTCAAACGTCATATGGGCGCGGTCGGCAAACGACTTGAACCCTTTGAGCGTGAGGGACTTGAGATACACGGTTCCTCGCTTAAACAGGCTTCTTGTTGAGAATCACGCCGTTGGTGGTGTAGCCCATGCGGTCGAGTGCCTCGAGCGCAGCGGCTCCCTCGGCTTCCTTCTTGGAGGAACCGGTGCCGCGGCCCTGGCGGATACCGTCGATGAGCACCACAGCGGTAAAGGTGGGCGCATGCGCGGGGCCCTCGGAGCCGACCAGCTTATACGCGGGAGGCTCGTGGCCGTCGGCCTGCACGCACTCCTGCAAAAACGACTTGGGGTTCGCAGGATGCTCGGCACGCTCGGAGGCCAGGTGCGGCTTAAGCGTGCGGTGGATGAACTCCGCCGCAGCGTCCCAGCCGGCATCCAGGTACAGGGCGCCCACGAGCGACTCGTAGACGTTCTCGAGCGCCGAATGCAGGCCGCGCGCGCCCGTGCCGGTCTCGGAGGCACCAAAGATAATGATGCCGTCAATGCCCAGCTCATGGGACACCTCGGACAGCGTGGCGCCCGAGACGAGCGACACCTTCAGGCGCGTAAGCTTGCCCTCGTCAAACTCCGGATAGGACTCAAAGAGCGAGCGGGCAACCACGGCGCCCAAAATGGAATCGCCCAAAAACTCAAGGCGCTCATAGCTCGCCGAGACGGGCTGACCTTCCACGGCAGAAGGGTGCGTGAGCGCCGCGCGCAGCAGCACCTTGTTATTGAACTCGTGGCCCAGGATTTCCTGGGCGCGCGCGAGTCGTTGAGATAAAGCCAAGACTTAGGCCTCCTTGGCGTTTTCAATAGCGTCGACAGCGTCGGCGACAGAGTTGAGCGACAGCAGGGTCTCGTCATCGATCTCGAGGTCGAACTCGTCCTCGATGGCCGTCACCAGCTGCAGACGCTCAAGCGAATCGGCATCGAGATCGTCAAAGGTAGTCTCGTCGCTAATGTCGGCGACATCGACGCCCAGAACGTCAGCGGCGACTTCGGCGATCTTATCGAAGATTTCGGAGCGGTCCATAGCGCTTCCTCTCGTATTGCGTGAACATCAACGCGCTGGCACCGCAAGCGCAACGCCAGTCACGGTTTTGATTCTACCCCACGACGAAGGCCGCGAGGCACATAACAGCGCTCTAACTCGCTCCTACAAAACGATGCCGTCCATAGAGTTGGCAACGTTCTCGACCAGCCCGGCGCGCACGGCCTCCGCAGCGGCAAGCGTACCGTTTTTGACGGCCTCGACCGAGGTAGCACCGTGGCCGATCAGGACCACGCCACGCAGGCCCAGCAGAATGGCACCGCCTTTGGCATCGCCCGAGAGCTTTGCCTTGATCTCGCGCATCTGCTTTTTGATGAGCAGCGCGGCGATCTTGGTGCCGAGCGAAGCCATAAAGGCACCCTTGAGCTCTTGCAGCAAAAACTTAGCGGCGCCCTCGGTTGCCTTGAGCGCGATGTTGCCCGACATGCCATCGGCAACGACGACGTCAAAGTTACCCGAGGTCAGGTCGGTACCCTCGCAGTTGCCCACAAAGCCGGGAACGGCGGCCTTCATGGCAGGGAAGCACGCCTTGGTAAAGTTGGAGCCCTTCTCATCCTCAGTGCCGTTGCCGAGCAGACCGACGCGGGGATGCTCAATGCCCAAGACGACGCGCGCATAGGCGCTACCCATCTGGGCAAAACGCACCATGTCGTCGACCTCGACATCGGGGTTGGCGCCCATGTCGCACAGGACCGTCAGGCCGCCGGCGCGGTTGGGCAGTGCATTGGTGAGGCACGGACGCACCGGCTGCTTCTTGCCCTCGGCCTGATACCTAAACGGCGTCACGTAGGCGGTAGCGGCAGCGGTCATGGCGCCAGTGGAGCCGGCAGAGAAGAACGCATCCGCGTTACCCTTCTTGATAGCGCGACAGGCAAGCACGATCGAGGACTTGCGCTTGGTCATCACGGCTCGAATGGGATCGTCATCCATGGCGATAACATCGGGCGCCTCCAAGGCCTCAACGCGAGCGTGAGCCGCGGCAAAGGGGTTCACGATCTCTGCGGGACCGACGGCTATGACCTCGATATCGGGATCCGCCGCAAGCGCCGCCTCGATACCGTCGAGGACAACCTGAGGCTTCTCGTCTCCGCCCACAACGTCTACACAAACGCGAACGTTACTCATATACATGCTCCTTATACAAAAATGGCCGACTCATTGAGCCGGCCATTGTGGTTCCAGTTGGAACGGCATCGCATCCAGAGTATACAGTTACTCGGTAACGATAACCTCGCGGTCCTTGTAGAAACCGCAGCTGGGGCACACGTGGTGCGGGAGCTTGACAGCGCCGCAACGGGGGCACGTGGACTGAGCCGCAGCCGAGATCTTCATGTTGGCGGAACGGCGGGTGTGAGTGCGGATACGACCCTGCTTTTGTTTAGGTACGGGCATAGTGACCTTCCTTATGAACTATCCAGTGTGGCGATTACGCGCAAGTAGCGATACTACCACAGTTTTACTCGTCAAGCTTGAGATTCTTCAATGCTGCAAATGGATTTTCCGTGGCAGCGGCCCATTCGGCCTCTGCTTGAGCGGCGCAATCGCATTGCTCGACGTTGAGATTGATGCCGCAGGTGGGGCACAGGCCGCGACAATCGGGCTTGCACAGGACAACGAACGGCGTGTCCATGACGACCGCGTCGTTGATGGGCTCGCCCAAATCGACGATGCGATCCTCGCCCAGCAGCTCGTAGCCGTCTTCGTAGGCCTCGGGGTCCTCGGGCTCGTTAAAGAGATAGAATTCCTCGATCTCGCCGGCAATATCAAACGAAGCGGGCTCCAGGCAGCGGTCGCACTCACCGGTTGCGTGAGCGCGGACCATGCCCGTAAGCAGAACACCGGTGCCGGCATTGGTAAAGACAACGTCGTAGTCAATGCCGTCCTGCAGCTGGTACTCCTTCTCGCCCACCGTATAGGTGGCGACATCGACCTTGCCGGTCAGCGGATACGAATCTCCGGGAAACTCGAGCTGCTCGGAAAGATCGACGGTAACGCTCGGGAACTCAGCCATTACCACTGACCATTCTGCTGGGCGGCACCCTCGTTGAGCTGCTGACGGCAACGGGTGACGGTGCCGGTCAGGCTCTTGAGGTTCTCCTCGAGGTGCGTAAAGACCTGCTCGGCGTAGTCCTCGGCGGCATAGCGCGTCTCGCGCTCGTACTGCTGGGCACGGTCGCGAATGTCGTCGGCCTGCTGCTGCGCTAAGCGGACGATCTCCTGCTCACCGGCAATGGTGAGGGCCTGCTGCTGAGCATCGGCGATGATGGAATCGGCCTGAGCGGCGGCGGAAGCCATAAGCTCCTCGCGCTCCTTGAGGATACGGCGGGACTTCTGCCATTCCTCGGGATAGCTCATGCGGATCTCGTCGAGGATGTTAAAGAAGACGTCGGCGTCGATAACCTTCATCTGGGCGTTCTTGCCGAACGGCGTCTTAGCCTCTTCGATGAGCCCCTCGAGCTCGTCGACAAGACTCACGATCCTGTCGCCAGGAAAATTCTCGCCCGGCATCCGGTCTCCTTTCATAGGTAACATATCATCGTGTTAGTTTACCACATGCCACCAGGCATTAAAAAACGTCACGAAAAGCGATGTTTGAGCGCCTTGACCACATTGGACGGAACAAAATTAGAGACGTCGCTGCCGAGCGAGGCAATCTGGCGAACCACCGAGCTCGAGATATAGCCGTACTGCGGCGCACTCATGACAAAGATGGACTCCAGCTCGTTGTCCAGGCGGTAGTTGAGGTCGGCCTGCTGCAGCTCGTACTCAAAGTCGGTCATGGCACGCAGACCCTTGACCACGGCTCCTGCTCCCTGTTCGCGGGCAAAATCGACCAAGAGACCGGTGAAGGGCAGCACCTCGACGCCGTCAATATCACCGAGCGCTTCACGGGCAAGCGCCACGCGCTCGTCGAGCATAAACGTGGTGCCGACGCCGTTTTTGCCCTGCGACTCGGCAACGGCAACGATCACGCTGGGAAAGATGCGGCGGGCGCGGCGGATGACATCGATATGGCCAAACGTGATGGGATCGAAGGTGCCCGGGACGATTACGCGGTTAATGGTGTCACTCATGGGCATCCTCCGTGGGTGCGTCGCTATCGTTGCTATCATCCTCGCCGTTGCCAACCCAACGAAGCAGGTCAACCGAAGTTATGCCGTAGCGCTTCTCGCGCACGGTCTCAAAACCGGTCGGGTGAGCGCCCGCGTCGGCGGCAGCGTGCTCAAAGAGCGCGTAGGCACCCTGCGCCAGCAAGCCTTGCTGAGCCAGGTTCTGCAGCAGCTCCTCGACCGGCTCAGCGCCAAAAGCATAGGGCGGATCGAGCAGGACCAGGTCAAAGGGACCGCCCGGCACGCGGCCGCGCGAAGCGCTTGCCAGCACGTCACCCGTCACCACGCGCCAACGCGCACGGTCGCGGCAGAGCGATTCGATATTCTTGGTAATCAGACGAGCAGCGTTGCGATCGATCTCGAACGTGGTGAGCGAGCGGGCGCCACGCGAGAGCATCTCAATGCCCAAGGCGCCGGAGCCGCCAAAGGCATCCAGCACGCGGACCTCGTCCAGATCGAAGTCGAATGCCGACATGACCATAGATGCGCACGCCTCGCGCACGCGATCGGTCGTGGGGCGGGTGACATCGCGACCACGGGGCTCCTCGATCTTACGACCGCGCCATTCGCCGCCGATGATTCTCATCCTCCGCTGACCTCCTTAAAGATGTGTCGATACCGCGTGGCGACCGCGTCGCGCAAGGGGCGCGTCGCCACGGAGTCAAGATTGCAAGCATACCGCAAGAGCTCGACCGCGTCCAAATGGGCCCACTCGATCAATTCCTCGTCGGCATCGAGGTCAACAAAGCGCAAGGTCACGCCGCCATGCTGGCGGTAACCCAGGATTTCGCCCTCGTGGCGCAGACGCAGGTCCATCTGGGCGAGCGTAAAGCCGTCCGAGGTCTTCTCGAGCGACTGGAGGCGGTCTTGTGCCGCCGACGCGCCGCCGTTGCCCTTGGAGTGCGTCATGACCAGGCACGTACCCGACACGCTGCCGCGGCCTACGCGCCCGCGCAGCTGGTGCAAAGCCGCCAAACCAAAGCGCTCGCCATTCTCGATGACCATGACGGTGGCGTTGGGCACGTCAACGCCCACCTCGACCACCGTGGTCGAGACGAGCACATCGATCTCGCCACGCTTAAAGGCATCGATGACCCGGTCCTTCTCCCCCGCCGGCATGCGGCCATGAAGACGCTCGATGGTAAGCCCCGGTAATGCCAGACGAAGGCGATCGAGCTCGGTCGCCGTGTCATGCAACGGCACGGGCACGGTCACGCGGCCTTCGTCGTCGCGAGCGATGCCGGGTACGTCTTCGAGCTCATCGGCCGAATCGCTCGGCTCCACGAGCGGACAGATCACATAGGCTTGCTGCCCCTTTTCGTGCGCCTCGCGAATGGCGCCATAGGCCAGGTCGCGACTCGGCTCGGTGAGAACGCGCGTCGTCACGCCGGCACCCGGAACGGGACGATGGCGGATGATGCTCGTATCCAGGTCGCCGTACACCGAAAGCGCCAGCGTGCGCGGGATCGGCGTGGCAGTCATGACCAACAAGTCGGCACCCGGGCCTTTTGCGCGTAGAGCGTTACGCTGGCCCACGCCAAAGCGGTGCTGCTCGTCGATCACCACAAGCGACAAATGCTTGAACGTGACGTTCTCCGAAAGCACCGCATGGGTACCAAAGAGCACGTCGAGCTCGCCAGACTGGAGCCGCGCATGAATCTGTTCACGCTCGGCCGCCGGCGTGGCGCCCGTCAGGAGCGCCCAGGTTATGCCAGCCTGCGAGAGCAAGGGGCCGGTCTTATCGGCATATTGACGCGCCAACACGCCCGTGGGCGCCATAACGCAGGCCTGAGTGCCGCTATCGGCCGCAACCGCCAATGCGCAGGCGGCAACGGCGGTCTTACCGGTACCGACGTCGCCCAGCAGCAGACGGTTCATCACGCGACCGCCATCGCACATGTCATGCAGGATGTCTTGAAATGCAGCCTCCTGCTCATCGCTCAGCGAAAACGGCAGGGCCTGTTTAAGCGCAGTCAAATGCTCGCCCGCGGCATGCGCATAAGGCACCACGTCGACCATACCGCCATCGTTGCGCAGACGCAGCGCGAGCTGCAAGTAGAGACACTCCTCGTAGGCAAAACGCCGGCGCGCGATGTCGCGCTCGGCCATGCTCGAGGGAAAGTGGATCGAGCGCAGCGCACGGGCATTGCTCATGAGCTTCCGCTTTGCGCGCAGCGGCGCGGGAATGGGATCGAACGGATTGGCGACCACTTCGAGCGCACCGCTCACGATACGGCGCATCCATGCCTGACTCACGCCGTCACTTACGTAGTGGACCGGCAAAATGGTACCGGCGGCGCGCCCGTCCTCGAGCTTTTCAAAATGGGGCGAGGCCATCTGCTTAAAGCCATAGGCAAATTCGACCTTGCCCATAACGGCCAGGCGGTCACCCTGCTTAAGCTGTTGGGCAATCCAGGGCTGACGGAAAAAGGCGACTTGCAGCACGCCCGTCTCGTCCACGAGCGAGACCTCAGTCACCTGCATACGCGGACGGGGCTGCTTTTGGACAATACGGTCGACCGTGGCGATGATGGTGCACACGGTACCGATGGGCGCCATCTCGATGGACCACGAGCGAGTAAAGTCCAGGTAGCGATGAGGAATATGGAGGAGGAGGTCCCCCACCGTCCGAATTCCCAGACGGCGAAGGGCCTCCTCACGTTTACCCGAAACAAATTTGAGTCGCGCGATATCCTCGTCGAGCGCATTGCTCTGGGCAAAGCGCTCCGAGACGCGCGGCACGGAGCACAGCTCGGACATAGGCAGAGCCTACTCGATCGAGAAGATCACGGGATAGAGCGGCTGCTCGCCACGATGGGCATCGATCTCCAGATCGGGCTGAGCCTCCTCGATAGCGTCGACGATCTCCTGGAAGGCCTCATCGGACAGTTCCTCGCCGGCCAGAATCGTCAACGCGTCGCCCTCCTCTTCCTCCTGCATACGGTTGATGCAGTCGAGCGTGACCTGCTTCACGTCGGAGCCGACCACATCGATGGAGCCGGCGATGATGCCCATGACGTCACCGGAGTGAATCGGCGAGCCGTCAGAAGCGCTGGAGTCGCGAACGGCGCGGGTGACCTCGCCATCGCGGACCTCGCTGATGGCATCGACCATGGCGGCAACAGCATCCTCGAGCTCGGAATCGGGCAGGACCGCGAACAGCGCGGAGAAGGCCTGCGGGACGGTCTTGGTGGGAACGACGGCAACCTTCTTGTCGGTGCAGGCGGAGGCAGCGGCCTCGGCAGCCATGCGGATGTTGCCGTTGTTGGGCAGGATGATGACCGAGGTCGCGTTGACCTGGTCGACGGCGCCCAGCAAGTCGGCGGTCGAGGGGTTCATGGTCTGGCCACCAGACACGATCACATCGACGCCGAGGGACTTGAGGATATCGGCCTCGCCGGAACCGGCGGCAACGGCGACAAAACCCAGCGCCTTGGCGGGCTCGGCGGCCTTCTCCTGGTCCTCGTGGATCTTAGCGGTACGGTCGTGGGCCTCCATCTCCATGTTGTGGATAAAGACCTCGTAGATCTGACCAAGTTGCAGCATATGCTCGAGCACCAGGTTGGGGGTGTTGGAGTGCACGTGGATCTTGTAGTCGGGGTAGGCACCCACGAGCAGCTCGCAGTCGCCCATGGAACCTAGGAACTTAAGGCACTCGTCCTCGTCAAAGGGGGCATCGGCCTTAAAGAGGAACTCGTTGCAGTAGCGGAACTCCGAGCCCTCCCAGTCGTCGTTAGCCTCGATCTCAACGCGACCAAGGGCCGCGTCACGGGCAGAGCCAGCGGAATCAAACGTGGCGGAGAAATCCTCGACAACGGTGCTGCGACCAAGCGCGGCGGCAACAAAGTTCTCAAGGAAGATGGCAAAGCCAAAAGCGCCGGAGTCGACCACTCCGTTCTCCTTCAGAACGGGCAGCAAATCGGGCGTGCGGGCGACGGACTGGTAGGCCTCGACGACGATAGCATCGAGCGCGTCCTCGGCCGAGAACTTCTTCTTTTCGCACTCGTCGGCCTTGGTCGAGACATCACGCAGCACCGTGAGAATCGTGCCCTCGATGGGCTTGCGGACGGCCTGGAAGGCGACCTTGACGGCACGGCGGAAGGCGAAGGCGATATTGGCGGACGTAATGGGCTCATCGGCAGAGACAAGGCCCTCGGCCACGCCACGCAGAATCTGCGAGGTGATGACACCGGAGTTGCCGCGGGCGCCCATCAGGGAGCCGTGGGTGATGGCACCAGCAATGGCCTCCATGTCGGCATCGGCGGGAAGGGCGGAAAGCTCCTTGGTCACCGAGGCGAGCGTGAGCGACATATTGGTGCCGGTGTCACCGTCGGGTACGGGGAAGACGTTGAGCTTGTTGATCTCCTCGGCCTTTTCGGAAACGGCAGCCGCAGCGATCGGAAAACAGGTGCGAATGGTCTTTGCAATCATGAGTGGTGAAATCTCCGTATTCGGATGCTAGTTCAGACGGCTCTTGAGCGCGTCGATGTGAATGCCGATCTTAAGGCTGGCGGGATCGATCTGGGCGATCTCCTGCAGGGTGAAGGCGACGGAGCTCGAAAGATTGTGGCAGACGGACTTCATGTTGACGCCGTTCTCGAGCACGACGTGAAGGTCGACCGTGAGGCCGTTCTCGTCGGCGGAAACAAGCACGCCCTTGCGGAGGCGCTGGCCGGCAAGCAGACGCACGCTCTCGGCGCCCTGGAGCTGTTCGGCCATACCGACGACGCCATAGCACGTCATTGCGGCATAACCGGCAATATCGGCAATAACGTCGTTCGAGACGCTCAGGCTGCCGTTAATGGTCTCAGACACAAGAATCTCCTTTTCTGGTGCTCGCGGCACCATGTCGTGGGAGCAATCATTCCAATATTTTACAACGACCGCGCCATGTTAAGGCCACGGGGTTCGCGATTATATCCTCGACACGAAATGTTGATACGGTAACGTTCGCCACCGGCGATCGCGGCATGAAAAAACCCGCCGCATAAGCGACGGGTTTTACAACCTGGCTCCCCGGGTAGGACTCGAACCTACAACAGCGCGGTTAACAGCCGCGTGCTCTACCATTGAGCTACCGAGGAATTAAAAAGCCCAACTGAAAGGGCTGAGAAATTCTGGCTCCCCGGGTAGGACTCGAACCTACAACAGCGCGGTTAACAGCCGCGTGCTCTACCATTGAGCTACCGAGGAATAGGTGCGTGCTCTCAAGCAACGAAGTTTATTATACGGACGATTGGGCGAAGGGCAAGAACTTTTTTAAGAAATTTTCCGACCCAGTCATTGGGGACGTTCTTAAACGACTAGTCATTCAAGAACGTCCCCAACGACTAGTCGTTTAAGAACGTCCCCAATGACTACATGAAAGCGCCCCCAAGCGGATGTGCTTGAGGGCGCTTCTTGCTTGACTAGCTTTCGATGTAGTCCTTGAGCTTGCTGGAACGGCTCGGGTGGCGGAGCTTGGCCAGGGTCTTGGACTCGATCTGGCGGATACGCTCGCGCGTGACGCCAAACTCGCGACCGACTTCCTCGAGCGTGCGGGGATGTCCGTCGACAAGGCCAAAGCGCAGCTCGATAACCTTGCGCTCGCGATCGGCAAGCGAATCGAGCACCTGGGTGAGCTGCTCCTGCAGCATGGAGAAGCTGGCGGCATCGGGCGGAACGATAGCCTGGGAGTCCTCGATGAAGTCGCCCAGCTGGGAATCCTCTTCCTCGCCGATCGGGGTCTCGAGCGACACGGGCTCCTGCGAAATCTTCTGGATCTCGCGGACGCGGTCGGCGCTCATGTCCATCTCGGCACCGATCTCCTCGGGAGTCGGGTCGCGACCCAGGTCCTGGAGGAGCTGGCGCTGCACGCGGACGAGCTTGTTGATGGTCTCGACCATGTGCACGGGAATACGGATGGTGCGGGCCTGGTCGGCAATAGCGCGCGTAATGGCCTGACGGATCCACCACGTGGCGTACGTGGAGAACTTGAAGCCCTTCTGGTAGTCGAACTTCTCGACGGCGCGGATCAGACCGAGGTTGCCCTCCTGGATCAGATCCAGGAACAGCATGCCACGGCCGACATAGCGCTTGGCGATGGAGACGACCAGACGCAGGTTTGCGCTGATGAGCGCCTGCTTGGCCTCAAGACCAACGTTCTCGATACGCGTAAGACGACGCATCTCGGCGCGGGTGAGCTCGATCTCGCCTGCATCGGCAGCCTCGAGCTTCTCGGTAGCCTCGAGACCGGCCTCGATCTTCATGGCCAGATCGACCTCTTCAGATGCGGTCAGCAGGTCGACCTTACCGATCTCCTTGAGGTACATACGAACCGGGTCGCCGGTCAGCATCACCGTGGAGGCATCGATGCCGCGCACGCGCGAACGCGAACGAGACGTGCGCACGGTGCGCTTCTTCTTGCTCTTGGAAGAGCCCATCTCGGCATCGGCCTGGCGGGCCATCTTAAGCTCGTGATCGTCGAGCGAGCCGGAATCGTGCTCGTCATCGTCGAAATCGTCGGTATCGTTATCGTCATCGTCGACGTCCATCGGGGCGTCGTCGTTTCCGCTCGCGGAGATAATCTGGATGCCGCTGTTGCGCAGCGCGGAATACACCGCGTTGAGCTGCTCATCAGAGACATCGATATCCTTCAGGGCGACCTGAATCTCGTCCTCGGTTACCGAAGTCCTGTTTGAGCCGTTGCCCATGAGCTTTGCAACGTAGGATTCCAGCCATGTACCCGTGCTCTCAGTCTTTTTTGGCACAGATTCTCCCTTCGTAGTCCACAGGACTCAATACTTTAGCACACACAAAGACGTCTATACCCAAAATAAAGACAGGATATAGGCGAGAATACGCTGGTTGACCACAACATCTAGGCCTGATCGGCACCTGCGGTCTCCAAACCGATCAAACGGAACGGGTCGGCCACGCCACCGATCGACTTTTGGAGCTCGCGCTGGCGCTGTGAATCTTGCACCGCCTGCATAGTCAGCACGCGACGGGCCTCATCGTCGAGTGAACGGTCCTGACGCAACTTGGCCTGCGCGGCTCGCATGCGACGTTTGATGGTGTAGAGCTCGAGCGTATCGAGCATAAAGACGATGTTCGTCTCGGTCGGGTGCTTACTCGTTGCCGAGATGCGCCCGGCGCTGACAAGCGATGCCGCCTCGGGACACACCGCGCGCGCCGCATCCATGCATGCCGCAGGATCGGTTCCCGGCGGCGTTGCCAGCACAGCCCACGCAATGGACTCGTGGCGCGGGTCAACCCACTCGATAGAACAAATACGATCGGCATACGTGCGGAACAGATCGGGGTAGCTCGTGAGCATCGTCAGCAGCTCGCGCTCCCCCGCCAGGGATTTCCGCTCCAAATCGGTCAAAACAATCGGCATCGACGGAGCTGCCGCCGCACTTGAGCTATCGGCAACGGGTGCCGCGCTTTCCATCCCCGCTGGCACATCGATTGGCGGCAGATCCTCGTCGACCTCCACCGGCGCTGCCCCATAGGCATCAAGCGGAACGTAGTCGTACGGGTCCTCCTCGACCGGTGCGGACACCGGCGGCGTCGCGCCCGCGGCCCAGGCACCGCGACCGGCACTGCGCGCACCGGCCGCACCGCCGCCCGAACTTCGTCCCTGTGAACCGCCCGCGCGCTCGGCTTGCGCGCGTTGACGTTCGTAGCTCTGCTCACGACGTCGCTCCGCATCCTCACGCTTGGCGACATCGCGAAACACACGGCCGGAGCTCGCACGCACGGTCTCCAGGTCCAAACCCAGCAGATCCGCAATCTGGATAAAGTACGTGTCGATCATATAACTGTCACGCAGCGGGTAGATGAGCGTCAGCGCGTCCTCGAGCGCTTTGGCGCGACCGCCCGGCGTGGTAATGTCGCTCGACTCCTGCAGCGAACGATAGACAAAGTCCATGAGGGGCTCGGCCGCGTCAATGCGCGCCTGAAGTTCCTGGCCGCCATGCGCCGTGATGAACTCCATGGGGTCGTTGCCGTCGGGAAGCACCACGCAACGAAGGTCCATCGAATCCTGCTCGATAAACTGAATCGCGCGACGGGCAGCCTTTTGACCGGCAGCGTCGCCATCGAACATATATACAATGCGCTTGGCAAAACGGGTGAGTGTCTTAACGTGATGTTCCGTCAGCGCTGTGCCCAGCGTGGCGACGACGTTTTTGATCCCTGCCTCCCAGCAGGCGATGCAGTCGGTATAGCCCTCCACCACGATGGCGGTATCCTGCGCGACGATAAACTCCTTGGCCCAGTTAAAGCCGTAGAGGTTTCGCTTTTTATGGAACACGCTCGTCTCGGCGGTGTTGAGGTACTTAGGCTGACCATCGCCCATGATGCGCCCGCCAAAGGCGATATTGTGACCCTGCTCATCAAAGATGGGAAACATCACACGGTCGTAAAAGCGGTCCGCGAGCTGTCCGCGCCCGCGGCTCACGGCCACGTTGGCGTCGATCATCTCCTGCGGGGTAAAGCCTGCTTGAGACAGATGCGAAACCAGCGCGTTGCGACCCGGCGCAAAGCCCAGGCAGTAGCGGCGACAGACATCTCCGCCCATGCCACGACTGGCAAAGTACTCGCGCGGACGGCTGTCCTTACCGCGCATAAGCATGGTGTGGTAGAACTGAGCCGTCTCGGCGCACAGGTCATAGATGCGAGCACGCTTGGTGCCGCGATCGCGCTGCGCACCGGTATCGTGCAGCTCGATGCCCGCACGATCAGCCAAATAGCGGATCGACTCGGGAAAACTCAGGTTCTCGCGCTTCATGATATAGGTAAAGACGTCGCCGCCCTCGCCGCAGCCAAAGCAGTGCCACACCTGCGTAGCAGGGATAATGTGAAACGATGGGGTCTTTTCGCCATGAAACGGGCAGCATCCCCAAAACTCATGGCCGCGAGGCTTGAGCTCAACCGTTTCCTGCACGATGGCAACCAGGTCCGACGCCGCGCGTACCTGATCTTTTTCTTCATCGCTAATCACGGATGCTCACCCCCTGCTCACCCAAGTTATGACGGATATCGTCGATATTACCCTCGACGGTCGCGATCAACTCGTCCAGGGAATCGAACACGCGAGACGGACGCAGCCAGCGCGTAAACGCCAGCGACACCGATGCGCCATACAGGTCGCCCGCATAGCCGATCAAGTTGGCCTCGAGATGCGCCGAGGCGACATCATCGGCATAGGTCGGCGGCAGGCCGACGTTAACGGCAGCAGGCCATACGGTATCGTCGACCAGCACCAGGCCCTCGTAGACGCCATCAGCAGGCACCTGGATGCCGTCGGGCACCTGGATGTTTGCCGTGGGAAAGCCCATGTCGGAGCCCTCGTGACGGCCAGCCGCCACAACGCCGCGCAGCATATAGGGACGGCCGAGAAGCTCGGCAGCCAGCTCCACATGACCCTGGCCCAGCTCATGGCGGATACGCGTGGCGCAGATGGTCTGCCCGTTAACGCAGAGCAGGTCGTGACCGTAAACGTCAACCCCACGCTCAGTGCCCCAGGCGCGCATCTCGGCAACGCCCGAAGCGCCGCCGCGGCCGAGCCTAAAGTCGCTGCCGACACGAATGGAGCGAATGTCGACAACGCGCGACAACAACGCCAGAAACCCGACATGGTCGAGTGCCGCCACGGCGGGCGTAAAGGGAACGGCCACCACCGCATCGACCCCGGTTTGAGCCAGAGCATGCAGGCGGTCAGCCGTCGTCATCAATTTTTGAGCGGGCGAAGGGCTCACCACAACGTCCGGATCAGGATCGAAGGTGATCACGACCGCTTTGCTGCCGTGATCATGCGCATCGCGAACAACCGCGTCAATCAGCTCTCGGTGCCCACGATGTACACCATCAAACACGCCAATGGCGATCGACGCGGCACCCAAGAACTCGCACCCATCAAATGCATCGGCAAAAACGATACGGGCCTCGTCCAACTCACCCGCGAAAAAGATACGCGCGAGCTCGTGGGGCGCCAGCATCATCGAACACCGCCGATCGCCTGCGGAAAGACATGCTCCATCACAAAGCGGCCGCCCTCGATTCGAGCAAGCGCCTTCAATCCACCATCGAGCACGAGCGCGAACGGCGCCTTCGACGCATCGAAGTCCGCAAGCGCACGTTCAATGGGAATGCGGCGACCACAAAGCAGGTCGTCTGCAAGATTTCCCGGCAAATCGACACGCGTGGCACCAAGGGCGGCGATGGGATCCAGAGCGAAACCGGCAGCGGACTCGGCAGAGAGCTCCTCTACCGCATGACAGGCGCCAATGGAAACAACGCCGGAGGCCGTACGACGCAGCGCGGAAATATGCGCAGCACTATCGCAGGCGCGACCAAGATCGCGAGCGAGCGCGCGAATGTAGGTGCCCTTGCTTACCGAAAACGCCACGGTCCAGACGCACGTTTCGCCCTCGCCGCTCACGGCGATCAGGTCGGCGGCATAGACCTCGACGGGGCGCGGGGGCAAGTCTACCGCATTGCCCTCGCGAGCACTCTTATAGGCGCGAACGCCATTGACCGAGATGGCCGAAAACGCCGGCGGCACCTGCATCTGCGGGCCAAGCATAGCGGCGAGCTGCTCACGGGCGTAAGCGAGATCGCGCAGCTCGGGGGCAACGGGCACCGTGCGGACGGCCTCGCCCTCCGCGTCATCGGTATTGGTCTCGACACCAAACGTAATGTCGGCGACATAACTTTTGGTATCGAGGGTTAGCATGCCCAGCAGACGGGTCGCCTGGCCCACGCCCACCACCATGACACCCGAGGCCATGGGGTCGAGCGTACCGGCATGGCCGACGCGTCGCTCATGGAGGGCGCGTCGGCACTGCGATACCACGTCGTGGGACGTACAGCCCACCGGCTTATCGACGGCGAGCAGCATATTCAATTGAGAAGGCGTACGACGAGCCATGTACCATCCAAAATGTTAGAGCTCGACGGTCACCGAAGCGGGATCCTCCCCTACCAGCTCGGCCAGCATGGGAAGTGCCACGGCGAGCGTCTCGCGAATCGTTCCGTTGTTGGAAAAGCCGGCGGCGGCATGATGCCCGCCACCGCCAAAGTTGGCAGCGATCTCGGACACATCGAGGTCACCCTTGGAGCGCAGGTTACCGCGCACCTTGGTATCGCCCTCAATGCCCTTCAGGAACAGGCAGACCTCCACACCCATCACCGAGCGCACCACATCGACCAGACCGTCACATTCATCCGAGGTGACGCCGCAGGCCTCGAGGTCGCTCTGGTACGCATAACTATATGCCACGCGACCGTGCGCCACTGTCTTGATACGGCCCATAACGATGGACTTGAGATGCAAGAACTCTACGCGCATGCTCTGGTAGACCTCGAGTGCAACACGCGCGGGATCGGCACCGTGCGCGACCAGGCGCGAGGCGGCATGGAACGCAGCGGCATCGGCGTTTTGGTACTGAAAACGACCGGTATCGGTCACCAGGCCGCACAGCAGGCAGGTCGCGACACCGTTGCGAGCCACAATGCCGCAATTATCCAAAAAGCGGTCGATGATCATGGCGCAGGCCGCGGCGCCGACGCACCTCAAGCTCAGCTCGGCAAATTCCTCGCGCGCCGGATGGTGATCGAAGCACACCACATGCGACGAGCGGCGGAGCACCTCGGCGGAGTTGTTCAGACGCTCGACGACCGGCACGTCCACCGAGATGAACAGGTCCGGATTGCCGGTATACGCAGATGCCGGCACCAGACGGTCGGCGCCCTCCATAAAGCGGTAGATGCGCGGAACCGGGTCATCGTCTGCCAGCAGCAGGGCAATGTCCTTGTTGGGGAAAAACTTCATAAGCGATAAGCCCAGACCCAGCACGGAGCCCAGGGCGTCGCCATCGGGAGACGTATGTCCCGAAATCGCAATGGAGGACGCATCCTCGATGAGCTCGAGGATGCGTCGCTGAATATCTGCAGACTCGCTCGATGCGAGGTCGGCGGAATTACTCATCTAAAGCTGCCTCCTGGGCGGCATCCGCTATAGGATAGCCGTCCTCGTCCTTTTCGATCGCAAGCGTGGCGGGAACGTTTTCCAGCGCGCGCGTGATGCGCTCGGCCTCATCGGTCGAGCGATCGATGCGAAAATCGAGCTCGGGCGTGACGCGCCAATCGAGCGAGCGGGCCAACAGGCTACGGATGCGCCCCTTGGCGCTGGCAAGCGCCTCCATGACCTCCTCGTAGCGGCTCGCGTCGCACGACACGTACACGCGCGCGAACGAACGGTCCACCGCGACCTCGACCGCGGTCAGGGTGACCAGGTCGAGACGCGGATCAAAAACCTCAAAGAGCAGGATATAACCGAGCTTCTCGCGAAGCTGCTCGCCCAGACGGCGGGTTGCCTGCGTTTGCTTCATAGCGCTACCCCCTACTCGGTACGGGCAACCTGGTCGATGCGGTAGCCCTCAATGGTGTCGCCAGGCTTGATGTCCTGGAAGTTCTCCAGGCCAATACCGCCCTCGGAGCCGCTCTTGAGGCTCTTGGCCTCGTCCTTGTAGTGGCGCATCGAGGCGATTTTACCGTTGAAGACCACGATGCCGTCGCGCACCAGGCGCACGGAATCGGTCGCGGCGATCTCGCCCTCTTCGACGCGGACACCGGCGGCGATACCGACCTTGGGCACCTTGAAGGTGTCCAGAACGGTCGCGGAACCCGTGGAGACCTCGACCTCGGTGGGCTTGAGCATACCGATGCGGGCAGCATCGAGGTCCTCGAGGCACTTGTAGATGACGTCGTAGCAACGGATCTCGACGCCCTCGCGCTCGGCGGCGGAGCGGGCCTTGCCGTCGGGACGGACGCCAAAACCGATGATGATAGCGTTGGAGGCATCGGCCAGGACGACGTCGGTCTCGTTGATGGCACCAACGGCGGAGTGGATCGTGTTGATGCGCACCTCGGACTGATCCATCTTGTCGAGGGAGTCCTGAAGAGCCTCGATGGAGCCCTGGACGTCGGCCTTGATGATCAGGTTGAGCTCCTTGACCTCGGCGTCGGCGATGGTCTCGAAGAGGTTCTCGAGCGTCACGTGCTTCACGCGGCTCTGCTCCTCGATACGGGCCTTGAGCGAACGCTCGTCGGCCAGCGCACGTGCCTCGCGCTCGTCCTCGAACACGCGGAACTCATCGCCGGCGTTGGGGACGGACTGCAGGCCCAAGATCTCGACGGCGTCGGAGGGACCGGCCTCGGTGACGGCGTTGCCCTTGGGGTCGAGCATGGCGCGGACGCGGCCATAGGTGAGGCCGGCGACCAGCGTGTCGCCCACGTGCAGGGTACCGCGGGTCACGAGCACGGTGGCAACCGAGCCGCGGCCCTTGTCGAGCTTAGCCTCGAGGACGTTGCCCGAAGCGAACGTATCAGGGTTGGCCTTGAGCTCGAGCACGTCGGCCTGGAGCAGCACGGTCTCGAGCAGGTCGTCGATACCGATCTTCTGCTTGGCCGAGATGTTGACGAACATGTTCTGTCCGCCCCACTCTTCGGGGATGATGCCGTACTCGGTGAGCTCCTGGCGCACGCGGTCGGGGTTGGCACCCGGCTTATCGATCTTGTTGACGGCGACGACGATGGGAACGCCGGCGGCCTTGGCGTGGTTGATCGACTCGATAGTCTGAGGCATGACGCCGTCGTCGGCAGCCACGATCAGGATGACGATGTCGGTCACCTTAGCACCGCGGGCACGCATGGCCGTAAAGGTGGCATGGCCCGGGGTATCGATGAAGGTGATCTTGCGGTCGTTGATCATGACCTGCGAAGCGCCGATGGCCTGCGTAATGCCGCCCGCCTCGCCGGCAGCGACGCCGGTGTGACGGATGGCGTCGAGCAAGCTCGTCTTGCCGTGGTCGACGTGACCCATGACGGTGACGACCGGGGCGCGGGGCTTAAGATCGGCGGGATCGTCGTAGAACGAGAAGGTGTTCTCCTCCTCGGGGGTGATGATCTTGATCTGACGGCCCAGGTCGTCGGCAACGAGCTCGACGAGGTCGTCGGACATGGACTGCGTCATGGTAAGCGGCGTGCCCAGCAGGAACAGGCGCTTGATGATGTCGTTGGCCGGAACGTCGAGCGCCTCGGCGAGCTCCTGGACGGTAACGCCCTGGGAGACCTTGATCGCGTCGAGGTCCTCGGGGTTCACGCCCTGGGCCAGCGCCTCCTCAATCTTGCGCTCTTCCTGAGCCTTTGCGGCCTCGCGCTCGCGCTTCTCCTTGCGCTTTTTGCGGCGACCAGTGGACTCGCGAGAGGCCTCCTCGACGGCGGCACGAGCCTCCTCGAGCACCTTCTCGCGGCTGTACTCCTCGGCCTCGCGAGCCATGCGGCTGTAGTGGTCCTCTTCGTTGTTGTGACCGCCCTTGCGCTTCTTGCCCTTGCCCTGCTTGTCGGGATTGGGGAAGTCCATGCCGGCAGCGACGTTGTTGCTGGCGTTGGTGCGATGGCTGTGGGGACGGTTCTCGGAGGCGTTGCGCTCGGAGTTGTTGTCGGAGGCGTTGCGGTCGTTACGACGGCCACCACGACGGTCGTTGTTGCCGCCACGACGGTTGCCGCGCTCGGCAGCGCGCTCGGCCTTGGCCTTCTCCTCGGCGTCCTTCTTCTCCTTGAGCACGGTCTCCTGTGCGGCGATCTGGTCGAGCAGCGAACGGAAGCGCGAACCGGAGTCGGAAGCGGGAACGGCGCGGCGCTGGGCCTCGCGGGCAGCCTCCTCCTTCTCGCGGGCAAGGCGCTCCTGCTCGGCCTTCTTCTTAGCCTCGGCCTCGGCGCGGGCGGCCTCCTCGGCAGCCTGGGCGGCGGCGAACTGGCGGCGCTCCTCCTCGCGTGCCTTCTCGGCGGCGATGCGCTCGCGCTCTGCCTCGGCAGCGCGCGCTGCCTCCTCGGCAGCAGCGGCCTGCTCCTCGGCCAGCTTGGCGGCCTCGACTTCCTGGGCGCGGGCCTCGATCACCGAGGCGAGCTGCTTGCGGACCATAGCGACGTAGGCGTCCTCCAGGGCGGAGGAAGCGGACTTAGCGGGAATCTTCATTTCGGCGAGATGACCCATCAGTTCCTTGGAGGTCATGCCGAACTCTTTGGCCAGGGTGGACACACGGACTTTTGCCATATGACTTCACCTACCCTTTCTGGCACCTTGGGTGCCTAGAGACTGAACGAGCGTGGGGTATGCGCTGGGACCTGCCCGGCGCGACCGCGCGCTAGATCAGGTCCTCCGCATCATCGAAGGCGTCGGTGTCGTGGACACCGCAGAAACGGGAGCCGGGACGGGCCTGGTTGCGGCACTGGATGCCGTCCTCGGACACGAACTCGCAGCGACGGACGTCCTCGTCCTCCTCGTCACCGATCAGGTCGGCGGCGGGCTCCTCGTGAACGGGAACGTTCTTGAGGATGTCGGCGGCAAGGGTCTCGGACTTAATATCGATGTGCCAGCCGGTCAGGCGCGCGGCGAGGCGGGCGTTCTGGCCCTCCTTACCGATGGCGAGGGACAGCTGGTCATCGGGCACGATAACGCCGGCGTAGGCCTTCTCCTCGTCGATGAGAACGCGGGTGACCTTGGCAGGCGACAGGGCGTTGGCGACGTAGACGGCCGGATCGGCATCCCACAGGATGACGTCGACGCGCTCGCCACGGAGCTCGCCCACGACGGCGCGAACACGGCTGCCCTTGGGGCCGACGCAGGCGCCAACCGGATCCAGGCGATCGTCGAGCGAGTGGACGGCGACCTTGGAGCGCTGGCCGGGCTCGCGGGCGATCGACTTGATCTGGACGGTGCCCTCATAGATCTCGGGCACCTCCTGCTCAAACAGACGACGCATGAGCTCGGGGTGGGTACGGGAGATGACAATCGGCGGACGGCTGTGCTCGCCACGAACCGGCTGCAAGTTGGAGTTGGGGTCGCGAACGTCGATGATCACGGCCTTGATGTGCTGGTTGTGAAGGTAGCGCTCGCCCATCGGACGCTCGTTGCGCTCATTCTCGTAACGGCGCTGGTCGAAGTGCGGCAGCTCGGCCTCGACGCCCTCGCGAATCTTGACGATCGTGAAGTCGGGCGTGGACTGCAGCACGGTACCGCTGATGAGGTCACCGATGCGGCCGGAGAACTCCTCGTAGATCTGCTCGCGGGCGGAGTTGCGCACGATGGCATTGATCTCGGCCTTGGCGTGCTGGGCGGCGATGCGGCTCGTGTTCTTGGGAGTGACGTCGATCTCCTCGAACTCGGTGAAGTTGCCCTCCTCGTCCATGGAATCGTCGATCGGCTCCAGACGGTAGACGTAGATCTTGCCGGTGGTGCGGTCGATGGTCACCTTGGCGCCCCACTCAAGATGCAGGATCTCGGCATAGCTCTTGGCGAGCGACTGCTCCAGGCGGTCGATCAGGTAGAGCTGGTCGATGTGCTTCTCCTGGCAAAGCTCCATCAGGGCGGACATCATGTCGGATGCTGCCATCTTACTTTCCTTCCTTCGCGGGCTTGAAGTCATAGGTGGGCTTCAACTTGCACTTCTTAACATCAGAGAAATCGAGGGTAACGGACTCGCCGTCCTCGAGCTCGAGGGTCACGTTTGTCTCGGTGGCGGCGGCAATCTTACCGGCGAACTTGCGACGTCCCTCGGTGGCGGTGGAGGTGAGCTCGCAGTTCTCGCCCACAAAGCGGGCAAAGTCACGCGGGCGGCGCAGCGGGCGCGCCATGCCCGGGCTCGACACCTCGAGCGTATAGCTCGAAGAGATGGGGTCGAGCTCCTCAATCACATCGCCGACCCATTTGGTATTGGCCGTGACGTCATTGAGCGACAGGCTCTGACCCTCGGCACCCTCGATACGCACGCGCACACAGGGGGCCTTGGTGGCACCCACGAGCTCGACGTCGACGATGTCGACATCGTGCTGGGGAGCGACGGCCTCGAGCGCGTCGATGATCGCCTGCTCGGTCTTGGTCTTGACCATTGCGGCACCTCCATCCATACAAAAAAGAAGCGGGGCCGAAACCCCACTTCTTTCAATTACAACTTCATTTGCAAGCAAACTATACCAATACCTACACAAACGTGCAACCACAACACAAACCCGCAGGTCAGCGTGAGCACAGGTTCTCCACAAGAATAGAACAATTAACCGCAGGTACCAGGACAGGTGCATGAAAAACGAGGGGCGACCCAGCCGGATCGCCCCTCGCCTATAGCACGTCAACTATGCACGCAGCGCTTACTTGACCACCAGGTTAACCAGCTTGCCAGGCACGCAGATGGCCTTGACGACCGTCTTGCCCTCGGTCCACTTGGCGACAGCGGCCTCCGCGGCAGCCTGCATCTCCTCGTTGGAGGCGTCGCGGGCCACGTCGATGCGGCCGCGGACCTTGCCGAGCACCTGTACGACGATCTGCACCGTGTCCTCGATGGACTCGGCCAGATCGAACTCGGGCCAGGCGGCGGTGTAGGCATTGCCCTCGCAGCCGAGTGCCTCGTGCCACAGCTCGTCGGCCCAGAACGGGCAGATGGGGGCAAGGACGCTTACGATGTCCTTGGCCACGCCGTAGCACAGGGCCTTGTCGCGGTCAGCGCCCTCGGTGGCGTTGAGGTAGGCGCTCGCCGCGTTGACGAGCTCCATGACAGCCGAGATCGCGGTGTTGAACTGGCCGCGGTCGAAGTCCTCGGTGCACTTGGCAATGGTGCGATGGCGCTCGCGGTAGAGCTTCATCGCGACCTCGTCGAGCGCGGACTTGTCAAAGGCAACGTTGGCGTCGCCGGACTGGACGAGCTGCCACACGATACGCCAGGCGCGCTTAATGAAGCGGTTAGCGCCCTCGACGGCCTTGGGATCCCAGTCGAAGTCCTTCTCGGGCGGGGCGATAAACAGGATCGCCAGACGCATGGTGTCGGCGCCGTAGGGCTCGATGACCGAGCTCGGGGGCACGACATTGCCCTTGGACTTGGACATGGTGTCGCCGTTCTCGTCCTTGACCATGCCCTGGCACAGCAGGTTGGTGAAGGGCTCGTCAACGCTCAGCAGGCCCAGGTCGCGCAGCGCCTTGGTAAAGAAACGGCTGTAGAGCAGGTGCAGAATGGCATGCTCAATGCCACCGATATAGTTATCGACGGGCATCCAACGGTCTGCCGCCTCGCGGGAGAAGGGCAGCTCGGTGTTGTGCGGGTCGGTATAGCGCAGGTAATACCAGCTAGAGCAGGTGAAGGTGTCCATGGTATCGGTCTCGCGCTTAGCCGGGCGACCGCACACCGGGCAGGTGGTCTCGTAGAACTCCTTGCACTCGGCGAGGGTCTCGCCGGCACCCAGGTCCAGGTTCTCGGGCAGCGTCACCGGCAGCTGGTCCTCGGGCACGGGCACGATGCCGCAGTGCTCGCAGTGGATGGCCGGGATGGGGTTGCCCCAGTAGCGCTGGCGGCTGATGAGCCAGTCGCGTAGACGGAACTCGACCTTGCGACGGCCGCAGCCCATGGCCTCAAGATCGGCCACGATCGCAGCCTCGCCCTCGGAGTGCTTGCCGCCGCGCATGCCGGTGTACTTGCCGGACTGGACGAGCGTGCCCTCGGCAGCGTGGGCGCAATCCCAGTCGACGGTCTCGGCATGGAAGGTATCGATGGTCTCGCCGCTGGCCTCGACGGCAGCGCGGTCGTCATCGTCCAGGATGATCGGCACAATAGGCAGATCGTACTTGCGGGCGAACTCAAAGTCACGCTGGTCGCCGCAGGGAACGGCCATGACGGCGCCGGTGCCGTAGTCGGCAACGACATAATCGGCAACCCACACGGGGACCTTCTCGCCGTTGACGGGGTTCACCACATAGCGGCCGGTAAAGGCACCGTGCTTCTCGAGGGTGCCCTGGGCACGCTCGACGGCAGAGATATGCTTGGAGTCCTCGACGATCTTGGTGACGGCCTCCTCGTACTCCGTGCCCTCGACGAGCTCGTGCAGGCGCGCGTACTCGGGAGCCAGGACAAAGAAGGAGACACCGAAGAGCGTGTCGGCTCGCGTGGTGAAGACGGTGATCTTACCCTCGTCGCCCTCGATGGGCTCGCCATCCTTGTCGCACAGGGTAAAGTCGACCTCGGCGCCCTCGGAGCGGCCGATCCAGTTGGCCTGCATCTGCTTGACGCGCTCGGGCCAGCCGGGGAGCTTCTCCAGATCGTCGAGCAGCTCCTGGGAGTACTCGGTAATCTTGAAGTACCACTGCTCCAGGTCGCGCTTCTCAGGCTCGGTGCCGCAGCGCCAGCACTTACCCTCGGTGACCTGCTCGTTGGCCAGAACGGTCTTACAGGTGGGGCACCAATTGACCGGGTTCTTCTTGCGGTAGACCAGGCCCTTTTCCCACATCTTCTCAAAGATCCACTGGCCCCAGCGGTAATAGTCGGGGCTGCAGGTCTTGACCATGCGATCCAGATCGTAGGAGAAGCCCATGCGCTTCATCGTGGAAAGCGCCTGATCCATGTTCTTATACGTCCAGGCGGCAGCCTGCGTGTTGTGCTTGATGGCGGCATTCTCGGCGGGCAGGCCAAAGGCATCGAAGCCGATGGGGTGCAGCACGTCGTAGCCGCGCATGCGGGCCTGACGGGCCATGGCATCGCCGATGGTGTAGTTGCGCGCGTGACCCATGTGCAGGTCGCCCGACGGATACGGGAACATCTCGAGCACGTACTTCTTGGGCTTGCTGTCGTCGGTGTCGACGGCAAAGAGGTTGGAGTCCTCCCAGGCCTTCATCCACTTGGACTCAATGGCCTGCGCGTCGTAGACAGGAATCTCGTCCTTATGATCTGTGCAATCGCACATATCAGCTCCTTTGTTATCTCGGTTGGGGCGGGGCGCTCTTACCTTTACTCGCTGCTGCGGACAGTCCTGCGCAAGACGAAGAGCACATTTAGTGCTCTTCTTTGCGTGCGGAACTTGCAGCGAGCAAAGGTAAGAACGCCCCGCCACATCGTTAACTCGCATGATGATAGCAAATACGACAAGCGAGATGCCTGCGACTTGCAGGCATCTCGCTTTATCTAAATAACGTGGTTGTGAATCAGCCGCTATTTGTTACCCGTCCAAGCATGGCCGGGTTTTCCAAGTGCCGCAGATTGCCGTGAAAGAGGAGCGACGCGTACTTTGGTACGCGAGCGACGGTTTGAACAGCAAGGTGCGGTGCTTGGGAAAGCCGCTTAGCGGTAGCTGACGCTCTGCTGGGAATCCTTCACGACTACGTCGTGGGCGCCGCCTTCGACGATGGAGGTGGAGCTGACCAGCGTTAGGCGTGCCTTTTCCTGGAGCTCGGGAATCGAGAGGGCACCGCAGTTGCACATCGTGGACTTGACCTTGTAAAGCGTGCCGCCCACGCCGTCCTTGAGGGAGCCGGCGTACGGGACGTAGGAATCGACGCCCTCGACGAAGCTGAGCTTCGCGGCGCCGCCCAGGTCGTAGCGCTGCCAGTTGCGGGCACGCGCAGAACCCTCGCCCCAGTACTCCTTCATGTACTGGCCGTTGACGTTGACGCGCTCGGTCGGGCTCTCGTCGAAGCGGGCGAAGTAGCGGCCCAGCATCATAAAGTCGGCACCCATGGCAAGAGCGAGCGTCATGTGGTAGTCGTAGACGATGCCACCGTCGGAGCACACGGGCACGTAGACGCCGGTCTCCTCGTAGTACTCGTCGCGAGCGCGGCAGACGTCAATCAGCGCGGTGGCCTGGCCACGGCCGATGCCCTTGGTCTCGCGGGTAATGCAGATAGAACCGCCGCCGATACCGACCTTGATGAAGTCGGCACCGCAGTCAGCCAGGAAGCGGAAGCCCTCGGCGTCGACGACGTTACCGGCACCGACCTTGACGTCCTCGCCGTAGTTAGCGCGGATCCACTCGATGGTGCGCTTCTGCCACTCGCTGAAGCCCTCGGAAGAGTCGATGCACAGGACATCGGCGCCGGCCTCGATGAGCAGCGGCACGCGCTCGGCATAGTCGCGGGTGTTGATGCCGGCACCGACCATGTAGCGCTTATCGCCGTCGAGCAGCTCGTTGGGGTTGGTCTTATGGCTATCGTAGTCCTTGCGGAAAACGATGCCCATAAGGTGATCATTGTCGTCGACGATAGGCAGAGCGTTGAGCTTGTTGTCCCAGATGACGTCGTTGGCAACCTTGAGGCTGATGTTCTTGTCGCCCACGATGAGCTGCTCACGCGGGGTCATGAACTCAGAGACCTTCGTCTGGTGGTCATCGCGGCTGGGGCGATAGTCACGGCTGGTGACGATGCCCAGGAGCTTACCCTTGGGAGTGCCGTCGTCGGTGACCGGCATGGTGGAGTGACCGGTCTTCTCCTTGAGCTCGATGACCTGCTCCATGGTCATGTCGGGGGTCAGCGTGGAATCGGACTGAACGAAGCCAGCCTTGTGATCCTTGACGGCCTTGACCATAGCGGCCTCGGACTCGGCGCTCTGGGAACCGTAGATGAAGGACAGGCCGCCCTCGGTAGCGAGCGCGACACCCATGTCGACGCCCGAGACGGACTGCATGATGGCGGAAACCATGGGGATGTTCAGGGTGATTGCCGGCTTCTCACCGCGCTTAAAGCGGGTTAGCGGCGTCTTGAGAGAGACGTTGTTGGGGATGCACTGCGAGGACGAGTAACCAGGGACCAGCAGATACTCCGAAAACGTGTGGGACTCACCGGGAAAGAACGTAGCCATGTTTCTCCTTTTTCCATGCGACCGGTCGGCTGCAGGCCTCGTAGGACCCAGCCCAACCTTGGGCGCCCAATACTGGGGAAGTATCTTAACGCACTTTGACTGCTACAATGCATGATTTAAGAAGAGCACACGAGGGTTTGACGCAGGCTTTGCGTTTGCCCAGCAAACACTTTAGCGGGAAGACGTGGAGCGTATGAAGTACAAGACGACGGCAAAGTTGGTCATTCAAGCGTGCGACAAGGATTTGCCGGGCGTGTTCGGCCACGGCTGCGTCTTGCTGCTGCAGGGTATTGCCCGCGAGCACTCGCTCAACCGCGCCGCCAAGAGCATGGGCATGGCGTATTCCAAGGCCTGGCGCATCGTGAATGAGGCCGAAGGTCAGCTGGGCTGCAAACTCATCGAGCGAGACGGCGCCCGCGGATCATCGCTCACCCCCGCCGGCGAGCGAGCCATAGCGGTCTACGAGGAGCTGCAGGCCGACATCAACAACGTCATCGCCACCAAAGCCAACGCCCTCATCGCCAGCATCAAAGAGTAGCCCATTTGGGACGGGGCCTTATAGCCACACAACCCCTTCTCATAAGTTGCAGTGAAATAGGGACTGTTTATGCGGTTAAAGCCGTAAATCAATCCCTATTTCACCGCAACTTATGGAGTCGAGGATGATTTAGCTAGTTGCGGAGGGCGTTGTCTAGGGTGGCGGCCACGATCAAGGGGTCGTCGGTGCCGGCGAAGAGACGGATGGTGCTCCCCTGCTTGCCGCGTGGGGCCGAAAGGCGCGTTGTTGCGCCGCCGGCGGGCGATGTGCGGAATTCGTCTGGCAGTATGCTGAAGAATTCGCCCGCGCTGCATTCGATAAGGTCAAATTCAACTGCCGGGCCAAAACCGTGCTCCAGGATGCCGGTCGCGATGGCGTGATCGGGATGCGAGGTCAGCCCGGGATAGCGCACGCCGTGCACCATCTCGTTCGCGGCCAAATACTCGGCCAGTGCACGCGCGCGGTCGAAGTGTGCCTGCATGCGGATGTCGAGCGTGTCGAGCCCGTGCTCTAGAACCTCAGCCTCATCGGAGGACAAGTCGAGTGCGGCCAATCCGCACCCCTCGAGCAGCGCATGCGCGCACTCGGCAGCGGCATCCACACGATGGCGTTTGAGCTGCGAGCGCGCCACCGAAGCGGTAACGAGCTTACGCGGAGCCTTACCGGCGCACGCACGGTCGAGTGCCTCAAGCGACAGGACGGCACCCAAACGCAGTGGATCGCAGCCAAAGACGCTTGCCACGGTGTTATCCACCACGAGCAGCGCACGGGCCTCGCGAGCCGCACGACCCAGAGCGCGCAGATCGGGCACGCGCAGGCCAAAGCCACCGATCGTGTTCACAAACCACCACAGGTGCGGCCCCTCAGCATCAAACGAAGCATCAAAGCCCTCGGACGCAGCAGAAAACACTGCAGCCGACGGCTCCCCAACCAGCACAACATCGCAGCCATCAAAGCCACGAGCAAACGCATCGGCAAAGTCATCGGCAAACGCAACCAGGCGGTCACCGGGGCGCACAATCCCCAACAGAGACAGCGCCGCCGGCACATGCGAGGCCGCAACAAGACGCGCCTCACGCGCGCCGGCCCTTACAGCCCAGGCCTCTTCTAGCTGCTGTACATCCACAAGGCACCGTCCCTTCACAAACAAAAACCCACGATGCGGGTGTTCCCCGCATCGTGGGCAACGGCTGCAGTATAGCGCCGATATGCGACGAATCGCCTAGATGTTGAGCGTGTGATAGGTCACGCTCGCACCCGGGGCGTCAACGGTCACGCCATAGGCCTCGGGATAGATGCGCGTCGAAAACACGAGCGCGCCATCGTTCACAAACACCTCGACCGACGAGACATCGCCGACAATGCGCACGTTGCGCACCTCGTCGACGGGCTCCCAGCGCACAGTACGACCGCAGCCGGCAGAAGCACGACCCTCATCGGTAAATCGCATCTCAAAGCGCGAAGGCAGTTCGCCCTCGGCGGGCATAAACGCCAGCTTCAGCTCGCCATCAACGATCGCGGTAAACGCGCCGTCGACACCGTCGACAACAACGTCAAAGCAGGTATCGTCGGCAACCTCCAACGAGCCCTCCCCCACACGCACCGAGGCATAATGGCGCTCGATCTCGCGCGCCGGCTGTTGCAGCACCACGCCGTCGGCACCGGCTGTAAGCTCACGCGGCACCGTCATGCAGTGCTGCCAGCCGCACGTCACGGTGGGGTCGTTGCCGTAGGTCGGCTCATCGGGCATGCCCATCCAGCCGATCAGAATGTGGCGACCATCCTCGGACGCAAACTCCTGCGGAGCATAGAAGTCAAAACCGGCGTCCCACAGGCGGAACTCGCCCAGCTCATAGGCTCCGACACCACCGGTAATGTCGCCCGTTACAGGCATGTAGCCAGCAGCGTATACGTTACCGCGGTCCCAACGACCGCCCTCGAGCCCCTGGGGCGAGAAGGACAGCCATTTCGCCGGTACACCGCCATCCGTCTCAATCTCCAGATACCCCGGGCACTCCCACATGAAGCCAAAACGCTCGGGCGTAGACACGCGGCTCTCGAGCTCCCAGCTCAGCATATCGGCCGAGCCATACACCAGGATCTCGCCCACATCGCGTCCGGCACCCTCGCCATGCATGGCGCAAAAACGGCTCTCGACGTGCGGCCCGTCAACTCGACGACGCGCACCCAGCACCATGTGATAACGCCCGTCCGCGTCACGCCACACCTTGGGGTCGCGCACGTGGCAGGTCAAATCCTCGGGATAATCCTCGGAAGCCAGCACCACGCGCTTTTGGCTAAACGTCTGTCCATCGGCGCTCTCGACATACACGGTATCGGCGCGACGGCCGGAGTTGACATAGTCAAAGACGCCGTCCGCATCGGGGAGCTTAACGTTGCCGGTATAGAGCACGCGAATGCGACCGTCCTCGGCAAGCGCGGAGCCCGAATACACGCCATGGCAGTCGAACGGCTCATCGGGCAGCAGCGGCGCGCCAACATACTCCCAGTTCATAAGGTCGCGGCTCGTGGCATGACCCCAGGCCTTAACGCCGCCCTCAACATCAAACGGAGCATATTGAAAATAAGCGTGGAACACGCCGCCCGCCTGGCAAAGACCGTTGGGGTCGTTGAGCCAGCCCGTGGGCGGCATAATATGAAAGCGCTGGCCATACGCGCCATGACCGCACTCAGAGGCGGCGGCGTCAACAGCGGCGACCAGCTTTGCAAGGTCGCGACCGAGTGCATTAGACATATCAAAGTCCTAACGGATCGAAAGTTACAAGGTGCCAAAGATCGGCGCCAGATGCGGGGAACACCCGCGAGCATACAGCCCGCGGGCGTTCCTCAATCAAAAGCTCTTAGGCCTGCTCGGAAGCCTTGGGCTCGTCCTTGTACAGGACAAACGAGATGGCAAAGGACACGACCGCGGCAACCGCAAACATGATCGCGTACTGCACGGGCTGGGCCAGGCACAGCAGGATACCGAAGACACCCGTAACACCCGTGCCGGAGGCAGCCAGCGAAGTGAGCGCGCAGACCAGGGCACCGCAACCGCCGCCGATGCAGCCGGCGATGAAGGGCTTAAAGAAGCGCAGGTTCACACCAAAGATGGCAGGCTCGGTAATGCCCATGAAGGCGGACAGGGCCGAAGGAAGCGCCAGACCCTTGATCTTGGCATCGCGGGTCTTAAAGGCAACGGCGAGCGCGGCACCACCCTGGGCGATGTTGGCAGCGCTGGCGATGGGCAGCCAATAGGTCACACCGTACTGAGCGAGCTGGCCCAGATCGATGGCGGTGTACATCTGGTGGATACCGGTAACGACCGTGGGGGCATAGAACAGGCCGACGATAAAGGAACCGATGCCAAAGGGCAGGGTGAGCAGGGCCTGAATCAGACCGAGAATGGCGTTCTCGGCCCACACGAAGATGGGGCCGACGGCAACGAGGGTCACGAGCACGGTCACGAACACCGAGACGAGCGGGGTCACAAAGAGGTCGAACATCTCGGGAACGATCTTGTGCAGGCGCTTCTCGAGGAAGGCCAGAATAGCGCAGGCGATGACGATGGGGATAACGTGGCCTTGATAACCGACCCACTCAAAGCTGTACACACCGGGGATGACGTTGACCATGGTCTGCACGCCCTCGGAGGCAACCGTGTAGGCGCTCTGTAGCGAGGAGTTGATGAACGCACCACCGACAACGGCGCCCAGATACGGGTTGGCGCCAAAGGCCTTAGCGGCGGAGTAACCGATCAGGATCTGCAGAATGCCAAAGGACGTGCCCGAGACCAGGTCGGCAATCTTGTAGATAAAGTTATTGGTGTCGAGCGCGATAAAGCCGTTGGAGGCCATAAAGTTGAGGGCGCTCATAATGCCCAGCAGCAGACCCGAGGCCACGATGGCAGGGATGATGGGGACAAAGACGTCGCCGAGCACCTTAATAGCGCGCATAAAGATGTTCTGCTGCTGCGCCGCGGCCTCCTTGACCTCGGCCTTGGTGGCAGCCTCGACGCCACTGAGCGCGATGAACTCCTCGTAGACCTTATTGACGGTGCCAGTGCCAAAAATAATCTGGAGCTGGCCCTGGGCTTCAAAGACGCCCTTAGCGCCGTCGATATTCTCGAGGGCCTCCTTGTCAACCTTCGCGTTATCGGCAATCACCAGGCGCAGACGCGTGGCGCAGTGTGCGGCCGAAACAACGTTGCCGGCGCCACCGATGTTGTCGAGCACCTCTTGGGCTGATTTGCGGTAGTCCATGACTTCCCTTTCCTCCAACGGGTGCATGCGCACCCGACTACCTTTGACACTTACACTGTAATCGTTTTCAGTTTCATATGTCTGTAATCGTTTTCATAGTAGGGTGAACGGTAGGAAAAAGCCGGCGAATGGTAGTTTTACCGCAAAAACAGGGGCCTCAAAGGCAGGCAGACATGCCCAAAGCCTAGACATTCATAAGTTGATGGCCGAGTTTGAGCGTCTTGAGACCGCTCTCCCCCTCCACGCCATCGAGCGTGTTGAGCAACATATTGGTCGCCTCGACGCCACTGGTCAGGTAGCCATAATGCACGGTGGGAATGCCGCCCGTCAGCGCGCGCAAAAACGCGTTGTCGCCAAAACCGCTCACGCGGTGTATACCCTCGCCCATGCCGCGAACCTCATCGATGGCACGCAGCGCGCCCGCCGCCATGGTGTCGGTCGCGCACGCGATAAACGAAACATCGAGGTCGACGGAAAGCAGTTCACGCGCCGCACCATAGCCCGAGTCGAGCGTAAACGAGCCCAGGCGAATCAAGGCGGCATCGAGCGGGTTACCCGCGGCGCGCAAGCCGGCCTCAAAACCGCGACGGCGGTCATAACCGGCCGCACGGTCCTCTTCGGTAACTCCAATATAGGCAATCTTGCCGTCCACGCGACCCGCAAGCGCATGGCCCAGCTCAAAGGCGGCCTCGTAATCGTCGTGATAGACGCACGCCGCGCCCTCAACATTCTGACCGATCAGCACGATGGGCACACGGCACGATTCAATCGCCCGACGGTGCTCGTCGGTAATCATGGTTGATACCAGCACAATGCCATCGACCGGGTGGTTTTGGAATAAATCGAGGTATTCGAGCTCGCGATCGGGGGCATTGTCGGTATTGGCAAGCAACATCTGGTAGCCACGACGACCGAGCACCTGGCCGATGCCGGCGGTAATGCGGCTCACGGATTCCGAGTTGATCTTGGGCACGATGACGCCGATGAGCTTGGTAGAGCCGGTGCGCAGCGCGCGAGCCTGGCTGGACCGCACGTATCCGGTCAGCTCAATCGCCTGCTTAATGCGCTCGGCCTTGTCCGCCGAGATATATCCACCGTTGAGGTAGCGCGAGACGGCGGCGCTCGAAACGCCCGCCAGCTCGGCCACATCTTTCATCTTTACCACGAGCACCCCTGACAACGAATTCACAAGCACCATGATAGCTGCCTTGCCAGCAAATTGAGTAAATAGAATTCCTGGTCGAGCAGATGCCCGCGCAGCGTCGAGCGGTCCGGCGTTTATTAAAACGCCGGAACCAAGTTATCCGTGGTATTCGCCGTTGTATTGGATGAGCGTCAGGTCCTCCACGCCGTCGAGCGCACGGATGGCGTCGGCATAGGGCATGTCCACGCCGTCCGAGAACACCTCGACGGCCATCTCCACCTTGTCGCCGCGCATGGTCTTAGACTTAACGGTGAACTTGGTGCGGCCAAAGGCACGCACAATGTCGTCGCCCGTGGTCTGACCCGTATAGTGGATAACCATCATGTACACGCGCACCTTGTCCTGGTGCGTAGCGAAGCCGGCGATCATCACGACGATCACCACTGCCGCAAGCCCTACGAGCGCGTACATGCCGGCGCCCGCTGTGATACCCGTGGTAATGGACCAAAACAGATACAACAGGTCGAGCGGATCCTTGACCGCCGTTCGGTAACGGACGATAGACAGAGCACCGACCATACCGAGCGAGATGACCACGTTGGTCGAGATCGCGAGCGTCACCATGCAGGTGAGCACGCACGTGCCCACAAGCGTCACGGCAAAGCTGCGCGAGTACACCACGCCGGTAAAAAAGCGCTTGTACACGTAGTAGATCAGGATGCCCATGGCGAGCGCCACGAGCAGCGACAGGCCGATCTTGGCAGGGTCGACCTGGCCAAACGCCTCCAAGACGGAGTTCTTAAAAAAGTCCCTGGTGCTCATGGTCTAAATATCCCCTCGGTTCTCAAAATCCGATTCCCAGTAATTAAAACCGCGCAGGTAGGCGGTCTTTTCGTAACACAGGCAGTACTTGGAAACCGCCGTGAGCTCGGCCGCACCCGGCGGCACCAAATCGCGCACCAGCTGCGGGCAAAACTCGGTAAACTTGACCTCCATCACTAGTTTGCCGGGCTCCAAGACCGGCAGCGCGGGCAAGGTCGCATCAAAGATATCGAAGCTTCCCACCGCGGCGCGCACGTTCATGTCAAACGTAACGCGCACGGTGCCCTCGTCCATCACCCACGGCTCGCGCTCGTAGTCCACGATGGTGCGCGGGCGCATCATGTTGCAGATGCACTCGATATAGAACTCACGGCAGAGCTGATGCGGGCTGCGCAGCAAAAAGTCATAGTCGCCGGCAAGGACCTGCTCAAACTCGTCGCGGGTGAGCGGTGCATCCTCCTTGTAGATCCAGCTGCCGTACTTCTTTTTACGCTCGAGCTTAATCACCTTGTCGCTGCCGTTATAGATGCGCACGCGATACTTTTTGCGCATCAGGATACCGGCGTCTTTTTCCTCGTAGGCCGAGTTGCAGTAGTCGTCAAAATACAGGCTGCGGATGGTGTAACCGCCCGCCCGTGCATGCTTGTCCAGCTTAAAGACCGGCGACATGCGACAGGCAAGCGCGGCGTGCTCGCCCTCGTTAATGAGATATTTGAGTTCGTGGCGGTAGCGCTCCTGCGTAGCACGCGCAGGCGGGGCCGCCAGGCGCTCAAGCAGCGCGCTAGCCCTCCTCATACGTGTCCTCCACGACCTTACCGCCGTCTTGCACGTAGAAGCACTTCATGCCGTACTGCTTGCCATCGTCGGTCACATAATAGTCAAACGCATCTTGCGTATAGCCGTCGGAGTTGGTGGCACGCACGCGCACAAAATACTGGCCGGTATCGGGCGCATCGCAGGTCACCTCGGGCAGCAGCACGTCCTCGGCCTTAAAGATTACGTCAGTAATGGCATAATCCCGCGCCAGCTCCACGGTATAGCGGATGTCACGCGCCTTAAAGTCGTACGAAGCATCCCAGTTAATGCGCAGCTTACCGTTATCGATCTGCGGCACGCCAATGTAGAACGGCATGGGCTTTTTATAGCTCTCGCGAAAGCTCTTATAGTTCTCCTCGATCTCGGAAGGAATCGCCGCGGCAATCTGCTCGTATTCATCCTTCGTCACGGGCAGATTCTCCAGGTCGGGCGCAGCAAAGACGAGCGGCTCCGTGACCTCGCGATAATGCTCGACCATCTTGCTCAGACGCTCTTCGGTCAAATACGAGCGCAGGTCCTTGACGGCACTATCGAGTTCGCTGCGGAACGACTTGCTGCGCAACGCGCGGTTAAATAGCACGTTGCCCAGTAGTTGCTCACGCCGCGCTCCCAGCTCGCATAATCCGAGAACCCTGTCAGGCTCAACTCGAACTTGCGCAGCATGCCGTCGTTGTCCCAATCCAGGATGTACCAGACCTTGGAGTTAAGCGGGCTGTACAGATAGCAGTTACGGTTCTGCGTATCGCAATTGCCCGTCAGGATCTGAAACGCCAGCCAATAAACCAGATTCTCGGTATCAAAGTAGGTGTCGAGCACATCGTCGATCTTTTGCGTATCGTCGTTGAGCGCATCGAGCATCTCGATTAACTTGGTATGGTCCGAATCGCCTTTAATCTCGAGCATGCCCTCAAACGCCGTCTGGTTATAGTCGGGGTCATCGGTGAGCTTAATGGTGTCTTCGAAGCGATGGAAATC
The DNA here is from genome assembly GCA_958452935.1 of uncultured Collinsella sp. GTDB lineage: Bacteria > Actinomycetota > Coriobacteriia > Coriobacteriales > Coriobacteriaceae > Collinsella. Next base: position 26,512 of record CAUDVX010000006.1, on the reverse strand, counting down.
GAAGCTGTTCACCTTATAGAGATGCCCGCTCTTATCCAGACCGTGGGCCTTAAGCGCCGTCTTGTTGAGCTGCTCAACCTGCGTAAACAGTCCGTAGTCCTCAAAGGTGTCGTTAGATTTTTCGGTCTGGTCGCACACCCATAAGTGCACAAACTGCGTGCGCAGGCCCATCATCTGGGGAATGCCACGAATCAGATCGTAGGCCATCTTGTTACGAAAGCGCATGCCCTCGCCCATGTGCTTGTTGAGCGCAATCGCACGCTGCTGGCGCCACGTGCCCTTGCCCTTTTTGAGCTCCACCTTGTAGTTCTTTTGCGTATAGGTACTCGACGTCTGACCGCGCACCTGCACCGTGGCGTTGGGTGCCTCCTCGCCATAGCCCACCTCGCCAGCAACGGGGCCCTTATCATCGCCTGGCTGCAGCAGGCCCATAACCTGATAGCGTGTCACGCCCATGTCGGCATAGTCGTAGACCGAGTAGGTATTGATCTCGGTCCAGCTATGATCGGTGTTCTCGGAGCTATTGCCGCGCGAGACCGTCAGGTACATGCATACGATGCCCGAGTCGTCGTAGACCTCGTACAGCTCATCCTTGTCGCGAAGATGCTTGGTCTCACTAGACGCATCGGCCTTTTTAATCTTGCCCTGCTTCTTGGTCTTATTCGTCGAGGATTCGTCCTGCGAAGAGCAGCCCGAAAGCAGCAATGTGCCGGCAGCCGCCTCAATCAAGCAGCGACGCGATATCATCCTATCGGTCATCAGGACCTCCCCAACGATTGCGATACACACGGACCACCGTGCGCTCAAACGCACCATGCGGCTCGCCCTGTAGACGCAGCTCCTCGTAGCGCTGTTCGGCACGGTCGAGCAAGCAGCCCAACTCCGTGAAGCGACCCGTCTTGTCGGTCGCCACGATGGGCTGCTGACTCAGGATACGATACGGCAAGTTGGCGGTATAGGTATCGAGCCGCATGAGCGCCACAACAAAAAACACCGCCGCGCCGAGCAAAAAGCCAAAGCCATAAAACTGCTGCGGAAAGAACAGCGAGACGATGGTCGCCAGCCCCGCCACGCCCGCGAACAGCCCGGAGGCAAGCACGGCGCCTTTGTAGTCGATAAAGTACAGCAAGATCAGCAGAATCGTGTTGCCCACGGCATACAGGCCATAGCCCACGCACAGCGTGCGAAAATACCCGTGCATCAGGTTATTGAAGCCCAGCGGCAGGGCCGAGAGCACCGTGGTCTCGAGCGAGATGACCGCTGCCGTCACAAACAGCTGCTTGAGCGCGCAAAACCGCAGCTCCCGGTTGAGCGTGGCGAGCATTTCCTCCTCGGCCACCACGATGTCGCCCACCACGCCGCCGTCGTTAAACAGGCTGTAGTAGTCGCGGTAGCGCGGATAGAAGTTGACTTCGACCGACACCACAAAGTTGACGGTCGTGACCAGAATGGTCAAAAACGCGATGAGCGCCGGCACATCATGATAGGGCGCGCCGTAAAACAAGCCCTTGACCTGCACGCCAATGGGCCCTGCCCAAATAATCACCAGGTGCGCAAAGAGTCCCAAGTTGGTAAACAGGCCCGTGAGCGCCAGCGGCATAAACTGGTCGAGCCAGCGCAAAAAGAGCCAGGGGCTGCGATCGCTCTGAGGAAAATACCGGTATAACAGCACCACGTCCCAGGCGAGCATCACACCGTAGCCCAGGGCGATCGAGCCCAGCAGCCCCTCGACCGGCGGCAACCCCAGCACCAGCGCGGCCAAGGCACACAGGCACGCCATGCCAATGGCCGCGGCAAAACTGCACAGAATACCGCGGTAATCCTTAATGGCCGTGAGGTAACTCATGCCGTTCCAGTTGACGATCATAATGTTGAACAGCCACAGGCACAGCAGCCCCTGCAGCAGCGTGGCGCCTGAGAACAGCAAAAAGACGCCGTAGAGCACCGTGCCCGCAACGAGCATGATGGCGTTGGAGCCCCAAAACGAGGGCAAGACCTCTTCTTCGCGCTCGGCAAAGAGCATGTCGGCCAAAAAGCGCGTGACCGGCATGGAGAAAAAGCTCGTGAGCGTGAGCGACGCCAGCAGCGTATAGGTCACCATGCACACCAGCAGGTCCTGGTTGGCACGGCCCACACCCCACAGGCCGCACAGCACCAAGATACCCACCTGGAGCAGCACGCCCAGCAGCATGGGGCCCGTACACACAATGCCGGCATAACCATAGGCGCGCATCGTAGCAAACAGGCCCTTGCGCTTAAACAAGCGCTTGAGCTCAAAACCGATTCCGGCCACCGGCTACTCCCCCTCTCTGGGCAAGTCAAACGCACGCGCCGTCTCGTCATACAGCGCGCGATAGTTGGCGAGCATCTGCTCGTGCAAAAAGTACGTGGCAACACGACGCTGGCCGCGCTCCCCCATCTCAATGCGGCGGGCACGGCTCGCGCACATGCGCTCCATAGCATCGGCCAGACCTTTGCGATACATGGGCGGCGTCACAAAACCAGCCACGCCAAAGTCGTCGCCGGGGGCGCCCTCGAGCAGCTCGCGGCAGCAGCCGACCTCGGTCGTCACGCAGGGGCGACGCGCGCCCAGCGATTCCAACACGCTCAACGGCTGGCCCTCCGAGATGCTCGTCAAAATGGTAAAGTCGAGCTTTTCCATGTACTCGACCACGTTGACGCGGCCGGTAAAGATCAAGTCACGCACGCCCAATGTCTCCACTAGCGCATGGCACTCGGCGCCATATTCCTCGTCGTCCACGCCACCCATAATATGCAGGCGCACGTGCGGCAGGCGCTCGTGCAACTCAAAGAAGGCATAGATCATGGTCTTGACGTCCTTGATGGGCGCCAGACGCACCACCGCGCCAATGTCCACCCAGCCGTCATCGGGCTTTAAGGGAATGTCCTTAAAGCGATCGAACTGAATGCCGTTGGGGATAACCAGGCATTTTTCTGCATCGCAACCCATGTCGATCTGCGTTTTGCGCGCGTTGTGGAACAAACTCGTCACACGAAAAGCGCGACGGTAGATTTCCTCCGAAAGCAGGTAGAAAAAGCGGATCCAACGGTCCTTAAACGAGGGCACCACCCAGTCAGCGCGAATGATCTCTTCCTCGCGTTCGCGGGTATAGATGCCGTGCTCGGTCAGCAATGCCGGCGCGTTATTCATGCTGGAGCCCAAACTTGCGAGCAGACCGCCGTAGCCGGTCGAGATGGCGTGATACACGTCGGCCACCGGAACCTCGCTGCCCAGCAGATAGAGCACGGGCAGCAACATCGAACGCATGGTGTGGAAGGCGTCGGCGAAAGGCGTATACGGGTACTCGGCCAGACACACGTCGCGGAAGATGTCCATAAACGTGCGGCTCTGCAAAAATGAGAGCGGATGCACGTGGCGGCGCTGGAAAATGTCGAACAGCACGTCCCAGTCCGGATTGGAGAGCGAGACCAGACGGCGCAGGGCCTCGCGCTCGCGGTCGTCGAAGTCGACTTCCTCCTGCTCGCCCGAAAGACGCAGGGCATCGTCCAGGAACACCTCGTGCACCTCGACGACGTTGCCGGGCAGATCGTAGACAAACTTGCCGCGGTCTTCGGCGTGGGCGCCAATCACCCACAGCACAAACTCGTGCTCGGGCATGGCCGTGATGTAGCCGTGCATCCAGGTGGACACACCGCCGTGCACGTAGGGATAGCAGCCCTCGAGCACCAAGCAGATTCTCATCGGTCGCCACCCTCCTTGCGCTCAATCGTCACGGTCTTATCCGTCGCTTTGACTAGGTACAGGTCGCCCGTCAGGTGTTTAATCCCGCCACCGGACGCCGTACCCGGCTCGCCGTTATTGGCACGGAACATAAGCCAAGCCTCGTCGTGGAAGTTGCCCAGGTTGAGCGTCCAGGCATCGTCGCTCGTATCCACGCTCACCGTCACGGACGAAAAACGCTGGATGGCACCCGAGCACTCCGAACCCGTCTGGTGGCGCAGGTCGGGCGCAGACTTGGTAAGCCAGTCCAGGTAGTCGGTCAGGCCGCCCTTGTAGACCTCCCAGCCCTCCTTAGCGCCGCGATCGGGATCCAGCAGGTCATCGGGATGCATAAAGTGAGTACTCACGTAGTGCATGTTGAGCTCGGACACCGCGGCCAAACGCATATAGGTGTCATCGACCATGCCGCCCGAGACGATGCGCGGCTGCTCCACGATGCCATCGCTCGCCACGCCAAACTCCTGCACATACGGCAGATCAGTGCCATCCTCAAAATACGTACTGGAAATGGTCTTAATGCGCGGCACGTCGGTACCGATAATCTTGCGGGCGCGGGCCGAAAGGATATTCGACGGCGGCACGTAGACCGAGCCGTGCGCATTGGGCAGTACGTCGTCTTGGAAGGCGATAAGCTCGTTGAGCGATGCGACGAGCGTCTCTTTGTTCTTCCATGTCTTGTAGTCGTACAGCGTGCCATAGTCGGTGTCCCAGAGTCCCAGCGGCTGATGGTTGTAGCCATGAAAGCCCAACTCGCCGCCCATCTGCAGCAGCATGCCGCCAAAGTAGCGGAACTGCGTGGTATCGGCCTGGCGTGTGGGCTCGGTTTGGTTGACCACATCCTCGTAGTTTTCGATCATCACGCCGGTATAGCGAATGCCGTATTGCTGCGCGAGTTTTTGCAGGTCGGGCCACCACACCTTGGCATAAAAATCGGCGATAGAAAGGCCGTAGTCGCGTTTGACGTACGTGCCGTCGCCCGAGGGAACGGGGCTCGGGAAATCGTCCAGGTAAAACACCGCGCTATTGATGACCGGATAGGCCGTGGCATCGCCCAACAGGCTCACGGCCGCGGCATAGAAACCACGCATAACCTTGTCGTAGATACCGATATTGCACACCACGGTACGCCCGGTGCCGCAATCGCTCGACCAAATAAGCGGAGTACCCGTGTCGCCGGTTTTAGCCCACACATGGGCCGTCTCACGCAGCGAAACCGAAAGCGACGAATCGAAGGGATCCGATAACTCATAACGCTGGCCGCCGCCGATCATAAAGTCCTCGCTCGGCACGATGCTCTCTGCCGCCGTATATTCATAGCCGGCAGAATCGATGCCCAGCTTGGGACCGATTGCCTGCAGATAGCTCGAATTGTCCGGCGTCATGGCGAGCATCAGCGAACCGCCGGCGCTCACCCAGCTCATAATGTCGCTCAAGTGCGTACCGAGCCCATCGATCGAAGGCATCAGTAAAATCACGCGGTCGAAGGATGTGAGGGAAGGAATCGCATCAGCACCATCGGTGGCAATATCCACATCGCGGTGGGCAATTTTCATGTCGAGCAGAATCTGGTCAAACTGCTCTTTGACGTCCTCGACACCGTCCTGGTCCGAGTCGGTAATAACCAAGCACGTGGGCTTTTGGCCAAACATCGCCGAGCTTGCCGGTACCGCGTCATTGGCGGCGAGCATGCCCAGCTTGTGCTGTCCGGTGCTGTACTGCACGCCGGCTCGCTCCACAAGTAGCACGGCGGCCATGGCGATAAAGACAGCCCATACCACGAGCAGCCCAATCCAGCGAAAATGGCCCGCACGCTCGCGGATATGTTGCACCACGCTCATCGGGCCTCCTCTCCTTCACGCCAAAATGCCAGCCTCTCACGATTTTCGGCATTCAAATACACGTGCTGCTTGTCGATCACATCGATTACACGCCGTACCGCCTGCCCATCGCGACGAATCACAGCCAAGCGCAGGCAGAGCATCCACACGTCCTGCTCGTCTGACGCATCGATCACCAACTGGCTAGCGACGTCCTCTGCCTTATCAATCTCGCCGGCATCGGCCAGCGCCGTGGCATAGCGAATGCGCAGCGCAGGCCCGTCCTCGCGTTCGCAACGACGCGCGAGCAAGCGTGCATACTGCTGACGCTGAATCTGTGCCACGCGGCCCTCTGCCAAACCCGAGTCCAGATAGGCGCCCAAAAAGTCGCAATACGCATCCAAGTTATGCGAGCTGGGATCGGTCTTAAACGCGCGCTCCAACTGCTGCAGCTTAAGGTCGGACTCCTTGGAAATCTGCGCCACCGCCGTCGCGGCATAGTGCGCGACCTCAACATCGTCGTTGAGTTTTGCAGCCTGCAACTGTGCCAGGTACGCATCCGGATCCTCGGTAAGCATGGAGAGCATCAGACGGCGGCGGTCGCCCGGGTCGTTGACGATCAGTGCTTCCTCGAGCGGCACCACGCCATCATCGCCCTCGCGCCCCTGCACGAGCAAACTGCGATGCATGTCGTCGTTAATGCGCAGCGTCTCCAGCGTGGCGTCCTTAAGGTCGTCACCGAACACCGCGCTACGCACCGAGAGCAGTGCCACGAGCAACGGGCCCCACAGCGGTACGAGCACCATCACGGCAAGCATGTGCCCTCGAACCGGCAGCAAGCCCAGTTTCATAAGCGTCCACAGCACCAGACACACCAGAGCATGAATTAATAACAGTACGGCAGCAACGACGAGTGAGATCAAGCGGCCTCCCCCTCACCGTTGCCAGCGGGCGCGATGCGCTGCAGCAGGGCCACTACATCCTCGCTGCCGACGGGTTCCACCGTAATGTGCTTGGCGGCCATACGTTTACAAATAACGGGCAGGTCGGCCTCGGTTGCCTGTCGCATAAGCAGGTAAAGTGTGTCTCCATCAACCAAGCCCGCAGCGTCACTCTCGCGAATCGCCGATCCAATGGCGCCGACCAGCTCGCCAACAGGCTCCATGCCCGGCACCACGCGCAGGAGCAAGAAGCTCCCCATCTTGTTGTCCGCAAGCGCTTGCTCGGCGGCAAGCTCCCGGCCAAAGGCATCGTGGTTGAGCACGCACGTGCCGGCAACGCAGCGCTTATCCTGCGCCACGGCCTCGTAATCGAAGGCGCGTCCCAGCGCGCTTTCCACCAGGCCGCACAGGATGCGGAACAGGTTTTGGTAGTACAGGGACATTTGGCTTTCGGCCACATGGCGCACAAAGATCAACACGGCGGGGGCTCCATCGCGCTCGATCGCATAGCCAAACATCGGAAGCCCCGACGTCAACGCACGGTTCACCCACAAACCCGAGATCGCACCTTGGAGCACGGGCGCAAGATCGTCGAGCGATAGCGAACGCGGAACATCGTTGGAAATCGCCGGGCTCGCCGCCACCAGGCGCGCAAATGCCCCGCCCGAAACATGGTAGATCGTCACCGAATCGTTCTCTAGAATCTCGCCCAGCAGTTCGCAGCACTTGCGGTATATATCGCGCGGGTTGAGTACGTCGAGCTCCTGCGTCACGGCAAAGATCTTGCCGAAGCTATCGTGGCGCCCCACAATCTGTCGCTTATAGGCACGCTTGTCCTCAATCGCGTCGTGATAGAGCCGCGTTAGGAACGTGTTGCGGTTTCGCACAAGCTCGTTCTCGTCACGCTCCGCCTTAATTGCCTCGCTGTTGCGCAGCTGTACATAGCCGCACACGGCGCCCACCACAAAGTACGCGATAAACGGCAGCCAGTTGGAAGGCTCATAGAACAGGCCCTGAAAGGTATAGCCGTACAGGGCAAAATAGCTCACGGCCAGACCAATGGACGCCAGCAGCGCCGCAACCAGACCAAAGTCGAGCCCGTAGAGCGTGCCAATCAGGACAACATAGAGCAAACGATAGTCGAGCACGTTGAGCTGGGCCGATTGGGAGAACAGATGCTCCAGAACCTCGAACAGCACCCAAGCGAAGCCCGTCTCCAGGCATTTAATGGGCAGCGCGCGCAGCTGAATGCGATCGATGGCCGCACGAAGGGGATTGGCCTTTTTGGTGCGGGCGTTAGCCCAGCGGGCGTGAATGGTCGAAAGGTCGCGCAGCAGGTCGTAACGCTGAAACCAGCCATAGCGTTTACGAGCGACATCGCCTGCGGGCAACCCATAGCCGGTCGACTCTCCATAGGCAACGGACAGCCCGGGGAACAGGCCCTGGAGCGCGCCGCCCAAGTCGCCCGCTGTGCGACGGAAAGCATCTGCAACATCGAGCGTCTCAAAGGTCGCATCCCAACTATCAAAGACGCGATGCACCAGCACCGCTAGCTCCTCCGCGCACAGCAGGGGAAACGGCGCGTCCGCGGCACCTTGGAGCGCGACCGACCCGGTCGAACACGCCTCGAACAGCGGCACCAAGAACGGGTCGTTGAGCGCCGCGGAGGCGGTATAGAGATAGGGTGTGCACAGGATCTTGGCCTGGATGCCATCTTGTGAGGCGTAGTGGCGACAGAGGTCGTTGGCTGCGCGGGCGATAATGCCCTTACCCGTTTGGGCGGCAGCATCTGTGGCATCAAGCGAATCGACATTGCTCGCCGCACCGCCGGTGCGTTCCGCGCCCGCAGGCCCCGCCACAAACAGCAGCTGCACACGGCGGCCCATACAGGCACGAAACACCGAGCGCAGCAACTCAATATCGCCAAAAGTCTCGGTATGCGGGGTGAGATAAGTAGAGAGGTAGACCACGCGGTCGAACTCATAAGCCTGGTCCAGGTGGCGCAGCAGCTCTTTCCACGAGCCGTGGAGCGATGACTCGCGCTGCACATCGTCGGCAGCTACAACCTGAACATGGTCACCGGGGAACGCCTTGGCACAAAAGTCGTCGTCAACATACGCGGTATTGCCAACAACCAGCACCTCCATGGCGCGCCCCTTCCCTTAAATTCCACTTTTTCCATAGTTAAACATGCGTATTGTACGCTGTCAACGCAAGCCGAGACGCCTTTAAGGCTGTGTTAAGAACTTTTTTAGAGGATGTGGGGATGGCAGGGGGACTCAGAGGTCACCTAGCAACCTTAGGCAAACTTCGTTTATATAGCTTTATAAATAATTATAAAGCTATATAAAACTTTATAGACAATTAATCAATTCGCTCCGTACGCCCCAAATATCGATCAAACTGAGGAACGGTAAAATCAACCTCTCCCCTTGCGGCGGAGTAAACCATGCCTTTGCTAATTAATTGAGCTCGCAGGGGCCCAATAGACGAAACTTCTCTCCCCATATAATGAGCCACATTCGCAAGCGTACAAGGAAGCTCGCTGCAGCGCACCATGGCAATCAAAAACTCCTTTTGCCTTGGTGTGCAGCGATCATATCGAACACTAAAGAAACCTTCGTCAAGACGTGCATCCGTTATAGAAGTACAGTTGAGGACGGTTTCTAGAGAAATGAACTTACTATCAGATGAAGTCCAAATGGTCGAACAAAGCTCCTGAATGAAAAACGGGTAGCCCTCTGTATAGTCAATGATGGAATCGACCGCCTCGTCAGAATAGCGCACATCAAGCTTTTGTGCAGGCTTGACAATAGCCTCAACCGCCTTGTCACGAGGAAGCGGGTCGACTTTTACAAAGCTAAACTGCCTCTCGGAATAAGTTTTAGCTTCACCCAGCATCTTTAGAAGCTTGGGCAGACCGGCGCAGCCAAACATAACGGGAAGGCCAAGCTGCGTCACGCGATGAAGCGCGCAGGTCAGGGCTTCAAGTTCTTCTTTGCTGGCATACTGTAGCTCGTCAATTCCAATAAAAATCGAAAATCCAGCAGCTTGAGCATATTTTCCTAGAACGACGAGCACATCGGTAAAATCGCAAGATAGATTACGAGACGAGGCAAGAGACGCCCCAAGAACCTCTTCATTAAAGCCCAAAGACAATGAGCCATCGCCTGCATCAACAGATAACGTTAACGATGTAAATAAGTTCTTAATCTGCTCCAATTTACTCTTAACGAGTTCAATTCTATTAAGCGAAGCCGATAGGGAGCAGCAAGCCGAAGCCAAAGGAGCGATCAGGCCCTTCTTCTCTTCGACCTCAATATGGCGAACAAGTATACCTTCGCCCTCAGCTATTGTTTCAATCGAGTTAAGCAGCACCGTCTTGCCAACGCCCCTAAGGCCATACAAGGCGAGCGAACGGCTCTGATAGTTTGCAGCGAGCGCCTTGAGCTGAAGAGAGGCCGATTCGAGGATATCGTCGCGCCCGGCAAGGTATTTGGGCATCGCGCCGGTGCCGGGCGTATACGGATTGCGATAATCAATCATTGCAATCTCCTAAAGAATAACGACCGACCGATAATTTGCCATTCACCATACCAAGACAACGACACGGCGATGCGGATTACAAAAGACATAACCGAACGCAACAGCCCGCGAAACCCAAAAATCTATCAAAGTGACTAGACCAGAGAAAAGAGCCTTATTCATTTCACGTTGAACCACAACCAACTCGACAGACGGGCAGGTAAATCGCGTCAAACGCTGAGCTCTAATAGACTATCCAAGATGGTAGCGTACATTTCTTCGCAATGAAGCTATTTATTCAACGAGCGCTCTGCCAAAATCCAGGCAATTGCCTTAAATGAGCCTTCACAAACAAGTAAAACTACTGCCCACTTAAATAACTCAATACAAAACCTGCAATTTTAATTGAATCCGCAGCACCGAGATGGTAATACGCATAAGCTGCAGCACAGGCGACAACGATGATGCAGACATTCCCCCTAGACGGCATCGCCGGTGCGGCCGGGCGGCGCAGTATCATATGCGAACCATTCGCCACCGCAGCGGCAAAAGAACACTAAGCAAACTTTGAGAAGAGTTTGCGCGCCTTATACAACTTGGCACCCAAATACTCTTCTTTCATATCCACCTGATTTTCAAACAGTTTGAGGACCTTTGCACAAATGGCCTTCTTTACCGCTCTGTTGTCCTCAGCACCCCTTCGCTTGATAGCTCGATCGATAGATTTTTCAATTGCTTCCATAATTTTGGAACGATTACCGCACAAGTTGGTACCCGACGCGTTAAGCCCGAGCGTAACCTCAAGGTCTCGCCGTACGCTTCCATCAACAGCATCAATACGCCCGTCGCGATGATAGAAAATGCTATCAAGCGTATAAGGCTTGGTCGGATCAACCGTAAGAGGCTCGTTGCCACGTCGCTTGTCACACGTTGCCCCGCCACGTCCGTCACAAACGGCAACTAGGTTGTGATAATCCAGACTTAACTCGCCATCCGGAGCAGAATCCTCAGGATTTTGCGGAATCAAATGCTCAATCGTAGCCAGACGATCGCCAACGCCGATCCTGCACGTGCAATAAGCGCAGAGATGGCCCTGTTCTGCAAGCAAGGCCTCCAGAACTTCTCGCTTGCTCTCTCCGCGCAACGCTGTGTAATTAAACGTCGTATCGGGGGTGTTGCGTATGGCCCTCTTGGCTTTGGTAAGCGCCGCAGGCTCTTTTCCCTTAACGATCGGAATCACGACAGCAGCTCCTCAAGCTCAAGGGTCGTCTTAGCGGCAACAACATCGGGATCATCCACGCCCACAAACTCCTCAAGCTTTTGGAGCGCAAGCCTAGCGTCGTCAAAGTGCTCCTCATCAACGGCGCAATTAAATAAATCGAACAATCGAGCCGCCTCTTCAGGTCGAGAGAATGCGCCCAGAACGGTGTTGAGAATATCCCCGGCATCGCGTCCACGCGTTTCCATAGCAGGCACCGTTGCAGCGTCCTCTCCAAGAATGCGGATGTTACCGCGAGGTACCGACGCAACCACGACAGGTGAATGCGTTGTAACTATAAATTGAACGTTGGGAAATATGCGAACCAGGTCCTCGAGAATCCGCGCCTGCCAGCGGGGATGCAAATGAAGGTCGACCTCATCGATCATAACAACGCCGGGCGTCTCGAGCACACTAGAGCCCAAAGCCGGATTAAGCGTTGCCATGCGGTACGCGATGTCTGCAAAAAGGCTCAGCGTCCCACGATAGCCATCGCTCATAGAGTGCATTCTATCGCGGTGATAAACACCTTCTGCGGTGGTGTATGTAAACACAAGTTGGTTAAGCTCGACGTCGTAGTCGACCATGGCGCCCTTGGTTGTCGCGGCGGCATCAAAGCAGGACGCGAGTGCCTTCTTAACCGCAGTGAATAAGGCACTCTCTCGCCTATTCTGCCATTCCCAAATCGACTGTGACTTAAACCACGCATTCATACGGGCTTCATTCGCAGAAGCTCGCAGAGCGCCCTCGTAACCGCGCGTTCTATTGGGCGTTGCCTTATCTTTTGACGCCGTTTGCTTCCACAGTCGATCAGTTCCGTAGCGGGCAAGAACAGGCAGAACGACTTCATTACCTTTACCGACAAGCTCTTGCAGGCGTTTGCCAGCATCAATCATACGTCCGGCATCGGCTTGCGTGGTGCGCCCCTTGGCACTCTTCAACGAGCGCAGCCAGCCCACCTCTTCCCCCAGGACAATGCCCGATGCCTCAACTGACACCGGGTACTGGGACTGAATGTCGAACATGTCGCCCTGTTTGATAACCGCTCCGCGAGAATCATCTGAGACTATGCCCAGAGCTTCGGTGTTCTGAATTTTCTGGAACAACGTCCCCAGCGCAATGCAAGTTGCATCGATAAGCGTGCTTTTACCCGTGCCGTTGTCGCCGACCAAAACGGTAAGTTGACGATCGAATTCAATTGAATATGATTCGAACTTACGGAAGTTGATTATCTTCAGTTTCTTAATTTGCAACGCAGCGTTAGCGAAGCTCACGATAGCCTCCCGTGATTTATGCTAGTAGCCAATCGAGTTGAAATTCGTGCCGAAATTCTCAGTTAGCAGCATTATAGCCAACCACTTCAGACTTTAATTATGCAGAGAATAATGGGCGGTGCTCATGAGAGCAAATACTCAGCCCACCTTTAAACAATAGCACGGCATATAAATGTATCCCATCCTATTTCAGACCTTTAAAACCAATACAAATAAGCAACGGCTATACTTCTAACGGCAACAACCAGACTTTGGAGATCAATGTGAACTCAAACAACATTGCCGTTATCATCCCCTGCTACAACGAAGCGTTAACCATTGCAAAGGTAGTAGATGATTTTCACCGCGAGCTGCCCGAAGCAACTGTCTATGTATATGACAACAACTCTAGCGACGGCACCGCCCAAATTGCACGCGAGCATGGGGCGACAGTTAAGTTCGAGCCCCGTCAGGGCAAGGGCAACGTTTGTCGTCAAATGTTCCGTGATATCGATGCGGATTGCTACCTTATGGTCGATGGAGACGACACCTATCCGGCTGAGTCGGCGCGAGCACTGTGCGATCCCATCCTTGCCGGCGAAGCGGATATGACCGTAGGCGATCGACTTTCCAACGGTACATACGCCGAAGAGAACAAGCGCGCCTTCCACGGCTTTGGCAACAACCTGGTACGCAGCATGATCAAGTGGATCTACGGCTACAGCTTTGACGACGTCATGACTGGCTATCGTGCCATGAGCAAGCCTTTCGTCAAGACGTTCCCCGTTCTTTCTGAAGGATTTCAGATTGAGACAGAGCTATCCATCCACGCCGTCGACCATCGTTGGCGCATTAAAGATGTCCCCATCGAGTATCGCGACCGCCCGGCCGGTTCGGAGTCCAAGCTCAATACCGTAAGCGACGGCATTCGAGTGATTGCCATGATTGGAACCCTCTTTAAGGACTACCGTCCGCTCAAGTTCTTCTCGCTTGTTGCGCTCATCTTTGCTGCTATCGGTCTTATCCTAGGAGTCCCCCTCATCACAGAATACCTTGCCACCGGTTTGGTGCCTCGCTTCCCTACCGCGATTCTCGCAGCCGCATTTATGTTCCTGTGCGGATTGTCACTCGCCACGGGCTTCATCTTGGATTCCGTGGCGAAAGTGGAACGTAAGCAGTGGGAGCTGAGAGTGTATGAGGAGAGCGCGGATAATTAATGGCACAACCAGCCGAATGAATATCCGCTATATTTAATTTAATGAGAATCAGGTTCTTTAAGACCGAAGGGGTCGCCATCGACATCCGGTACAAGTGGCTTCAACCTCGACGCCGCGATGCCTTATGTATGGAAGCCTCTACCAGTCTAAGAGCGTTAATTTTGCCAGGAGGCACCCATGAATATTACCGTCGCAGGTCTAGGCTACGTAGGCCTTTCACTCGCATGCCTGCTTTCCAAACATAACGATGTCATTGCTATCGACATTAACGAAAGCAGGGTAGCCGAGATCAACAACGGCATCTCCCCCATCAAGGATGCATTCATCGAAGCATATCTGGCAAATCGCCCGACTTCGCTACGTGCCACCACCGATGTAAATAAAGCATATGAAATAGCTGATTACATCGTCATAGCTACGCCAACCAACTATGACGATGTCACGCACTACTTCGACACCTCGAGCATCGAGAGCGTCCTGGATCTGGTCAAAAAAATCAACCCGCACGCCGCCGTAGTAATTAAGTCCACCATCCCTGTTGGCTACACCAGGGATATCAGTGCCAAATACCCCGAGCTCCAGATCATCTTCTCCCCCGAGTTTTTGCGCGAAGGCCACGCACTTGAAGACAATTTACATCCCAGCCGAATCGTTGCCGGAATCAACGAGGAGGCCGACCGCGAAGCCGCTCAGACCTTCGTCAACCTGTTGGACAAAGGCTCCGAGGACGCCGGGACAGAAATTCTAATAACTGGCTCAACCGAGGCAGAAGCTATCAAGCTATTCGCCAACACGTATCTAGCGCTCAGGGTTTCATACTTCAACGAGCTCGACACCTATGCCAAAAGCAAGGGCCTCAATGCGTGCGAAATCATTAAGGGCGTTTGTCTTGATCCGCGCATTGGAACCCATTACAACAACCCCAGCTTCGGCTACGGCGGCTACTGCCTGCCAAAGGATTCCAAGCAACTCCTTGCAAACTTTCAAGATGTTCCTCAAAATCTAATTCGCGCAATCGTCGATTCCAACAATACACGCAAACAATTCATTGCCGATCAAGTGCTAGCAATGCAACCAAAAATCGTTGGAGCATTCCGCCTTACAATGAAAAGCGGGTCCGACAATTTTAGACAAAGCTCGACTCTCGATGTCATCGAGCTGCTCAAGGCAAAGAGCGTTAAAGTCATTATTTACGAGCCCACGAGTAGTGAAACAAACCTACTTGGCTGCACCGTTGTTAATGACATAGACCTGTTCAGAGATCTAAGCGATGTCATTATTGCCAATCGCTACGACCCCATCCTTGATAGCGTGCGGCAAAAGGTGTACACAAGAGATTTATGGAACAGAGACTAAATAAGGGGCCGTACCATTCGATGCGGCCCCTTTAATTATTCAAGGTGCTCCATGGCGGATTCGAACCGTCGACCTTGGGATTAGAAGTCCCCTGCTCTATCCAACTGAGCTAATGGAGCGGACGAGAAGTGATTATACCCTAATTGAATTGATCGCGGTATGCTTTGCAAACAGCATCAACGGGACCGTCCATGCGAAGATCGCCTTTCTCGATCCACACAGCGCGCTGGCAAATACGCTCAACCTGATCCATTGAGTGCGAAACGAACAGGACAGTAACATCACCGGATTCAATAAAATGTTGAATTCGCCTTTCGCACTTTTCCTGGAAGAACACATCACCAACCGATAGCGTTTCATCAACAATCAAAATATCAGGCTCGGTAATCGTAGCAATTGCAAAGGCAATACGCGCCACCATACCCGAAGAAAAATTCTTTAGCGGCATATCGACAAAATCATTAAGCTCAGCAAAATCGATGATCCCGTCAAAGTTTGCATCGATAAATTCCTTGGTATATCCGAGAAGGGAGCCGTTAAGGTAGATATTCTCGCGAGCCGTCAGCTCCGGGTCAAAACCGGCACCGAGCTCGATAAGCGGAGCGATGTTGCCGTGAACCCTGACCTCGCCTTCGCTCGGCTCAAGAACGCCAGCAATGATTTTAAGCATAGTGGATTTGCCGGAACCGTTCGTTCCGACCAGACCAACGACCTCGCCCTGATGAACTTCGAATGAGATGTGTTTAAGTGCCCTAAACTCCTCAAAAAAGAGTTCGTGTTTCGCAAGCTTTATAAAATATTCTTTAAAGCTACCCAGCGACTCAGAAGCCATATTAAAGACCATAGAGACATCTTTGACTTCAACCGAAAGAGGCTTCTTCTCATAGTCAACCGAGGGCATAGCACCCGCTTGAATAACTCCAGACATACTATTCCCCTAGATATAAAGAATGAACTTATGCTCGCTCTTATGAAATACCGCATACCCTATAACCAGTGAAAGGACTGCCCATAGGACGCAAAAAACCAATACCTGCGTGGAAGGATTGCACTGAAACAGGAAGATATCACGCATGAAAGTCAAATAGTTATACATGGGGTTCGCATACATTAGAACCCTAAGGATATGTGGCATTCCGGCAATAAAATCTGTAGTCCAAAAAATAGGAGTAAAGTACGTCCAGGCGGTAATCACAACGCTCCAAAGATGGATCACATCTCTAAAGAAAACTGCAAGGGCAGAAAGCGCCAGACCAATACCCATGCAAAACAGCATTAAAAGAATCAGACACACCGGAAGCCAAACAAGATGCCATGTGGGCACTACACGGAACCACAACATGACTAAGGCAACAGCAACAAGCGAAAAAGCAAAATTTACCAAGGCAAACAATGCCTTTTGAACGGGAAATACCCAGCGATGGACTTTGACCTTCTTTAACAATGACGCTGCAGCAAGTATCGACGTCATGGCCTGCGATGTGGAATCGGACATAACGGCAAAAGTAACATTACCAACAATTAAGTAAAGCGGATACATCTCTGGCGTAATAGAACCATTTCGGCCCTGGGCAAAAATCGTCGAAAAGACGACCGCCATCACGATCATCATAAGCAAAGGATTAAGCACTGACCACGCGACGCCAAGAACGCTACGACGATATTTCAGCTTAAAATCCTTAGTAACTAGCTGTTTTAGGATGTAAAAATCCTTTTGAATATCATTGGCCGCGTGTGATTGAATACTCTTCGCACCAACGCGGCCATCCATGCTATTCGCCACAAACGACTCCTTAATAACAACATCCTGTCGAGAGAGAAGTATATCCTCCCGTAGCTCGCAGAATGAACGGGCCCCTAAAAGAGGGGTATTAACCCATACTTTGTCTAAAGAAAGGCATGGAGCGTACGCTCCATGCCTCGAAACAGACTCGGCTACTTCTTTCCCTGAACAGCTCTACCAATAGATTTAAGAACTTCACGCCGCGCAGAGCCAACGGGACATAACGGGTCAACTATTTTACGCAGCGGGCTGGTTTCAGAAACGGCCTTTTCGTGCATCAACAGCGGCGTGTCAACTGAAGCACCAGATCCAACAAGTAAAGCAAGAAGCTTCTCATAGAAAGGTGTCTCACGGGCATACTTCCAGTACAGCTGGCTTCGATCGCAATAAGCGAACTTCCATGGCTTTTCAAACCCGGCATAGTGCACAATCCGCTCATGGCTACGCGAATCATTAAATGCATCAAAAACCTGGTGAGGAGCATAACTGAACACGTTTGCAATGCGATTGCCACAATCAATCATAACGTTCCAGTCATAGTTAAGCCAGGTAACGCGCCCTTCGCAATGAGCATTCAACACATCCTGGTCGTTATAAATAAAACGATCGTCAGAAGCAAATTCGAGCCACTCTTCGATCGAGTGAAGGCTCCGCATTTCACGTGTGTTAAGCAGTAGAACACCGGCTTGGAAGTAATCATAGGGATTGGTCATCCCGAGTACCGTCTTGGCATACTTTAAACGCTCACCATTTTTCATGTTTAAGTTGCCTAAGAAATCGATATCCCGTGTTGCGCCAAGCAGGTTAGTACCGAGTTCGGTTTCGTACAGTTCCGAAACGTCACCCTTAACAATAAGATCAGAATCAAGATAAAGAACTTTATTGTAGTAAGGCAATAGCTTCTGAATAAGGAAGCGATAATAAGTCTCAACACTAATATGCGGATTATTCGTAGTCAGCTCATATCGATCGATGATGGCAGAGACGCTGCAGAACCTCACGCAGGCGTGAGGGAAAGCCCCAAAGAAACTCTTCATACGAGCTTGGTTTTCCCCATTGATATCACGATGCAGCACGACGATATCGTAGCGATAGTCTGTAGAAGCATTTGCAAGCATTGAATAGATTGTGGTCGTAAGCATGGGGACATAATTATTGTCCGAGGCAAAAACAACAGGGATTATAGGGCGGGGATCGCCAGAAAGACGCGGAAGACCGAGTTCGCCATGATAATCTGGCTCAGTAAAGTGGACACACTGCAGCTCGGCAGTTTTCCAACCCTCACCAACACGCTCATGATGAAGCAAATAAATATTCAAGAGCCTTTCAGCAAGGTGACCGGGTGTGCGCAGGCCTTCCTTGCTGTATTTCGACATGTCTGTCGTATTAACAAACTCTTCGAGAATCGGGAATAACCACTCGCAATATGCGTTAAAAATGGCCCGCTTCATGATGAACATGTTGCAGAAGCGCGCGGTGTGCCCTTTGAGGAAAGCCTGAGCATCCTGAAGATACTCAGGATGCTGTTTACCGAGAATGGAAACGACTTTATCGAGATCCTCGACAAACAATTTGTCGGCAAGATCGTATTGCTTGCGAATGGTTGCAGAAGACCCGCAGTAAGGACGAATATCCTTACGCTCGGTCGTAATCACGTCAAATTCTTTCACGTATTTACGGACGCTATCGTCGTCAAGACAATACTCAGCCTGAGATTTAGCATCAATATAGGCGTCCATCACCTCGCCATAGAGATTTTCCTCATGACGTTTTCGAGCAAAATCAAAATAGCGACGATAGTGACAAAAACCAACATAATCGCTGTCGGTATTCTTCCAGGCCCAATACTGCGTAGTCAGTTCGCAATACATAGGGTTTTGATCAGAAATATTCTCGCCGTCGTTATCCTGGAATGCCCAGCGGAAAATATCACTTCGAGATGAACAGCCGACCTGAACAGGCTGGAATAATTCACTGTCGAACAAATCGACTCTTTTATGAGTTGATACAAAGATCCGGATATCCTGTTTCGCGCAACAACGCTTTTTTGCCCTCTCTTCAACTTCGCAAATATGAAGCTTGGCAGCATCAGCGAAATCCATAAGGCGATTGGAAACAAAATAATCTGTACCTGCCATTGATTTGGCCTCGCGATACCAAGTCCTTAATGTTTCTACCGAAACATCGCCACTGTCATTTACCCACTCCGCATAAGCTGCATCACGAGTCAGGCGCATAACTTGTTCAGCAACTTCCAAGTCACCAACCACGGAAGCCGCTTTTTTAGCTGCATCGATTTTATTGGAATTATCTACGCGAACAAACCAATCGTTAAATAGAAGATCCATCAACTTTGTCTTACCGCCACTGAAGGCCATAGACAAATCAAATTTATTGAAATTCTCGGAGAATTCTGCCATATGTGTCACAGAACTCCAGAAGCCCTGAGTGCTCCGCAGGAAAGAGTCAGGCGACATCTTGGACCCTGAGTTAACTCCGCGACCCAAATAATACTTAAGCCCGACAATATCGTTACAGGTAAGCTGAGAATCTGCCTCTGCAAGAGCAACAAAACATTCGTAACCGTCTTGAGCGCGACCCATCCTATCGTTTGTCATATCGGAGAACGCTCGTTTAAAGTAACGGGCGTCATAAGCACGTTGTGTGATGCGCCAATCTTGGCGATAACCAGCCTCGCTGCTGAATGCAGCGTTACAGATATCCGAACCGTTCAAAGGCTCAATATCACGATTAACATAGGACTCAAATTCAATACGTTCTTGCTCAGATACGCCCGCATTTACAACCTTAATCCCAAAATGGTAGATGTCTGCAGGATGAGCAAGAGAGTAGTCATTGAGCTCTGAAAGAAAGCCGGGCTCAAGTTCGTCATCAGAATCTAAAAGAATAATGAGATCGCCAGAGCATTGTTCGACAGCAGATTTGCGGCCAAGATGAACGCCCTCGTTGTGCGATTTAATAATGGGCTTAACACGGCTATCGCGCTCGGCGTAGTCTTTAAGAATTGAAGCAGTATTATCAGGACTGCCGTCGTCGACAATAATCAATTCAAAATCAGCAAAAGACTGATGCAGCACGCTATCGATGCAGGCAGGCAGGTATTCCGCGTCTTTATAGGAAGAAACACAAATAGAAAAACGAGACAAGACTACGCTCCTAATCATAAGTGAGAGCAAACACGAATCAGCATAATGCAGCTTGGCTAAAGCTAATCCATAAAAAATTGGAAACATAAAATAGGCGGTGTCCAGTCGTTCAAAACGAATCGACCAGAATAATGCTCAGAGATGCCAAGAGGATCAAGATCTAACTGTGTATCAATTGAAATAAGTTCCTTCGAATTTCAACTAACATGGCGTTAATAGACAAACACAAAAATAAAGAGAAAATAATCTCCACCCAGTGATTAACGAATGACACAGAACCCAAAACACCAAGTATCGAAACGTGAAACATATAAACGTTTCCACTTGACTCGCCCAAATATTTGAAAAAACTACCCAAGAGGGAGCCTTCTCTTGCGATTTGAGTCATCAGAAGGATTAAACAGAATGCAATAAACGAATCAACCATTAAGTTCAATTTAAAACGCGCAACGCACAATCCCAGGAGAACGATGCCGGCAAGTGGATATTTATAAGTGTTACGGCACTCCAAAAACTTAACAAATAATCCCCTTTTACATGCAGTCATTCCCAACACAAAAGCAAAAATATAAAACAATTCTCTGTCGGTATGCATATTAGGGTCATCAACGATGAGATAAACCAGCCAAGGCGTATAAGCAACAAGTAGCAGGATGCAGTTAGCGAGCTTTCCCTTCGAGATGACCATATAAAAAAACGGCGCAAGCACATAGCAGCATATAGCAGCACCCAAATACCACCACGCTCCACATAGCGTAGGTGAGCTAAAGAATTCTGAGGCCAATCCGAACATGTCTTTTACCAGAAACAGAAGAAATCCAAAACCCTTACCGTAAACTGATACAACCGAAACACCGACGCAAACAGAAACTAACAGCGAGAATAAGTACATCGGGATAAAAGACGACCAGAACTTACGCAACCGATTGCAAATAGCAGCGGCCATATTGGAAAAAGACCCATCTGTCTTGCTCAATTTAAAACAGATGCCGTAACCTGACAGGATCATAAAAATAGAAACGCATGATTTTGCAGAAGTAGCCAATACCTGTGAAATAGATAGCTGAGCAATAGGTAAATTAACCCCCGGATTATTGGGAATAATATGGTGAACAAAAAGCAATATGAGCGCCAGGCCCTTAGCACATGACGTCATTGTTTTGGTAAACCCAAGCGAATGAGCAGGCTGATTAATCTCGGTTGGCATCTTTACCCTTACGTACATATGAAACGATAAGTGGAAACAACTTCACGGCAAGCAGAATTGCAATAGCCACAAAGAACAGAGTCAATCCCAAGCGATAGGTGGAATCAATATATTTAAGAGTGACAGTATGTTTTCCATGTCCAATTTTAATTGAAGTAAAAGCCAAGTTTGCTAAATGGGTATTCACCTCAGTGCCATCAACAAAAGCCCTCCAATTAGCAGAATAAGGAATTGGTGCAAATAAATAACCTGCGCTTGGAGCGTCAATGGAAACGGACAACTCATCATTGGTAAATGAAATCACCGAACAATTTGCTTTGTTCCTTTCGTTACAAGAACTTAGATAGTGATCAATATATTTATCGGGAACTGCCTCAACCCATATATTGCTTAACTCGGCATCATCGGCACAGTTGACACCAACGATAGAAATCTCAACCTTGTTGTAATGATTATTGCTGAATGGAATCCTTACAGATTCATCGCCAGCAGCGAGATACACCGGCAAAACATCCTCAGAATCATCTTGAGAGTTATAAAACTTTGCAACGATTGAGACGCTACCACTCGTTGTAGCCGACGCATGAAACTTAAAATTCAATGCGATACATCCATCGAAATCCTGAATATCAAATTGCGAAGACTTCGAGACGGTTACATTGTTTGGTGAAGATCCGATGCAGTCTCCATAAGTCAGTGCCTCATGATTTTTCTCAACAATGGTTTTACCTTCAGCAGACTTAGAATCGTCTAACACCAACGCATCCAGAAGAAGCGCTCCTCTATCAGAACGTTCAGACTTATAGAAATCAGAGTCGCTGATTACACTTGATGCGGAGTAGAACGAAATCGGCTGAATTGAATTTTGATTCTCATATACTTGGTAATAACCATCACTATTTAAATTGGTATAACCAAATGGGCTGATATAGCTAATGTCAGGGTTTGAGTAAACCGAGTAGCCCACTCCAAGCATCGCGTTCAGACTAATATCAGAAAAGCCATAGGTATATCGCGAATATCCCAGCTGCTCGATATAATCGTTGCCAACAGCAGACATAAACTCCGTAACAGCGGAAGAAGTGCCAACCCCTCCAATATAAGATTCAGTTCCCATATATGAATTTGCCATAGGAGCGGTCAGCATTTGAGTTTGAAAATCAATCCTAGCTGGCTGTTTTATCGCATATTCGGAAATTGTGTCGCGCAAATCAGTATTGAAGGAATCCCAATACTGCTGTTTACTGACTGTCGGAACATCATTAACAAGCTGATATCCACCGAACAATACAGATGCAACCGATATGAAAACAATTAAATAATTAAAGAAAGACGAATGGCGAAGGAAGCTGACTAATAAAAATACCAAAATTGCAAACAAAGAAAAATAGAGCAGAGCGTGTTTATTCACGTTAAATTCAAGGAAAGCGGCAGAGACAATCGTGACCACGAATGCAGCGCAGATCCAGACAAATACTTGAATGGCATTGTTCCCATTGAGTAGATTTTCAAAGCCGATGGCTCCGCATAAGGCGAGAACGAAAATAACCCAAACCGATGACATTCGGAAATCAAATGAGCCAACAGCGCCGCCGCCGAGCAAGAACCTAAAAACATCAAGACAAACATAAGCGGCCACGGAAATTAATAGCACCGAAAGCCAGCAACGACGAGCTCTAGTCTGGCCCTTAAAGCAAAAAGGCAGGCATACAACCGCAGCAACACTTGAAGAATAGAAAGCGTTGCCCAAAAAACCAGATGGACTCGAGCATTCACTCATAAATCCAAAAGAAGTACTCGAGATGAAACCCAACCATTGTTCAGCAAGAATTTGTGGGTTAGATAAAAGGGATATCGAGTTAACCGCTAGGTTACCACCAGAATCTTTAGAGACACGGGCGCTGTCTAAATAGGTTGAGATATTTGGAAGAAGGGAAGGCGCAGAAATGGCAATGCCCATTACATAAAGGAAACCCAAATTTGCAAAGCAATGAATATAGGACCTGTAGCACTGACTTTTACCAAAATAACCTAAATAAAAAGCTGTAAACATAACCAAAATACATGTATATAGAACGAGTCCATATACACTTAAAGTCATGATTATTAAAGCAAGCGTAATTGGAAATGCAACGAATTTCTTTTTATCGTGCAGCACTCTTGCAACAGCCCAAAGAAATGCCGAGAGCAAAGTTACTTCCAGCGTATAGGCAGTCCATGCACAAAGCGCCAGCATCCTGCCCGAGAATGCAATGCCAAAACCGAATATAAACTTCGTCTGATATCTACAATTAAAATAGCCCAAAAACAAGTAGAAAAACGAGCCGGCGAGAAGGATCTTAGCAATCTGGAATATACACATCATCCTGGGTAAGTTATCCCTACCGAACCATGAAACGATGTACTCCGGGTTAAATAATTGTACAGTCGTTCCACCTAAAAACTGTGACGTATTCCAGGTAGAAAAATTTAACTGAGAAAATCGATCAGCCGCATTTAGAAAAAAGGGTACAGACTGGCCAAAGCTGTCAGAACCATAATCTACATAGATTAGATAACTACCCCCAAATAAATATCGAGCGTAGAGAAAGACGGAAACAAGGGTAAGAAGCAATAGATAGAATAAAAATAGGGAGCACGATTTATGCCTCAGACAGAACTCATAAACCTTTCCAAATGCATGAAACCTAGACATAGCTAATGAATTATTGACCATTACGTTGATATTTCTCCTCGGTCGCAGCCTTTGCCTGACGCCACCAGCTCTCATTTTCAACATACCATTTTATAGTTCTTTTCAGACCAGCGGCGAAATCAGTATGCTGTGGTTTCCAACCAAGCTCTCTACGAAGCTTTGAACTATCGATGGCATAACGCCGATCATGGCCGGGACGATCAGCGACCCAGTCAAAATCATCAGCATCCCTGCCCATGGCCCTAAGAATCATACGCAATACTTCTATATTGCTCTTCTCACCATCGGCGCCAATAAGATAGGTTTCTCCGATTCTTCCCTTGGTTAAAATATCCCAAACAGCCGAAGAATGGTCCTCTGTGTAAATCCAATCGCGTACGTTTTCGCCTGAACCGTACAGCTTGGGACGTCTTCCATCAATAATGTTTGTAATTTGCCTTGGAATGAACTTTTCGACATGTTGATAAGGGCCGTAGTTATTGGAACAGTTCGAAATGGTGGTACGTAAACCGTACGTACGGGTCCATGCTCTGACCAGCATATCCGAGCTAGCTTTTGTTGAACTGTAAGGCGAGCTGGGACGATATGGAGTTTGTTCGGTAAATCTTGCCGGATCGTCTAGGGCAAGATCGCCATATACCTCATCAGTCGAGACGTGATGATAGCGAATATTATACTTGCGAACTGATTCCAGTAAACGATAGGTTCCCTCAACATTAGTTCGTAGGAACGGAAAGGGATCATTAATCGAATTGTCGTTATGTGATTCCGCGGCATAATGCACAATTGCATCATGCCCGGGAATTAGTTCATCAAGCAATGCCGAATCACAGATATCACCGACGACAAGCTCAACCCTATCCTTAGGCAAGGAGGCAATGTTCTCCGGATTACCGGCATAGGTAAGTTTATCGAGAACAGTGACATGAACTTCAGGGTGATTATTAACAACGTAATGAACGAAGTTAGATCCAATAAAGCCACAGCCACCTGTAACAATTATATTTTTAGGTTCAAAAGGAATGCACATGCTAATTAACCTGTTCTTCATCTGCAATTGAAATTAAATAACGACCATAATCGGTCTTTTTCAGCTTCTCACCAAGTGTTCGAAGCTGATCGGAATCAATAAACTTGCGGCGGTAGGCTATCTCCTCTATGCATGCAATGAAGTAACCTTGACGGCTCTGCACAGCTTCAACGTACTCAGCCGCCTTTAACATGCCCGCAGGAGTTCCAGTATCAAGCCAGGCCATCCCACGACCCATAAGCTCGACAGAAAGCTCCCCACGCTCAAGATATGCGTTATTGATACTGGTTATCTCAAGCTCGCCACGTGATGACGGCTCAACCTTGGATGCAAAATCAGAGACCTGTCCGTCATAGAAATACAGACCTGGCACGGCATAATTGGACTTTGGATCACTAGGCTTTTCCTCAATTCCAACAACCTTATGGTCTTCATCAAATTCGACTACGCCAAACGCGCGTGCGTCTTTAACAGGGTAGCCAAACACAACGGCCCCGCCCTTGTTTTCTACAGTCATACGGGCGTTTGATAAAATACGGGTCAAATCCTGACCATGGAACATATTATCGCCAAGAACCAAAGCGCAAGGCTCCCCCGCAAGGAACTCACGACCAATCGTAAAGGCCTCCGCTAGACCCCTGGGCTCATCTTGCTGAGCATAGCAAATCCGCATTCCCAGCAAAGAGCCATCCCCGAACAAATCCTTAAATGCAGGCAAATCCCTAGGTGTAGAAATGAGCAGCACCTCACGAATTCCTGCGAGCATCAAAACTGACAAAGGATAATAAACCAACGGTTTGTCATAAATAGGAAGCAATTGCTTATTAACAGACTTGGTAATGGGGTGCAAGCGAGTGCCTGAGCCTCCGGCCAATATAATGCCCTTCATATGCCCTCCTAGAATCAGTCGAAACAAAACCAATAATAGATGTTAACAACACTTTGCTACAATTAAGGCAATTCTTTTTCCGTAGCCCACACCCGGTACAGCCCAACGACCGTCAAGATCTTCGAGACACGGAGCGATTCCACGGTCGACCTTATTAAAACGGGGGTCAACGCATACAGTATTCAGAGGCTCGGATGAGGCGTACGCCTTCAAATGCTGCACCTGCGCACGCAGCCCAATTCGAACGTTATCAAAAGCCACGCCAGCTGCAGATGTATTTATTGCGCCAATGCCACCAAAATTGCATTGTTCTGCTTTTACGCTGCCGCCAAATTGAAGCCAGCCCGTTTCAAGCATTGCTTGGGCAAACAGGATCTCTGCCTTAACACCTTCAGCATTCGCTTCCTCTAATACTATCTGGCAAAAGTCATTAATAGTTGTTGCACCTTTCGATGCATAAATAGTCGGATAGGTATGCCCGGTGGACTTAAATAGAGAAACCATGCTCGAAACCGTTGCAGCAGACTTACCCATAATGGGCGTGCCCAAAGTTGTACACGCCACGAGGTCGGCGTCGGAGAAGGGCGACCAGGACGATCCGTTCCAGGCCT
>CAUDVX010000005.1 GCA_958452935.1 uncultured Collinsella sp. | reverse complement strand
GCTGCAGGTCGTCGTTGCGCAGGCGAGCAAATGCCTCGGCGGGAGAACCCGTCGCGCAGACGTCCTCCATGAGCTCCGGCGGCAGCCATAGCGACGTGCCCTTGCCCTTAAACGCATGCTCAAACTGCTTTTTAACGTCGTCGCCCTTCACAAAAGTTCCGTCCGCGAGTTTAACGCCGTCGAAGCGTGCCGGCAGCGCCACGACCTGCGCTCCACCCTCGACGCGACCCATCTGTGCCGCACCCGAGGACTTACGCACGCCAAAGCACTCCGCGACCGCCACGACCGGATATTCCAGACCCTTGGAGGCATGCACCGTCATGATGCGCACCGCGCCGTCGCCCTCCTCGTTGAGGGCACCCGGAGCTTCCTTGCCCGCCAGGAAGCGATCGAAGGCAAGCGCGATGGAACGCGGCGAGTTGCCGAACTCGGCCTCCGCCTCGGCCACAGCGTCGAGCGCCTTGAGCACGTTGGCGGCAATGGCCTTGCCCTCGGGACCACGCTGTGCCAGACGCACAAACCAGCCGGACGCGTTGACCACGTCGCGCGTGATCGCCGCGAACGAATCGCGGCCCACGCGACGAAGCGCATAGCGCAGCACCTCGCGGGCGCGCGTCACGAGCGGCAAGTCTTGCAGGCCCGGCACATCGGAATCGCTCATGATGCCCGCATCGATGTTGCGACGCGAGGTCTCCCCCGTCTCGCTATCGAGCTTGGTCGCCAGCGCCAGAAACTCCTGGGCGCCCAGGGCAAACATCGGCGAGGCGAGCAGCGGCATAAGGCCCTGCGCCGTATCGGCCGGATTGGCGAGCGCGCAAACCAGGGCGCGTACCGTCTGCACCTCGGGGGCTTGGGCAAAGACCGAGCCGCCCGCGATGACGCAGTCGAGCCCCTGGTCGCGGAAGGCCTGCGCGTAGACGTCTGCGTTGGTCATGCGGCCCAGCAGCAGCACCATGCCACCCTGGGGCTGGCCGGCATCGGCAAGCGAGCGGAACCGCTCGGCGATCGCACGGGCCTTTGCCTGTGTGCGTTCCTGCGTACTGCCGCCGGCAACAAAGAGGGCCTGGCGACGCGAGGCGTCTGCCACCAGCGTGTCCTTGCGGCCGTCGCTCGCCTCAAGATCCAAAAAGCCCTGCATCAGGCCGCCGTTGTCGCCGTCGAAGACGCGTGCCACGTAACGCAGCACCTCGTCATGGCTGCGGAAGTTGCGCACGAGCTTGACGAGCTCGCCGGCGGGGACATCGGCAGCAGCGTCAGCGACGGCCGCTACCTCGGCCGTCCCCGAGGCGCCCACCTTGCGCTCCTGGCGACGGAACACCTCGACCTCGGCGCCGCGGAAGCGATAGATCGACTGCTGCGCATCGCCCACGGTACAAAGCGCACGCTCCCCCGCACCCGTCAGGTAACGGATCAGATCGACCTGCATCTGGTCGGTATCCTGGAACTCGTCGATCATGACCATCTTAAAGCGGCCCTCGTACGCAGCACGAATGGCAGGGTAATCGCGCAGGGCCTCGTAGGCCATGCGCAGCAGGTCGTTATTATCGAGGGCGGACTGGCCGGCCTTGAGCGCGCGATACTCGGCCTCCACGGAACGGGCCAGGCCCACCAGCGCATCGAGCGCCGGGCCACCGCAGGCAAGCACGATATTGATAAACGCATCGGCGGCCTCGGCCTTGAGCAGCTCGACCTGCTCCTTAGGGAATGCCTTGCTCGCACGCGGCATGGTGCACGACATCATGAGTCGCGCCGCATCGGCCATGGTCTTGCCACTGGCCTCGAACGCGTCGATGGCATCGAGCGCCGTCTGTGCCTTCTCGGTCGCGGCCTTGCTCGCACCCAGCGCTGCGCGATAGGCATCGGCAAGCGCCGAGGTGTCGGCCTGGCCGCGTGCCACGCGCACGTCGTCCATGCCGCCCGGCAGCTGGCTCGAGAGCTCCAGCAGCTCGCGCACCAGGCCCTTGATGGTGGTGCCGGCGCCAAAGGGGCCGCCCTCACCCGCCATGGGATACCAGGCGTAGAGGGCCTTGAGCGAGGCGGCGAGCTTGGGGGCGGCATCGGGCGCCGTCGCGCGGGCCAGCACATGCTCAACAGCCTGGTCCATAAGCTCGTCGGTATCGGTGAGCACTGTGAACTCGGGATCGATGCTCAGCTCCAACGCATGTGCGCGCAGGATACGCGAGCACATGCCGTGAATGGTCGAGATCCACGCATCGTCGGCAGTCAGGGCCTCCTCGTCCATGTCCTCGTCGATGAGCGCGCGGCGCACGCGGTCACGGATCTCGGCCGCGGCATCTTTGGTAAAGGTAATGGCGAGCACCTGGTCCAGATGCTCAACGAACGGACCGGATTCGGGCGAGAGCGCGTAGACGATGCGGCGCGTAAGGGTAAAGGTCTTGCCCGAACCGGCGCCCGCCGAGACAAACAGCGGACGGTCGAGCGTTTTGACGATCTGCAGCTGTTGCGGCATCAAAGTCGAAAGATCCATGGTCTACACGTCCCTCCTTACAAACGTTCCTTCGTGGTTATACGAGCAGCGCGCATGCGCGGCCTGAGCCGACGCCGGGTCGACGGCGGCAACGTTGCCTGCCTCGAGCTCGTGCAGGCGCTCGGCGATGCCGGCCTCTACGCGATCGAGCAGAGCGTCGAAGTCCATGCTGCCACCCTCGCCGGGGAAACCTTTCTTAAGGCCCGGGATGCGACCGTCGCCGCGCTCCTCCTCGAGCAGCTCGGCGCTCGCGGCGCCTCGCAGCGCCGGTTTGCCGCCCTTGGTCGAAAAATAGAGCGCCGCGCGGGTATCCAAATCCAGCGCCCGGCGCATGGCCTGCGCGTAGACAAGCGTCTGGGTATGGGGCGGTAGCCACCGCGGATCGTCGATGGGCGCCGCGCCCGACTCCTCGTCGCGCACCGTGGGGTCGGCGAGCTTAAACTCCTCAACGCCCGTGCGATGCTTGTAGTCGATCACCACGGCACGATTCTCGGCGTCCACGTCCACGCGGTCGATGCGCCCGCCAAGCGGCCAGCCGGCATACTCGACCTTGAGCTCGTTGAAGGCGAACTCCAGGTAACGCGGGGCAAAGGGGGCAAGCGCCTCGGACTCGTAGGCAAGCACGCCCTCCAGCTGCGGCAAGATCTCGGCCACCTGGCGCTCCTCCACCGCAGAGAGCGGCACCAGCGGGCCCTCCGTGCCGCGCTTGCCGGCGTGCTCGGCCAACGTCTCGTCAAAGACCTCGCGGAGCAGCTCCTGAGCGCGCGGCAGATTCTCGGGCGTCACGCGCTCCATGCCCTCCTGGGGCAGGCGGGCATGCAGGTGCTCCAGCACGTCGTGGACAAAGTTGCCCTTCTCCATGTTGCCAAAGCCCGCATCGATGGACTGGGGCTTCACGCGATATGACACGAACCAGCACAGCGGGCACGTCGAATACGCCTCAATCTGCGAGGCGGACGTCAGACGCGGCACGAGCGGCGCGTTCTCGCCCTCGCCATCGCGGCGACGCAGAACCAGGTACGGCACAGCCGCCTCACTCAAATGCTGAGGAGCCTCGCATGCGACGCGCTTGCACTCGATGCCCTCGCCTGCCGCTGGATCAAAATCGGCGACGATACCGCCCTCGCCCACGCACGTAACCTTGGCGGCGCCAGCGGCCTCGGCATGCGCCCGCAACTCGGTCCACACGGCAGCCGGATAGCACTCGCGTGCCTGGCGATTGTGCGTCACGCGGGCGAGCACAACGGGGCCGTGCGCCGCCTGCATCGCGCGGCCAAAGCGCACGCGCAGCAGGGCCGCGGGCTCAAGCGTCACACCGCTGCGCCCCAGCTCGGCCGTCAACGTGGCCAGCGGGCCCTCCTCGTGCGAAAGCGGGTAACTGTCCAGGTCGACGTCGGCAAACAGCACGGCATCGTAGCTGGCGGGACGCAGGGCTGCCGCATCGGCAAGCGACGCAAAGCGCACCTGGGCGCGCGGCGCGCGGTCGACCTCGTAGGTCTCGTAATCGTATGCGGTGCTGCGCTTGTCCACCTTGGTACGAACGCCGTCGAGCACGGGCACGGTCGCCGCCTGCGACACGTCGAGCGCGCGGGCGTCGTTCATAAGGATGTCGATGGCATGTCGCAGCAGGGCGGTCTCCGCCTGGCGACGAGCCTGACCGTCAAGGCCTCCAAAGGCGCGATCGGGCAACGCCTCGGCGACGGCGAGCATGGCCTTGAGCGCCGTCACGGGTTTGTCGCGCCACAGCGCTTGGAACACGTCCGAGACCACGCACGGCACGTTCTTAAACCAGTTATCATCACTGGCGGCCTTGCGCGTGCCCCTGACCTGGCCCTGCACGCTCTGCAGCAGGCTTTTGACGGCCGTGGTGGTCTTGCCGCGCGACAGGCGCATGTTCTTGTCGAAGGTGCGCGCGCTGGCGGCATCGGCGCCCGAAAGCGGACTATAAATCCAGTCGGTAAGCTCCGGCGCGGGCCACCACTCGGTCTTGGAGGCGGTGCCCTCGTCGGCGGCCTTCATGCGCTCGATCAGATTGGCGAGCGCCGTGAACTGCCTGCCCGCGATGGATTGGGAAAACGCCGTGAACTCGGTTGTCTCAGCAGCAATGTGACGCGCCGCCAAACGGGCAGCGAGTTCACCGAACAGCTGGGGCGCCCGGGCAGACACCACGAGCGCGCGCACGGGGTCCGCGGACGCCGCGACACCGCCGTCGGCCGCGGCGTCCTCACACGTTTTTACCAGCTCATCGATTGCATCCACATAGGCGTGGGCGCGGGCGTGAGGGCCGGCAACCTCTACAAAGGTAGACTGAACGGCAGACTTGGAGGCAGTCTGGGGCGCAGCGGCACCCTCCCCCAGCGGCGCGGCCTCAAACAGCACACCGCGGGCATCAAAGGCGGCTGCAAGTTCCTCGCGCATCGCAGCCTGCTCGCGGGCAAGCAGCACAACGACCTCTCCCCCGTTGTTTGCCACGGCGGACAGCAACTCGAGCAGGCCGTGCGTAAACGACGTGACACCACGCACGCATACCGCGCGGGCGCACGCCGGCAGGCTGTCGGCCAAAGCGTCGGCCATAAGGTCAGCCGCCTCGCAGGGCTCGACCATGTCTCGACGGTCCAAGCCGCTCGCATAGGCACTCAACAGCTCGAACACACGGGCTTCGGCGTCGCTTTTGGGCTCGGGATGGCAAACGTCGCCGCAGCAGCGCTCGGCACCCGTCCCCGCTACGCCCGGCAGCACATCGCGGGCCATGCGCGCGAGCATGCGCACCGTGCCCTGACTGCGCGAAAGCGGCTGCAGGCCAGCATCGTCGCGACGGGCGATCATGTCCGAGAACAGCATCTGACGCTGCATGTTGTCGACGAAGCTGCGGCCATCGCCCATAAGCTCCCACAGCGAACGAAGCCACGACGCGGGGGTTTTGTAGTCAACGCCCAGCGAGGCGCCAGCAACCGCAGCATCGTGACGGCACACGTCGAGCTCAGCAAACGAGGGCGCCAGCAATACAGCACGCCCGTGGCGGGCAACCAGGTCGGCGAGCAACGCCGTCTCGGCATCGCTCAAGTCCGTACCGGTATTGGTGGTATAGATTCGAACAGGCATGGTCCTCCACTCAAACCGTTCGCAATAATCAATGCATCCATCCTACCTGCCCACGCGGACAGATTTGCCCCACGCCAACAGATTTGATCCCTTGGGGACGGAGGAAAACGGATCAACAAGGGGTCAGTCTAACCCGGTGATACGTTTTCCTCCGTCCCCGAGGAATCAAAAAACCGCCCCCGAAGGGACGGTTCTGCGCAATTTGTTTTTACCGCTGGCCTACTCGCCATCCTCCAGCTTGATGAGGATCTTGCGATAGCCACCGTACTCGCCATTAAGCGCCTTGGACACGCGGCTCACCGTGGTGGACGAAGCGCCGGTGCGGGCCTGAACCTCAACATAGGGCTCGCCCTCGTCCAGATAACGCGCGACCTGCAGGCGCTGAGAAAGATCGCAGATCTCGCGCGGCGTGCAGATATCGGTTAAAAACGCTTGGATATCGTTCTCGTCGTCCAAAAGACTAAATGTGTGGACCAGCTGCTTGACATCAGGCTTGTCAAACATGTTCTCGATATTCATCGATCACCGCCAAACCCGCCAAAAGGCATCGAAGTTGATACTGACATCGGGCATCGTTCGCCCGTTCTATGCAATAAAACTAATGCATGGGCCATTTGCCCGTAGCAGTGTAGCACACCACTAAACTAAAGCGACAAGACTCTCTGTCAGCGGCACGTTTTTTAGGACGAACGCCGTTTAGAAACCGAATGCGCACGTAAGCTCCACGAATATTTGAGACAATGGGCGCCCAAACACCGCGGCGCGCCCGCGCAACCATCCAAGTCGCCGCCGCAAGCCGCTTCACGCGACGCCAGCAACCCCGGCGCAAGAAAGGATTCACGCCATGCGCTTTATGCTTAACTGGCTCTTCACCTCGATCGCCATCGCGATCGCCACGTTCCTCGTCCCCGGCATCCAACCTTTCGGCCTTGCCGAGGCCTGGGTCTGCTTTGCCTTTGTGGGGCTGTTCCTCAACATCGTCGATTCGTTCGTCAAACCGTTCCTCACGGTTATCTCGCTGCCGCTCACCATCATTACGCTCGGCATTTTCCAGCTCGTGCTCAACAGCTTTATGCTGGAGCTCGCCAGCTACCTGTCGGTCAACTTGTTGGGCGTCGGCATCTCCATCGCCGGCTTTGGCTCGGCCTTTATGGGCAGCATCCTAGTGTCCATCATGCGCAGCATCCTCGATAGTATTGCCGAAGAGTAGAACGCCCCCGACACGCAAACGCATCGGACCAAATCAAAGGCCGCCCATCGCAAAAATGGGCGGCCTTCTTATTTGTCAATCCTCAGAGGGCAAGAAAATCTACCATTTCCACCCCGTCCCCAAATGGCAGGTGGGCTAGATGACGTAGTCGTAGCCTTCGCTGGGGGCGACGAGCTGGTCGAGCGTCACACCGTCGAGGTAATCGTTGATGAGCTTGTCCAGGTTCTTCCACACGTCGAGCGTGGGGCACTCATCAGATCGCGAGCAACCCTTGCAGTCGCCATCCAGGCAGGCGACCGGCGCTAGACTACCCTCGGTCAGGCGCAGGATCTCGCCCACCGTGTACTGCTCGGGCGGACGCGTGAGCACATAGCCGCCGCCCTTGCCACGCATACCCGAAAGCATGTTGGCGCGCACGAGCGTAGCCAAGATGTTCTCGAGATATTTCTCGGAAATCCCCTGTCGCGCCGCGATCTCTTTGAGCGGGATGCGACCGGCCGCCTGGTGCTCGGCCAGATCGACCATAACGCGCAGGGCGTACCTGCCCTTAGTAGAAACCAACATATATAGTGCTGCCTTTCGGTCTTTTAGTCCGTTGAAATTCTAGCCGAAAAAATGGGTTTGAAAAAACCCGTTCCGATCAAGATGGTTAATCGACTCGTAATAATCTTCTATTTCCTATTGCATTACTAGGCTTTAGTGTCTACTATGCTTGCCAACAGCTAAACGAACAACCTATAAGGTTTATGGGTTTAGCTACTACACGCACCGTGAAACCACACGGCAACCAGCAACTTGGACACTTTGGAGGTTCACCATGAGCAAGGTTTACACGTCCATCGATCAGCTTATCGGCCACACCCCGCTTCTGGAGCTCACCCACTTTGAGGCCGACGAGGACCTCAAGGCTCGCGTGCTCGTCAAACTGGAATACTTCAACCCCGCCGGCTCCGTTAAAGACCGCGTCGCCAAGAACATGATTGACGAGGCCGAGAAGGCAGGCAAGCTCGTGCGCGGCGGCGACTACACCATCATCGAGCCCACGAGCGGCAACACCGGCGTCGGTATCGCCTCCGTGGCGGCCGCCCGCGGCTACAAGGTGATCATCACTATGCCCGAGACCATGTCCGTCGAGCGCCGCAAGCTGATGCAGGCATACGGTGCGCAGCTCGTGCTCACCGACGGCTCCAAGGGCATGAAGGGTGCCATCGCCAAGGCCGAGGAGCTGCAGAAGGAGACTCCCAACAGCATCATCGCCGGCCAGTTTGTGAACCCCGCCAACCCCGCCATTCACAAGGCCACGACCGGCCCCGAGATCTGGGACGACACCGACGGCAAGGTCGACATCTTCGTCGCCGGCGTTGGCACCGGTGGCACCGTGACCGGCGTGGGCGAGTTCCTCAAGGAGCAGAACCCCGAGATTAAGGTCGTCGCCGTCGAGCCCGCCACCTCCCCGGTGCTCTCCAAGGGCCAGGCCGGCCCGCACAAGATCCAGGGCATCGGCGCCGGTTTTGTGCCCGACGTCCTCGACACCCGGGTCTACGACGAGATCATCCCCGTCGAGAACGACGACGCCTTTGCCACCGGCCGCGCCGTGGGCCACAAGGAGGGCGTGCTCGTGGGCATTTCGTCCGGTGCCGCCGTGTGGGCCGCGCTGCAGCTGGCCAAGCGCCCCGAGAACGAGGGCAAGACCATCGTGGCCCTGCTTGCCGACACCGGCGAGCGCTACCTGTCCACGGCACTGTTCCAGGACTAAGGGCCCGTCACTTGTCGATAGGCCCAAGGCACGCCGGTCTACCCTCTCTTCTGGCGGCCTGAGCCTATCTCGTTAGGGTGTCCCACGAGACGTCCGAACTTGCTACAATGTCTGCGGCGCGGAACCAGCCTCCCGCGCCGCTTTTCTTTTTTGGCCGCATGCCACCAAGGAGAACCTCCCCATGCACAACAAGCGCGTGCTCGTCGCCATGAGCGGCGGCGTCGATTCCAGCGTGACCGCGTACCTGCTCAAAAGCCAGGGCTACGAATGCGTCGGCGCCACCATGCGCCTCACCTGCCCCGCGCCCGACCCCGCCACGGGCATGAGTAAGGTCGACCGCGACATCGCCGATGCAAAGGCCGTCGCCGAGCGTCTGGGGATCCCCCATCATGTGCTCGACCTGCAGCAGACCTTCGACCGCAACGTGATCGAGCGCTTTGTGAACGCCTACCAGGAGGGGCTAACGCCCAATCCGTGCATTATCTGCAACCGCCACATTAAGTTTGGCGCGCTGCTCGATGAGGCGCTGGACATGGGCTGCGACTGCATCGCCACAGGCCACTATGCCAAAACGAGCCAGACGCCCGACGGCACCTGGCAGCTACATCGCAGCGAAGATTCCAAAAAGGACCAAAGCTACTTTTTGTATTCGCTTACGCAGGAGCGCCTGGCGCACACGATCTTTCCGCTGGCAGGCCTAGACAAAGAGCGCGACGTGCGCCGCATAGCCGCCGAGCAGGGCTTTACCAACGCCAAGAAGGCCGAAAGCGAGGACATCTGCTTTATTCCAGACGGTGACTACGCGGGCTATATCGAGCGCCGCTGCGGACATCCCGCTGCACCGGGCGACATTGTGTGGCGCGATGGCAGCGTGGTCGGGCGCCACAATGGCGCGCTGCGCTATACCATCGGCCAGCGCAAGGGCCTGGGCGTCGCGATGGCGCACCCCGTGTATGTGACGGGCGTAGACGCCGCCAACAACACCGTGCATCTGGGCGAGGCCGAGGACCTAACCGCCTCTGCCCTCACGGCCGATGAGTGGATCTGGAGCGCGCCGGACGTACGCATGGAGGCGGAGCTCGACACCGGCGGCATTCGCGTAGGCGCCAAGTACCGCTACCGTCAGAAAGACCAGGCAGCGACCCTTACGCGTGACGAAGACGGGCAAATGCTGCTAACTTTTGACGAGCCGCAACGAGCCATCGCCCCCGGACAGGCAGTCGTTATCTACCGCGGCGACGTCGTCCTGGGCGGCGGCACCGTTACGGCAGCCATCAAGTAGCCGCGGGATTATCGCCGCACGTGTCGAAGCACTTCAACAGCAGCATTCACCTCGATAACGCGACGCTCCAGGCCGCAGCGAATGGACTCGAGCCGGCCCTCCGCCGTCGCCCATTCGCTCTGCGAAAGAATCTCGATCGCCTCATCAACAAATCCGTTGAGCCGCGATGGATCGAACCAATCGAGCGAGTCCGCAAGCGCCAGCTGGACGGAAGGGTCGGGCCCAAACGGCTTAGCGGAAAACCCAAACTCCCCAGCTGCGAGCACGGCAGTTGGTACGTTGTACCACAGGCAGTTGCCGCTATCGAACAGCGGAGCAGGCCTTATCTCCAGGGTATCGACATTGCGGATGATGCCGAAGTTTCGCCAATGGCGGTCGCTGTTGGCCAAAAGGGCATCGCAGACAATCATCTGCGACATAGACCTTCTCACGGCAGCCTCGTCTGCTCCATGCTTGCCGAGGTAGCGGCAGTACCGGTCGTACGTCGAGCTTCCTCGCTGGCCGCCAAGGGCGTTCTTAACGTAAACAGCCGGAACATATTCCTCGCGGCCGTCTAGAAAGTCGTCGCACAGACACACAGGGCCATCGAACATCCGCTCAACCGTATAAGGAACAAACTCGCCCTCCGACAGCAAGCGACGATGCAGAGCCGTTGCAACCGCCTCGTTAAAGGGACGCTGATCGTCCATCCCGCAGCCTTTAGCCAAAACGCGAATGCCGTTTCGGATCATCCACGATTTAGGGAGCTCGCCCTCGGACGTGTTATCCGGATTTTTAAGACCGATGCCTTCCAGCCAACCCGAACGCTCTTCGGGCGCCGATCGCTCAAAATCATTCTCGAAGTAATTGAGGTTTCGCCATTCGAGCCCGTCGCATTCTGCCGGTCGCAGCCAATAACAATCCGAAAGCGAGAGGCCCAGGCACTGAACCGGCACCTCAACGCAGTTGACAATCCCCAGCTCGCGGTAACGCGAGATAAGCCCAGGGCGAACATCGGGTACCGACCGATGCCCCCACCACGCGTTGAGCTCCCGCTTATTCACCGTTGGAGAAGAGCTCGAGCACGTGCCAAACGGCATTCGTTGCGCATCGAGGACCTCGGCGATTTCGAAGGGAAACTCGCGCGTCGGATCAAATGAGACATGCGCGACCTCATGGTCGGCCGACATCAGCGTAAACTTGCGTCCCACATCGGCCGCAGGACGGCGCCCTCGTTTGCGGACCTTTTGATAGGCGATCGCAGAATTGTACTCGACCATCTTCCGTCCGCCCACAATATCGCACGCGAGCGTTCCCGATGCGGCAAGTTGAGATATGCGGGCTTTCGTAACGCCCAGCAGGCAGGCAGCATCACCCATAGACAAGTACTCAGACGTATCCATACACCGCATCACCTCGTTAAGTATTCCAAACGTTAAGTTAATAGATTACATGCATCATAATACTAAACAACCCAAAGCGAAAAAAGGCCCGAGAAATCGGGCCTTAGCGATTGGTCAGCCGAGTCGCAAGCTACTCCCCTAGCGCTGAACGTAGGCGCGAACCAGCTCGTAGGTATTGCGCACGCCGTCGATGTGGCTGCGCTCGTAATTGTGGCTCGCGTACACGCCGGGGCCGATCAGGCCGTGACGGATGTCGTAGCCGGCAGAGAGCGTGGCCTCGACGTCGGAGCCGTAGTGCGGGTACACATCGATGGCGTAATCGAGCTCCAGCTCGCGCGCGATGTTGGACAACGTGGTTACCAGGTCGTAGTTGTACGGACCGCCCGAATCCTTGGCGCAGATCGAAACCATGCGCTCGGTGCAGCCCAGGTCGTCGCCCACGCAGCCCATGTCCACGCTGATCATCTCGCGCGTGTCGGCCGGCACAAAGGCACCGCCGTGGCCGACCTCCTCGTACACCGTAAAGAGCAGCGATACCTTGCGCGAAAGCGTCACCTCGTCGTCGGCGACGGCGCGGGCCAAACCCAGCAGAATCGACGCGGACAGCTTGTCGTCAAGGAAGCGACTCTTGATGTAACCGCTCTCCGTCACCGTGGTGCGCGGATCCATAGCGATGATGTCGCCCGTCTGAATGCCCAGCTCAAGCACGTCATCCTTGCTGTCAACGTTCTCGTCGAGCAGGATTTCCATGTTCTTCTCGATGGTCTTGACCGGCTCATCGGCCACGTGCGCCGAAGGCTCAGTATTGAGGACCACGCCCGTGTAGACATTACCGTCACGCGTGTAGACGGTGCAGTTCTCGCCATCGGCCGTAGACCACTGGTGCCCACCAAGCGTCGTGGGACGCAGGCGGCCATTGTCCTTAATGGAACGCACCATGGCACCCAGGGTATCGACATGGCTCGCCAACACGAGCGGCTCGCCCTCACCGCCAAGCTCAACGAGCACGTTGCCCTTATTGGAGCGCTCGGGCCCAAAGCCCATATCGCGCAACGTCTCCATCAGATAATCAGTCGCCGCACGGGTATAGCCTGTAGGCGAAGCAATAGAAGTCAGCGCCTTAAGCTGTCCTGCGATATAGGAGAGTGTCTCCTCTAGAGAAGCATCAACATTAGAAGCCATATGCATCCTTCCAAGTAAAACTAAGACCGAGTCCCGATTTTAACCGTTCTGCACGCACAAGGCCCTGGGAGCCGAGCCGTCCCCAGACGCTCCCGCACCGATTCGCGCATACGCCCGGTTATCAATCCAAATCTTGTATAGAAATATCAATATATGCATAAATATGAGGCATCAATTTCTCTCATCCCAAGGTACCCTACCCCGGGTCGTGCAAAAAATGGAGTATTCAGCACCGCAGTCCCCGCCAGCCCTGTCTCAAACGACAAAACGACGCGGCCGCAGCACGGTTACAAGTCGTCGCAACCCAAAAACGCGGCGACAGCACCCTCCACTCATCGATAGCCCGCCCACAATGGCTGTCGATGGGCGCCTGCGGGCCGCTACGGACCATTCAAAACGTTATGCATTTTTAAGAGCTTGCTGAATACTCCCAAAAATGCACGCTGGGAAGTGCACCACCTATCCGCAGCGGGCAGCATGCCTTGGTTTTGCCCGTCTCGTGGCATCGACGAGGCACAAAAAGCCCCGCCGCGCGTAGCGCGGCGGGGCCAGTGGCAAGTCAAAAGACCATACGCCTACGGGCGAAGGGCCACCAAACTGGGCTAGGCAGCCGGGCAGATCTTCTTGAAGAGCTCGATGACGTCGTCGAGCGTCGCCTCGCGCGGGTTACCCGGGAAGCAGGCGTCAGCCATGGCGTCCTTGGCCAGGACCTCGATCTCGTCAGCCTTCATGGCCTCGCAGACGTGCGGGATATTCACGTCGGCAGAGAGCTGCTTAACGGCGGCGATGGCGGCATCGGCAGCCTCGTCGGTGCTCATACCCGTGGTGTCAACGCCCATGGCGACGGCGACCTTGGCCAGGCGCTCGGCGCAAACCGGCTTGTTGAACTCCATGGCGATCGGCAGCAGCATGGCGCAGGCGACGCCGTGCGGGGTGTCGTAGTGAGCGGACAGGGTGTGAGCCATAGCGTGGTCGATGCCCAGGCCAACATTGGAGAAGCCCATGCCGGCGACATACTGGCCAAGAGCCATGCCCTCGCGGCCGGAGCCGGGCTGACCGGACTTGGCCTCGGCAACGGAGTCGCGCAGGTTCTCGCTGATCAG
Organism: uncultured Collinsella sp.; assembly: GCA_958452935.1. Lineage (GTDB taxonomy): Bacteria > Actinomycetota > Coriobacteriia > Coriobacteriales > Coriobacteriaceae > Collinsella. The sequence goes on along the minus strand of CAUDVX010000005.1, from coordinate 65,644 downwards.
CTTAATAGCCTCAAAGTGGAACATGTCGGAGAGCTCCCAAGCGCCCTTGGTGGTGTAGCCCTCGATGGCGTGGGTCAGAGCGTCCATACCAGTGGAAGCGGTCAGGCCGGCGGGCATGGAAGCCATCATGTCGGGGTCGACGACGGCGACCTCGGGGGCGTCGTTGGTGTCGACGCACACGAACTTGCGGACCTTCTCGGGGTCGGTGATGACGTAGTTGATGGTCACCTCAGCAGCGGTACCGGCGGTCGTCGGCACAGCGATGGTGAACACGGCGTGGTTCTTAGTCGGAGCAACGCCCTCGAGGCTGCGGACATCGGCAAACTCGGGGTTGTTGATGATGATGCCGATGGCCTTAGCGGTGTCCATGGAGGAGCCGCCACCGATGGTCACGATAGCGTCAGCCTCGGCGGCCTTGAAGGCCTCGACGCCGTCCTTGACGTTCTGAATCGTGGGGTTGGGCTTGATCTCGGAGTAGAGGCTCCAGGCGATGCCAGCGGCGTCGAGCTCGTCGGTCACCTTGGCGGTAACGCCAAACTTGACCAAATCGGGATCGGAGCAGACGAAGATCTTCTTGTAGCCGCGACGCTGGAGCTCGCCGGGGATCTCCTTGATGGCGCCGGAACCATGATAAGAGATGGTATTGAGAACGAAACGATTAGCCATTGATAGCCTCCCATCGTGTGCGAGGCACCCATTACGCCCCGCGCTATAAGTCCCATCCTAACGCTTTTGAAACAAAAAACGCGTGAGAACATCAAAAGTGTTAAAGCGTTTCAACAGATGATGAAAAAAATTGCGGCAAAGGGACAGCCCCTTTGCCGCATTCGGTTACTTTCGGCAGCCCTCTTTCCAAGCCTCGGCCGCAACCTTCCAGCGTAAGCGCAAGTCGCGCTCGCGGTCGATGAACATGATGGCAAATGCGACAAACAGCAGCAAGCTCGCCACGACGATGGCGTGCAGGCCCATGCGCTCAATACACCAGTTGCCCAACACGGCGCCAAACACAAAGGTAAAGATCACGCCAAAGTACAGCAGGCCGTTTTCCAAAAAGCCGCGCCTGTGGGTGATGATGTAATCGTCCACGTTTTGCAGCGCGTTGCGCAAGTTGCCGATGCACATGGTCGTAGCGATGCCGTGACCGTGGATCTTGCGGAAGCTCTCGACCTGCATGCCGCAGGCAAACGAGGTGAGGCAGTTGGCGAGCAGGTTGAAATTTCCGCCCGGGATAAAGCTCACGCCCAGCAAGATGACGGCTTCAAAGAACACCGTCACCTGACGCCAGTGGATCACGCTGCCAAACCGCTCGTGTACCAGATCGGCAAGCATAATACCCACGGCAAACGACACCACAGGGAAGAAGTAGCGCTCCGCAAGTGCCCAGTTGCCCTCCGAGATGCTCACGCCCACGAGCAGGATGTTGCCTGTCTGCGCGTTGGCGAAAACATGGTCGCGCCCAATGTACGAATACACGTCCATAAAGCCACCGGCGAGCGCCAAGATGATGCCCAGCTCAATAGACTCCGATATCTGTTTGGCACGCTGCATCGTCGTGCATCCTCCTTGTTGACGACTCTCTCGTGCGTTGGCGGAAACATAGCCGCCGTTCATACTGTAACCCATTGACAACATGGCGTGCGCGCGAGACGGCTTCCCCAACACGCAGATACACAGTCTGGAAACAAACGACGGATACAGCACCCGCATCGACGCGCCGATCCGCCAGCCCATGTACTCCACCAGTCTTTTTAGCCCCGTCCCAAAAAGACTGGTTACAATTACGTGCAGCATACAAACACCGGGAGGGATCGTGGCAAAAAAGCCTCAGCACGCTCAGAACAACCAGCGCAGTCAGCAGGGCAAACAGAGCCAACAGCAAAAGCGCGGCGGTAAGGCGCAGGACTCGCGACCCACGCATGCCTCTGCAGCGCCCGCCCGGCCCTGGCGCCCGGGCCGCGATAAGTTCCTCCCCGTCAGCCGCGCCGACATGGATGCGCGCGGCTGGGACCAGTGCGACTTTGTCTACATCTGCGGCGACGCCTACGTGGACCACCCCAGCTTTGGTATGGCCATCATCAGCCGCGTCCTCGACGCGCACGGCTACAAAGTGGGCATCATCTGCCAGCCCGACTGGACCGACCCCGCCAGCATCACGGTGCTCGGTGAGCCGCGCCTGGGCTTTTTGGTCAGCGCCGGCAACATGGACTCCATGGTCAACCACTATTCGGTGACCAAGCACCGTCGCCATACCGACGCCTATACCCCCGGTGGCGAGGAGGGGCACCGCCCCAATCGTGCCGTCACGGTCTACGGCAACCTCATCCGTCAGACGTTCAAGGACGCTCCCATCATCATCGGCGGCATCGAGGCAAGCCTGCGCCGCCTGGCTCACTACGACTACTGGCAGGACAAGCTCAAGCGCTCGGTACTACTCGACTCGGGCGCCGACATCCTCATCTACGGCATGGGCGAGCACGCGATTGTCGAGATCGCCGACGCGCTCGACGCGGGACTGCCCGTCAATCAGATCACCTATATCAATGGCACCGTCTACCGCACGGGTTCGCTCGACGAGGTCTACGACTACGACCTACTGCCCAGCTGGGACGACCTTGCCGCCGATAAGCTCAACTACGCACGCAGTTTTAACGTGCAGCAGCAGAATATGGACCCCATCACCGGGCATCGCCTAGTAGAGCCCTACCCCAACAGCGTCTATGTGGTGCAGAATCCGCCGTCGGCAACACTCACCACCGACGAGATGGACGAGGTGGCCGAGCTCCCCTACGCACGCGACTGGCATCCCGATTACGACGCGGCGGGCGGCGTGCCGGCCTTTGCCGAGATCAAGTTTTCCATCAGCTCCAACCGCGGGTGCTTTGGCGAGTGCTCGTTTTGCGCGCTCACCTTCCACCAGGGTCGCGTGCTGCAGATGCGCAGTCACGACTCGATCATGCGCGAAGCCGAGCTGCTCACGCACGATCCCGAGTTTAAGGGCTATATCAACGACGTGGGCGGGCCGACGGCTAACTTTAGCCGTCCCGCCTGCGACAAGCAGCTCAAGCACGGCGTGTGCAAGAACAAGCGCTGCCTGTGGCCGAGTGTGTGCAAGAACATGGTGGTCGACGAGAGCGGCTACACACAGCTGCTGCGCGACCTGCGCCAGCTGCCGGGCGTCAAGAAGGTCTTCGTCCGCAGCGGCATCCGCTTTGACTACACCATGGCCGACGCCTCGGACGAGTTTTTGCGCGAGCTGCTGGAGCACCATGTCTCGGGCCAGCTGCGCGTAGCGCCCGAGCACGTGAGCGACGCGGTGCTGTCCGTGATGGGCAAGCCGAGCCGCGCCGTCTACGATGCGTTCTGCCGTAAATTTGAACGCCTGAACCGCGAATACGGACTCAAGCAGTATGTGGTGCCGTATCTGATCTCGAGCCATCCCGGCTCGACGATGAAGGAAGCCGTGGACCTTGCCGAAGCCGTGCGCGACATGGGCTACATGCCCGAGCAGGTGCAGGACTTCTACCCCACGCCGTCCACCATGTCGACCTGCATGTACTACACCGGCGTGGACCCGCGCACCATGCAGCCGATCTACGTGGCGCGCGACCCGCACGAGAAGGCCATGCAGCGTGCGCTCATCCAGTATCGCAAGCCCGAGAACTACAAGCTTGTGCGCGAGGCGCTGGAAAAAGCCGGCCGCCGCGATCTGATCGGCTACACCAAGCATTGTCTGATTCGTCCCGTACCGCCACGCCCGGGCGAGACATCGGCCGGCGGTGGGCATGGCGCCGGCAAGAAGGGCGGCAAACCGCATGGCGGCGGCGCTGGCAAGGGGCCCAAGGGCAGCAAGGGCCACGGCGGCATGTCGCGTGCACAGAACACCGCAGGGCGCAATCGCGCGGCCCAGGGGCGTCAGGGCGCCAACGGAGGCGGACGTCGCAACTAGGGAAGCGGTGCGCTCGCTGCGTCCATCCCACACGCGTGGCGCAGCGACCGCATTGCCTCAACGAGGATGACGCCGGCGATAGCGACCGTAATTGCCACGTCGAACGGCGTGTTCACAAACCAAAGCAACGTCATGAGATACGACCCGGCATTAAAGGCAAAGTGCAGCAGGATCGTGTAGCGGAGCTTTCCAGTGGTCACGAGCACCCAACCAAAGATGAGGCCGGCAGCACCCGCGTAGCAACCCTGCACCCAATTCATGTGCATAAAACCGAAGATTGCCGCCTGCAGCACAATCGCCGCGGCGATACCCCACATGCTTGGGGCCGCCCAGGGCACCATGGCGCCGTCCTGCGCGCTCGCACGACGCCGGCGCTTCCAAAGTGGGCGGCACTGCGGATTAAACGCTCGGAGCGAAAACTCAAAAATAATGCCGCGCACCAGCAGCTCTTCACAAAATGGGGCACCGAGCACCGAAGTCAGGACGGCGAGATAGCTGGTGTCGCCCATGCCTGTTTCCTCGACAAGTTCGCTGTAATCGGCCGCCGCCTCGGGCAACAGCGACAGCACAGCGTCGGTCACGTAGCCAACGACCACCTGCAGGGCAAGGCCGATCACGATAACGCAGGCGATGCGCCTCCACGCTTTGCCTGCCCCCCCGCCAAGCGGGCGCTCGCCTTGCCAGCGCGCCATAAACGAGCGCGGCCACAGATAACGCCACCACAGCAGCGCCATCAAAAACGATGCCGTCTGCGCGACGGCCTGAAGCAATTGAATGTCGAGGTCATCGATCGAAAAACCCATGAACACCGATGCGACGCCAAGAGCGGAAAACAAAACGACGCTCAGGGCAATATCGGCAGCGACGACGCCAAAACAGGCAAGCGCCCAAATCATCGCATTGAGCATGCCAACCTCCTCCCGACGACTAGTCATTGGGGACGTTCTTCAACGACTAGCTGTTGGGGACACTCTTTGCCAAAGGCCCCGCTGGGCGAGATGTCGAACGGGAAGGTGCCGCAGCGATTGAACGCGGCGATAAACATGCGGATGGCGTTGGACGGCGTGGTGCCCACGAGCTGGGTTGCCGCCGCGAAGGCTGCCTTCTCCTCGGGCAAGACCTTCGCGACTACGGGGGTCATGTGTTCTGCCATGGCGCTTCCTTTTTGAAACGACGGTAGTGCGGATAGATGCGGGCCACGCGGCTGGGCGACGGGCTGTGAAGGCAACCCGATTGGCCCGCATCCGGAGTTTGTTTCTGCGGCGTTGGTATTACTTGGTATTCCTAAGTATTACCCCGCAGATAGAATACCACACCCGACCCCATGGGGACGGAGGAAAACGAATCATTTTGTTGCTGAGTTAGTATTTAGAGCGTGATGATGTCCGAGATATCGAGGGCTTGAACGTCGGAGGCGTCGTGTGTGGCAAGCAGGAGCATGCGGCCGTCGAGCAGGTCGAGCACGACCTCGGCGCATGCGTCGCGCGCAGCGGTATCTAAACCGGTAAAGGGCTCGTCAAGAATCACCGCGCCGCCCGGGCACAGCAGGGCGCGGGCAATCTCGACACGGTGGCGCTGCCCGCCCGAAAGCTCGACCACGCGCGCATGCACATCGATTCCCGGCACCAGTAGGCGCAGCAATGCCGCGGCGCTCGAAGCATCCACACGCGCATCGGCGCACACCAGCACGTTATCCAGCGCCGAGGCGGACTCGGCCAAGCGTGCATCCTGAAACACCATCGAGCACGGCGAGCACTCCCCCGCTGCCAACGAAAGCAGCGTCGACTTGCCCATGCCCGAAGCACCCATCACACAGATGCGCCCACCCGCGGGCACATTGAGCACCAGACCGTCCAGCGCCGGCGCCCAGGGCGCGCGATCGCCCACGGCAAGCGCAAGCTCCGCTGCAGCGCCATCGCTCGCAGCCCCCACACGCCCGCGCAGTCCATGCCCATGCGCCCGCACGGCCGCGTGCCACGCCACGGGTCCCGAAACCCGCAGCAGCCACACCAGCACGCGCTCACATGCCCACGAGGCGGCAACGACCAGCACGGTCCACGCCAGCAGGTCAGCCGTCTCAATCAAAAGCTTTGCCTGATAGATGCGCTCACCCACGGTGCCCACCGCCATGCCGATCAGCTCGGCTGCCACACCGGCCTTCCAGCTCATGCCGATCACGGCGCGGGCGCACGAAAGCACAAACGGCAGGACTTCGCGCCAGGTATGGGCGCAAAACAGGCGCCAGCCGCGCACGCCATGCAGACGGAACATCTGCTCCAGCGGTTTATTCACCTGTGCCAAGCCCTCGGCCAGCGAAAAATACACGCCCGGCAGCGCCATCAAAAAGACCGCGGCGATGCTCACGCGCGCCGATCCCAACCAAATAAGCAGCAGGACCACCACGCAGGCAACCGGCGTCGCCTTAACAAACGAAAGTGCCGGAGCCACCAGGCGCGCAAACGCCCGCAACCGTGACGAAATCCCGGCAAGCACGCCACCACACACCGCGGCAAGCGCCAGCCCGCCCAGTATCCGCGCGCCCGAGCCCACCAAAATCGCCCAGGTACCGCCATCGCACACCAGGCGCAGCAGCGCCAAGGCAACAGCACCCGGCCCCGGCAAGATCAGTGGCTGCGCCACCAGCACCGCCGCGAAGACCCACACGGTAAGCCAAAAGGCGGCGACGGCACCTGCTGCCGCCACCGCCTTCATACGCTCTGTCATTTGTCGAGCAAACGCACGCACGGGCTACTCCATGTAGTAGAAATCGTCAGCCGGAAGTTTACCACCCACGGCGCTCGCGTCCGCGTCGGACAGCACCTGCAGATACCCGCTAAGTGCCGCCTTCATATCCTTGCCCGTCTGGCACACGAGCATGCACCCGGGAATCGCCTTCTCGGCGATCTTGGCGTTGTCCACGATGCCGGCATCGACCACGGCCTGCGCCCAGTCTGCCGGCGCCGCATTGACAGCCTTAACGCTCGCCGCATGGCAGCTCAAGAACTCCGCCACAGCCTCGGGATGTTCCTCGGCAAACGCGCGGCGCACCACGGTCACGCCCGTCAGCAGGCGCGAACCCGTGTCACCTGCCAACTCGTCCCACACATCGGTCAGGCTTACCGGAGCCGACAGCCTGCCTTCGCTCTTGGCGATGGCAGCGGTCTTGAACGGCTCCGGCAGCACGCCCACGGCGGACGGGTCGGCAAGCAGGGCCGACAGCACCTCGGTGGGCTCGCTCTTAAACTCGAGCGTCACCTGGCCGGTCAGGCCTGCGCGCTCCAGCAGGTAGTTCATGACGTACTCCGGCGTGGTGCCCTTGCCCGTCATATAGACGGTATGGCCCGCCAGATCGCCAAACGAGGCCACACTCGCGTCGCCCGTCACAACGTTCAGCACGCCCAGCGTGTTGATGTCGATGACCTGCACCGCGCCCTCGGTCTTGTTGTAGAGCACACTCGCCACGTTGGCGGGCACCAGGGCAATGTCGATATCGCCCTGAATGACCTTGGGCACAATCTCATCGGCGGCAGTATTGATCGCAAAGTCGAACTCATTGTCCGTCTCGCCATCGGCTGCCCGGTCCATAAACTGCACCAGGCCAATCGAGGTCGGCCCCTTGAGCGAGGCGACGTGCACCTCGACCGGCTCTGCAGCAGCACCGGCGCCGTCCGTGGCAGCCGAGCCCGCGGCGGACCCGGCACCGGCAGCCCCGCCGCCACAGCCCGCGAGTGCAAGCGACAGCGCGCCCGCGGCGAGCGCCGAGGCAAACCCCCGGCGCGACATCTCAACATCAAACGAGCGCATCGCTAGCACGTCCCCTCGTTAGGCATCGTCCATGCGTGATGGTCGGTATGCAGCAGCTCCTCGGCCAGCGGCGAGAGCGGCTCGCCCAAGAACTCGCGGTAGCACGCCTGGACATCGGGGTTCTCGTGCGAGAAGCGAATGTCCGCAGCGGCATCCAGGCCCCACAGCACCTGACCACGCTCGGCTGCCAGCTCGCAGCCGTCGTGGATGGGCTGACCGCCGCCACCGACACAGCCGCCCGGGCATGCCATGACCTCAACGAAGTCATAGCTCACGCGGCCGTCACGAATCGCGTCGAGCAGACGGGCGGCGTTGCCCAGCCCGTGTGCCACGGCGACGCGCACCTTGGTGCCATCGATTTCGGCCACGGCCTCCTTCCAGCCGTCAAGTCCGCGCACATCGGTAAAGAAGTCGGCGTCGGGGTTCTTGCCCGTCACCAGGTAATAGGCCGAGCGCACGGCGGCCTCCATCACGCCGCCCGTGGCACCAAAGATCACACCTGCGCCCGTGCCAAAGCCCAGCGGCGTGTCGAGCGGCTCCTCGACCAACGTGTCCACGCTCACGTGGTTCGCGCGGATCATGCGTACCATCTCGCGCACCGTCAGCGCAACGTCAACGTCGGGCGTACCGTCCTCGCCCACCATGCTCGGCAGCGCGCACTCGGCCTTCTTGGCCGTGCACGGCATCACGGACACCACAAACAGACGCTCGGGCTCCACGCCCAGCACCTTGGCGTAGTAGGTCTTGGCGATGGCGCCAAACATCTGCTGCGGCGACTTTGACGTAGACAGGCTGTCGACAAACTCGGGGTAACGCGCCTTCACAAAGCGCACCCAGCCCGGGCAGCAGCTCGTGAACATGGGCCAGCCACGGCTGTCGCCCTCGCCCTTGGCGGCCTTACCCAGGCGCTCGAGCAGCTCGGAGCCCTCCTCCATAATGGTGAGGTCGGCCGAGAAATCGGTGTCGAACACGTACTCAAAGCCAACGCGGCGCAGCGCACAGGCCAAGCGCTCAACGGTGGCCTCCTCGCGAGATATGCCGAGTTCCTCTCCCCAGGCGCTACGCACGGCCGGCGCAATCTGCACCAGCACGATCTTGTCGGGATCGGCGATGGCGTCGAACACGGTCTCGGTATCGTCACGCTCGCGCAGGGCGCCCGTCGGACAATGCGTGATGCACTGACCACACGCGACGCAATCGGTCTTGCCGATCGGCGCGCGCCCGCGGGTACCCACGGCGGTATGCGTGGCGCGGTTGGTCAGGTCCCAAATCCCTAGGCCCTGCACGCTCTCGCACACCTTGATGCAGCGCATGCATTTAATGCACTTGTCGTTATCGCGGATGATGGGGAAATCGAAGTCCCAGCCCTCGCGCGCCAGGTGCTGCTCGTACGGCAGATAGAAGATGCCCAGGTCGTTGGCGATGGCCTGCAGGTTGCAGTTACCACTGCGCACGCAGCTCGTACAGCGCGAGTCGTGCTGGGACAGCAGCAGCTGCACGTTGGTGCGACGCGCCTCGCGGGCCTTGGGGCTGTTGGTGTGGACCACCATGCCGTCGAGCACGTAGTTGTTGCAGGCGGCAACCAGCTGGTCGCAGCCCTCAACCTCGACCACGCACACGCGGCAACCGCCGATCTCGTTTAGATCGCGCAGGTAGCACAGGGTGGGAATCTGGATGCCGACGGACTTGGCCGCATCCAGAATCGTGGTGTGCTCGGGCACCACGACCTCGCAATTATCGATAGTGAGCTTGACCATGTTGAGTGCTCCGCTTTCGGTGTTGTCGCTGATAGTGGTTTTGCTGGACTCTACCATTCCAGGTTCCTCCCTCCGCGGAACGCGCCAAAGCCAAAGTGGTCGCAACGCAGGCAGCGGCTTGCCTCCTGGCGTGCCTCCTGCTCGGTAAGGCCCTGCTCGACCAGATTCCAATCGTGAATGCGCTCGCCGGCCTCGCGCTCGCCCAGCTCGCAGCGGCCGCACTCGTGCTTACCCTTAAACTGAACGGTCGGCAGCTCCACGTCGAGCGTAATCTTGTGGTCGAAGCCCAGGTAGCGGTCGATATTTGCCGAAGCCACACGGCCGGCGTTGATGGCACGGATGACGGTGGCGGGACCGGTCTGGCAGTCGCCGCCGCTAAAGAGGCCATTAAAGTTGGGCACGGCGCCGTCCGAATCGGTGACGACGCGACCCCACTTGCAGGCGATGCCCATGTCCTCAAACGGCTTGGAGTCGATGTCCTGACCAATGGCCACGAACACGCGCTCGCAGGGAATGACCTGCTCGGGCGTGACGGCGGCACGCGGGGCCGGGCGCCCGCGGCGGGGCTCGCCGATAATCTGCGGCTGCACGCGCAGGCCGCTCACGCGACCGTCCTCGCCCGTCTCGATGGCGAGCGGGGCCGTAAGCTCCAGAACCTCGCAGCCCTCGGCCTGGGCGCCGGCGATCTCGGCATCCTGGGCCGTCATGTCGCAGATGCGGCGGCGGTAGACGATGCTCACCTTTTCGGCACCGCAGCGCACGGCAGAGCGTGCCACGTCCATGGCCACATTGCCGCCGCCGATGACGCATACGCGCTGGCCGCTCAGGTCGGGCAGCTCGTCGTCACCGATGGCGCGCAGCATCTTGACGGCCGACTCCACGCCGGGCGCATCTTCGCCCGGAAGGCCGAGCTTCTTATCGCTGTGGGCGCCAATGGCCAGGTAGACGGCATCGAACTCGTCGCGCAGGCGGGCAAGCTCCTCGCCGCTCACGGAGTGGTCGAGTTCCACGTCGATACCGGCGCTCAAGATCCAGTCGATCTCGGCCTGCAGGCGCTCGCGCGGCAGACGGTAGCTGGGGATGCCGTAGCGCAGCATGCCGCCCAGGTGGTGGCGCTGCTCAAAAATGGTCACCTTGTGGCCCATCACGGCCAGGTAGTAGGCACAGGAAAGACCGGCCGGGCCGCCGCCAATCACGGAGACGCGCTTACCGGTGTCGTCCACTACATGGGGCTTGTGGTCGTTGAGGTCACTGTGTTCAACGGCAAAACGCTTGAGGGCGAGGATGTTCATGGGGTCATCGACCATGCCACGACGGCAGTGCATCTCGCAGGGATGCTCGCACACCAGGCCGCAAACGAGCGGCAGCGGGTTGTTCTTGCGGATGACCTTGACGGCGTCGGCATAGTGGCCGGCCTCGACGAGCGAAATGTACCCGGGAATATCGACGTGCGCCGGGCAGCCCGAGACGCACGGGACGCGGGCATCGCGGTCAAAGCCACAGGAGTGCTCGCGGATGTGGTGCTCAAAATCGTCACGAAAACCGCGGATAGCCGTAAGCGCCATGGCGCCGGCCTCGTAGCCGATGGCGCAATCGCTCGAAAGATAGATGGTGCGGGCGGTGCGCTCGATCAGATTGAGCGTGGACTCGTCGGCGCGGCCCTCGAGCACATCGGCGAGCAGATCGCTCAGCGCGCTCAGGCCCACGCGGCAGGGCGTACACTTGCCGCAGCTCTGGGTGGAGCACAGGTTGACGAGCGCCGCCGTAAACTCAACGGGACACGGGGCGAGCGAACTCACCGCCAGACGGCGTCCGAGCGCATCATGCAGGTCGTCCATGACAGCCTGAGCGTGGCTGCGTTCCATTACATGCAGTCGAGCCATAAGATCCCCTCTCATGCGGCAGCCCGGAGGCGAGGCCGGGCGAAATTGCTACACGCACAACACTGACCTAAAAAGTTGTTAGGTCTCCACATAGTTCGGCAGGCGGTATAAAATGTCACCCTCAGCGGTGAAAAAGAACATTACCGCAGATAAATGCCATATTTGATAAAACGCGTTACCAAATGACAATGCCCCGCCCACGCAATCACGTGGACGGGGCATTGCTCCAGGTATGCGGCCAGCGACCCTGTTGTTTTTACTTAAGCTCGGGCCAGTAACCCTTGTTGGCCTCGATCATGTCGTCGAGAACCTCCTTGGCGACCTTCATCGACGGCACGGTCTTGTTGAGTGTAAAGGCCTTGAGCGCCTTCTCGTACGAACCCTCGATCGTAGCCTCGACCACGAGCTTCTCGGAGTTCAGCTGCTGCATCATGAGGCCCTGTTGGAACAGAGGAATGTTGTCGCGGCTGATGACCTCGGGGCCGTTCTTGCCAATGTAGGCAGGCAGCTCGACCATGGCGTCGTAGGGCATGTTGGGGATAGCGCCCTTGTTCTCGCAAATGACCAGGAAACGCTGCTTGGTGTCGTTCTTCAGAGCGATGGCCAGGTCGGCAATCCAGTCGCCGTGGCTGCCCGCATAGAACGTGCTCTCGTCGATCTCGCCCGTCTTCTCGTAATGGTCGATGCCGTCGAAGAGGTTCTTCTCGCGCGTCTCCTCAACCTCGTTAGCACGGGTACGCTCGGGGTTGGAGTGCTCGACGAACTCCTTCTGCTGCAGGTAGTAGTTCAGATACGTGTTGGGCAGGTACTCCGGGAAGCACTCCATGATCTCGTACTCGCCCTTCCAGACGTAGTACCAGCTGCCCTTGGTGTGGCGGTTCTGCTCGGGATGCTCGTCGGTGGCCTCCTCGGGCTTCTTTGCCATGAGCGAGCCCATGCCCTTGAGGTAGGAGTCGGGCAGCAGAATCTCATGCTCCTTGATGTACTCGCGCAGCTGCGGGAGCACCTCCTCGCCCTTGTGGCGGATCGAGGTGAACCAACCAAAGTGGTTGAGGCCAAAGTAATCGTACTCGACATCCTTCTTGTCGATATCGAGCGCGGCGCAAACCACGTCGATGATCGCGATCGGCATGTCGCAGATGTTGATGATGCGAGCGTTGGGACGCAGTACGCGGCAGCCCTCGGAGACGATGGCGGCAGGGTTGGAGTAGTTGAGAATCCAGTAGTCCTTCTTGGCGTACTTCTCAACGTCATCGATCAGCTCGACCATGGGGAAGATGGTGCGCATGCCGTAGGCAAGACCGCCGCAACCGCAAGTCTCCTGACCCACGCAGCCGTGACGCAGCGGAATCTTCTCGTCCTGCTCGCGCATGGCGTAGCCGCCCACGCGCATCTGGGCAAACACGAAGCTCGCGTCGGTAAAAGCCGTCTTCTTGTCGGTGGTCACCGTGAGCTTGATGTCCAGGCCGAGGTCCTCGTGCAAAATCCAGTCCACGAGCACGCCGATCTTGCGCTGGCGCTCCTCGTTGATGTCGTACAGACGAATCTCGTCAACATCTAGCTCGTCCTTGCGCAGGGCGATGGACTTGACGATGCCGGGGGTAAAGGTGGATCCGCCACCACACAGAGTAATGATCATTGTTTACTGCTCCTTCTCAATTGCGTTTTCGACCTTGTCGCGCATCTCGGCGACCTTCATGCCAAAGATGATCTGGATATTATTGCCGTTGCGGTTGATGCCGCTGTTGGGCACGTGGTTGATGAGGTCCTCATTGATGAGGTCCGGGTTCTTAACGTTCACGCGGAGACGCGTAAAGCAGTTCTCGAGCTCCTCGATGTTGTCCTTGCCGCCAAGACCTGCGACCAGGTCGGCAATACCTGCATCGACGCCCTCTGCGGGAGCCGCGGCAACAGCGCCCTGCTTCACCGCGACAGACGCGGCGGCCTCGCCCTCGGCAACGGACTCGGCGAGCTCGGACTCCTCCTCGCGACCAGGCGTGTGGAGGTTGAGCTTCTTGATGAGGAAGGTGAAGAGGAAGAAGTACAGAGCGGCGTTGACGACTCCGAGCACGAGCATAACCGGCCAGTTGGTCTTGTCGACACCGAGGACCAGGTTGGAAACCACGATGTTGATGATGCCGCCTGCAGTCGAAGCGGGCACGGAGAGAACCTTGAGCAGAACCAGGAAGATGCCGGAAAGAACCGAGTGAACGACAAAGAGCACGGGAGCGGCAAAGACAAAGAGGAAGTCCATGGGCTCGGTCACGCAGGAGAGCACGGCGGTGATGATCAGCGGGATGATAACGGCCTTGGTCTTATCCTTGTTCCCCTTGTAAGCGGTGACGATAAAGGCGAGACCGATACCGATGTAGGGCCACAGGTTGTTGAAGGTGTAGCTGTTGAAGTAGGTGCTATCGGAGAAGGGCTGACCCGTCATTGCCATCTCGGCAACACGGATGGGATAGGCGCCGGCGATAACCTGATCGCCCAGCGTCAGGGTACCACCCACATCGGAGAACTGGAACGGGGTGTAGATGAGGTGGTGCAGACCGGTGGGAACGAGCAGCTTGTTGAGCATGCCGTAGATAAACAGACCGATGTTGCCCGACTCCTTAATGATGCCGGCAACGGAGGAGATGGCGCCCTGAACCGGAGGCCAAACTATGCAGAAGCCAGCGCCCATGATCCAGGAAATGATGATCATGATCAGGAACGGGAAGCGAACGCCCGAGAACATCGAAAGGGCAATGGGGAACTGCTTGTTCGAGTACTTGTTGAACACGGCACCGGTGATGCAGCCCAGGATGATGCCGCCAAACACGCCGGTATCAAGCACCTGGATGCCCATAACGGTGGCCTGGCCGGTTCCGGTAAGGCCGAGCATGCCGCTCGCATCGGCAAGAGAGCCGGTGGCGTTGAGCACGATGTTGTTAGCCTGCAGGAACAGGAAGAACGACATCAGGGCGATCAACGAAGCATGGCCCTTGTTCTTCTTTGCCATGGCGCCGGCGATGCCCACGCAGAACAGAATCGAGAGGTTGTTGATGATAAACATCAGCGACTGGTAGACAACGGCGCCCACAAGCTGGAACGGACCGGAGCCCAGTACGGGGACCAAAGCGCAGATGGTCTTGTTGGTCAGAATGATGCCCACGATGAGCAGGATGCCGGCAACCGAGAGATACATCATCGGCTGAACGATCGACTTCGCGAACACCTCCAACGGCGCTTTGAAATTGAACTTCTTTTTTGCGGTCATAGCGGTACTCCCCTTCCTTTTCCGCAAATTAAGACAGATGTGCCCTGGACAAGACCGTGAGCCTTGCCTTATATCAATCGATGTGTGGGCACGTTATGCCTAGAGACCAGGTTCTCCAAGCAGGTTAACAATGTGATATGCGAGATAACTCTTCTCAGCATCGGTAACGACAACGTTATAGGTAGACGACAAGTGGGCGGCTATGGCGTCCGCGCACGAGAATGCGCACGGATACGCCGTTTCATCGATTCGGAACAGCGCGTCGCCATTGATTTGCCCGGCCGTGGGGTCAAGCGCCCGCTGTGCGAAAAACTGCAGGTGGCGGACGAAACGCTCATAGGGCAGCGAGGTGTCATCGAGGGTCGTAGCATAGCGCTTGGAAACAATCGCGAGCACGTCGCGAACAAGCTGGACCGAAACAATCAAACGATCGGAGCGTTGCGGCATGGTGGCGTTGACGATATGCAGCGTAATGAAACCCTGCTCTTCTTCGCTCATCTGGATGCCCATATACTCCTTGATAATCTGCAGCGCACGGCCCGCAAGTGCATACTCCTTGCGATAGAACTGCTGGATCTCGAGCAGCAACGGATTCTCACAGGAGACGCCCTTGCGCTCACGCTCCAAAGCAAGGCTGATATGGTCTGCGAGAGCGATGAGGATCTTATCGTTGATGTCGACATTGAGCTCTCGACGGAGCATCTGAACAATGTCCTCGGAAATCACGAGGTTGACGGTGGGGATGGACTCCAAAAGATGTGCCAAGCGGTCAATCGTACGCGAGTCCTGAGAAGTTCCCTCCTGCAACGCGTAGGTCTTTTCGATCGACGCCTCGTCGATGGCATCGCCGGCATGGCGGCCAAAGCAGAGGCCTCGGCCGATGACGATGAGCTCGGAGCCATCGTCCGAAGTGACCATTGCGACGTTGTTGTTAAAAACTCGCTTGATAACCACGGTACCCACCACAAGAATTTACTCGGAAAGCCAGACGACAGGCTCTTTAACAGCAACAGGGCCGGAAGCATGCTCACGAAGAGTCGAGTTCTCCGAACGCTCGCACACGATAACGAAGACCGTGGGGTCGAAGCCGGCGGCGCGGACCGCGTCGAAATCGACCTCGACGAGGGGCTGGCCCGCGTCGACATGGTCACCCTGGGCAACGAGCGCATGGAAGCCCTTGCCCTCAAGCTTAACAGTGTCGATTCCGATATGCAGCATCACCTGAGCAGAGCTGTCGTCGGACATGATGCCCAGCGCGTGCTCAGTCGGAAACAGCGCCGCGACGGTGCCGGAAACAGGAGCGCACACCGTTCCCTCTTGGGGAACCACGGCAACGCCATCGCCCACGGCACGGCTGCTAAAAGCGGGGTCATTGGTATTTTCTAGATGAACAAGCTCGCCGGAAACGGGAGCGAGGATTTCGAACTCGGAAGCTGCAGTCTTCTGCTCATCCGAACCGCCCATCAGGCGAGAAAAGAAACCCATGGTGGCATGTCCCTTCATAAATATAGCCCAACCAAAATCAAGCGAATGCATCCATAGAGACACACCCGTTCAAAGACTTTGGTTAGGCCCACGTCCGAGGGACTCGGTAACCTTCCGCATTTCTTTTTACGGGAGCTATTGTAGACAAGCCCAAAGCCGGAACAACCATTATGACCGATGAACGGTATTTTTTCTTCGATAAACGGTATTTAGGCGGCACTTAGGGACGTTCCTTTTCTGCCGGCACCCAGGGACACTCCTTGCACCAATCTCGTTTGCGCTAGATAAAGAGTTCGCATTCCCTGCGCTCGACGCAAGCCTTGCTCAGCATCTGGGTAACGGCGGCAAGTTTGTTAGGGTCAAGTTTGCGAGCATTCTGCGAGCATACGGAGACGCAACGCATGCAGGAGATGCACGCCTCGCCATCCACCTGCCTTGGATCGTCCTTGTCGATAGCTCGAACAGGGCACAACGCAGCGCAAGCACCGCAGGAGACGCAATCCTCCGTTGCATGGGGCACCATACTGTGGCCTCCAGCTTGCTTATAAGGACGATTGCCGGGAATAGAGGGCTCGGACGCAGCCCCGTCCAGTAGCTTTTGCCGGATTCGCTGCGCAAACTCTGAAAGTTGCGCCACATCCTGCGCATCCGGTCGCCCAGCAGCAAACTGACGAGCAACGGAATGCTCGGCAATGGCAGAAACCGCTGCAACCACCCTAAATCCGGCACGCTTCGCAACGTCTTCCAGCTCAATAAGCGTATCCTCAAACGCGCGGCCCCCGTAAACACAAACCAAAACAGCCCGAGCTCCGTTGCCACGCACCATTCCCAGTCGCTCAACCGCCACAGCTGGAACCCTGCCAGCATATGATGGGACGGAGATAACCGCAACGTCGCCCTTCGCCATCGAGACCCCGTGGAAATCCAACCCGCTATCGGTCAGATCGACGGTAACGATATTCCCATCCAGCGCCCCGGTCACAAGACCAGACACTTTCTCCGTTCCGCCCGTCGGACTAAACACAATTTCGAACATGCTCATCGAACATCCTCCCCTACGCTTGGTAACACACCAAGCCGCCCGCATGCTTAGACAGAGTATACGGCGCGCGGGGACACCCCGGTTTAGCGCAAAGGGGTCAGGTTTGTTTCCACCAACCTGGTGCAGATTAACCTGACCCCTTTGCACCAAACTATGCTGTCTGCCTCATTGATTTGCATAATTTCCGTTACAGATTGCATATATTTACGTGATACCGCTGTGTTCTCCTGAGGTACCCCATCCCGGACCGTGCAAAAAACGGAGTATTCTGCAACGCGCTCGTGCCAACACCGCCGCGAGCGGGCAAAACTGTAGGGCGCTGCATCATTTTGGGTTCCGCTATAACGAGAATGACACACCTTTGCACCGGAAAACGGAAAAGTCTGACTCAAAACACTCGCTAGGGATATCCGAAGGCCACCGCTGGCGACGTCGAATCGTATGCAGGCAACTCGATCTGCAGAATACTCCAAAAAATGCACGGCGCACCCCATGGGACCCATTGCCGCATGGCTGAAAACGGGCCTTCAGCATCCTCCAGGTGCATTCCTGAGCAAATCACACCGGACCAACGGTCGGATGCGGCAAACAAAAGGGCCCCGAGCGTAGTTGCTCGGGGCCCTTAGTTCGCCTCGCTCTAGCGTGCGACGCGTATGTTACTTGCGCTTGCCGCCGCCGTCACCGGGGCGACGGGAGCTGCCGCCGCGCTTGCCGCCACGATTGTTGCCATAGCTGCCACGGTTATCGCGACCGCCGGCACGACCGCCGCGGGAGCCGGCCTGGTTGCCGCCACGCCCGCCGCGATAGCCGCCACGACGCTCCTCGCGGGTATCGTCGTAGTTGCGCCAGTCATCGCGACGATCGCGGCTGGCACGCGGGTCACGACGATCGCGCGACTCGTTAGAACGACCAGCGCCGCCGCGGCCGCCATTGCTGCGAGCACCCTCGCGACGCTCGCCGCCGCGGCCACCGCGCTCTTCAAAGCGCTTGCCGCCACGGGACTCGCCGCCACGGGCACCTCGCTCACCGCGGCTCTCGCCGCCGCGACGCTCATCACGGCCACCGCGCTCGTCATCACGACCGGAACGACGGCGGTCGCCCGAACCGCGCTTGCCACCGCGCGAACCGCGGCCCTCGTCCTCGCGCTCAACACGGCGACGACCGCCGCGGTCCTCGTCCTCGCGGCGACGACGATGCGCCTCGCCCTGGAACTGCTTGGCGCGGCGCTCGGCACGGTTGCCACGCGGGGCCTGCTTGACGGCGTCAGCACCGCCGCGCTCCTCGGCAGCCACCTCGCGAGCCACGCTCTCCACGGCCTCGTCCACGCGAGCCTGAACGCCCTCGCGCACGCGGGTCTTACCGCCACGCTTGGGACGACTCGGACGCTCGCCGTCGCTGCGGCGCTCGTCGCGACCGCGGTTGGAACGACCGGCCACATCGCCGTAATCGTCGCCGTTGCGCTTGCCGTCGCGACGTGCCTGCTCAAGTTTCTTCTTGCTCTTGGACTTGCCGCGCTTGGTCTTCTTCTTCACCGTAAAGGCCGCAGGGTCGCGCTCGGGGTCAACCGCGGGCGGGTTGGGACCTACATGCAAGTCGCCGGCCTCGTAGATGTCGGCCGTCTTGTCCATGAGCTTCTCGATCTCGTAGAACTCATCGACGTCCTGCTCGGTCACAAACGTAATGGCCCAGCCCAGCTCGCCGGCGCGGCCCGTGCGGCCGATGCGGTGGATATAGTCGGTCGGCTCTGCCGGCACGTCAAAGTTCACGACGTAGCGCACGTCGCTGATGTCGATGCCGCGGGCGAGCACGTCGGTCGCCACCAGCACGTCAACGGTGCCGTCGCGGAAGGCCGAAAGCGCGCGCTCGCGCTGGGCCTGGCTGCGGTTGCCGTGGATCGCGGCCGCCTTGATGCCCTTGCGCTCCAGACGACGGCAGCAGCTGTCGGCGCGGTGCTTGGTGCGCATAAAGACGATAGTGCGCTCCGGGCCCTCCTTTTTGAGGAACTCGGGCAGCAGGTTGTTCTTGGCCTCGATGGACACCGGGAACACAAACTGGTCGACGGTGTCGGCGGTCGACGTGGCGGGCGCGATCTCCACGCGGGCCGGATCGCTCACCAGGTCGGTGATCTCGCCCACGGCCTCCTCGTCGAGCGTGGCCGAGAACAGCAGCGTCTGGCGCTCGGCCGGCGTCTCGCGCACAATACGGCGGACGGCGGGCAAAAAGCCCATGTCGAGCATGCGATCGGCCTCGTCGAGCACCAGGACCTTAACCTCGTCCAGGTGGCAGGCACCCTGCTCGATCAGGTCGACCAGACGGCCCGGCGTTGCGACCAGGATGTCGCAGCCGTACTTGAGTGCCGCGGTCTGGGGCTTGTAGCTCACGCCGCCCACGACGGTCACGGCGACATGGCCGGTGACGTCGGCAATCTTGCCGGCGACCTCATCGATCTGCTGGGCAAGCTCGCGCGTGGGGGTGATGACGAGCATCGCGGGGCCGCGGCCGTTGCCCTCGGGCTTCTTGGCGCCGCGACGGCGGTTGCGGCCACCACGCTCGCGCACGGGCTTGGGCGGAGCAATGTGCTCCAGATTGTTCATGGTCGGCAGCAAGAAGGCGGCCGTCTTGCCGGTGCCGGTCTGAGCGGCGGCAAGCAGGTCACGGCCCTCAAGCACCACGGGGATCGAGCCGGCCTGGACAGGCGTGGGCGCCGTGTAGCCCAGGTTCTCGATGGCACGAAGCATCTCGTCCGAAAGTCCCAGCTCGTCAAAGGCGGGCAGGTTCTCAGTCGCGGACTCGACGGTCTCGGCGGCGCTGGCCTCGTCGGCAGCATCGAAGGCAGCCTGGGCCATGGTCTCGCGGGTCTCGTCCAGAATCTCGGCGTCCGTGACGTCGGATACAGAATTACGCATATGTTGTTGTTCCTTATCTGCACGCGTTATGGGCACGGCATGCGGCCGCGCGGGGCGTGCTTGGTAGTGCGCTAATACATACAAAAACAGGTGCGCACAGAGAGGACGTTGCTCAGCACGCTGGCGATCGCTTTGGCAGCCCTATCACGCGCCGTCCAGACGCAGCAGCTCTAAGCGATGGAGCAGATTCGCCGCCGGTTAGTATACCCGCGCTTCGCATGCCCCCACGTAAACCACAGATGACAGGATATCGGGGCCTTGCAGAGACTCCCCCGCCGAGCAACATCTCAATCTGTAACAGTTACTCGGCAAAATCGGTCCTTACTGTTACAGATCGAGATAAACAATCTGAGCCGTTCGGAAACATCTAAATCTGTAACAGTTACGGGGCAAATCTGGTCTCAGGTGTTACAGACCGAGGCAGAAGACTCCCCGTCAGACAATGTCTCAATCTGTAACAGTTATCGAGCAAATTGAGCTGTAGATGTTACAGATTGAGATTATTGACCGGCGGGGCGGCACTGGTTCCAACGCCGACAACGGCACCGACCCCTTATTCCTTCACGAACTGCGGCGTGGGTGCGTTGTTCTCGAACGACCACGCACTAAACTCCGAAAGCCCGCTCATCATGCCGCCCGTAACCCCAGTCATAACAGGAAGGGTGTAGCGCCCCGCTTTGCCGTAGCCCGTCTGCACCGAAAGACCCTGGTCGTCGCCCCTATACACATTAATCCCACCAGGCGACGAAGGGTTCAGCACGAACACCAGAGCCGCGTCGCCCGCCTCTGCACCGGTAATTTCTTCGGCGCTGGTCACCAGGCCGCCGCCTCCGCCAATCCTAAATCCCTTATAGCCACTGTCGTCGATGTCCTCGAGCTCAATATCGTCTTTTCTAAAGAGCATGCGACCGCTCAGTTTCTTCCTCGAAAGCGAATAGTCCGTCGACAACTCGACGGAAATCGTCCCCTCATCCTCGTCATAGTTCGAAATCTTGAGGTAGATGTCCGGCGTTGCGGCGCCGCCGGAGTCCTCATAGGTACCCGAGATGTCGAGCATGGGGTCGGAATCGCCGTCATCGTCGTAGCGACCGGAATCCGAGAGGTACCATCCTTCGTCGTCTTCGAAATAGTACGAGTACTCCTGATGGTACGACGGGTCGTAGTACCAGGGCGCACCTCCGGGGATCTCCTGCTTAACCGTGCACGACGAGCCATCGAGCTCAGGGTCCAGGTCCGTCAACCCGTTTTCCTCGTCAAAGTCGATGCCCCTCTTGGGTTCGGTCGACTTATCGTTGAGCTTCAAGGTCACGTCTGAAACCGCGTCGCCCGAACCTTTGACGCCGGTGAACGTAAAGTCCATCGTCGAGCGAAAGCTACGGTTCGCCGTGACGGCTTCGGCCGAGCCGCTCACCAAACCATTGTTCTCCGTCACGTTGCTCACCTTGACGGACTTAACCTTATACGTCGAAGGATTGACATAATTGTTGGGAACAAAACCGCCAAAACTCTCGCCATACTGCTCGTCCACCGTCTTTTTGACAGCCGCCGTCGTCTGATCGATCATCTTTTGGTGCTGAGCCTTCTGCCAGAACGAGAATCCCACAAAGCCGCCGATGCCCATGACAATAACGACAACGGCGATGGCCAGTCCTGCAGCGACCCTCTTTCCTCGACGGGGCTTCTTAGCAGGAGCCATCGACATGGGAGCCGGAGCAGAGTCCGGCTGGAACTGCTGAGGTTGAGCCCAATACTGCTGCTCCGGCTGAGCCTGCGACTGATCCCAATACTGCTGAGCGTGATCGGCAGTATTCGCCATCGGCTCGTCAAAACCCTGGTCCATGACCCGAGCGCCGCAAATGGGACAAAACGTCGTGCCCGGCACCAGCTCGCTACCGCAACTTGAGCACCTCATGGCATCTCCCCTCAACAATGCAGAGCCATCCACGCGAGCGAACACGCTGGCAAGCTCCTCAACCTCTTCTTGGCGCAAGCATATGGGAGATATCGCGAAAGACGTTGCGCAACAATTCCAAGCGGTCATTTCCACACCGCCAGCAGCAGGTTTGTCTCAATCCGTAACAGTTACGGGCCAAAACTGAGTCTTAGTGTTACAGATCGAGACATACGATCAGCCCCTTGGACAACATCTCGATCTGTAACATCTGCTGAGCAAAACGAGTCCTTACTGTTACAGATTGAGATGTTTGATGTGTTGGGTGGAGAACTATCTTGATCTGTAACAGGTAGAGGCTGAAATCCCGTCCAGTTGTTACAGATTGAGACGAAATCTGTACACATGAACACCACTATTGGCGTCGTCCGAAGGTTTTTCGCACTGTTGCGCAACAACTTTGCCCTATACCGCAGGTACCATAGATTCGAACGCAAGAACCATCAAAAGAAGGGAGCTCACCTTATGTTTTGCACGCAATGCGGAACGAAGCTGCCTGACGACGCGCGCTTTTGCACCAATTGCGGAGCGTCCGTAGCGCCCAAGGCAGCAACCCAGGCTCCGGCGCCCGCCGAGACACAGGCTGCTGAACCTGCACCCGCCGAGGAGCCCGCCGTTGATCCGGGCGAGACCGTCGTTACGCTCGATGCCGTTGAGCCGACGTCCGAGCCCGCACCTGAACCCGAGACCGTCACCGACCCCGGCGAGACGGTCGTCACGCTGGACGCTGTTGATGCAGATCCGGGCGAAACCGTGGTGACCCTCGACGCCGCTGACCCGGAGTCGGACGCCCCGACAGACACCGCCGAGGCACAAGCCGATCAGACCGACCCCGGTGAGACGGTCGTCACGCTCGATGCCGTTGAGCCCTCGAACGAGCAAACCACCGAGCCGCAGCCCGCAGCCGACCCCGAGCCGGCCGCCGAGCCCGTCGTCATCGACGACGCCGCGCCCGTTGACGTCGCCGAGGCCAACGAAATCTTCGAAACCGACGACAACGCAGCCGTCGCCGTCGCCTTCCCCAGCGACGATGCAGCCGAGCCCGCGGCCGTCGCCGACGACCCCACCACGCTCGTCAACGTCAACGACGACCCCACCACCATCGCCGAGTTCGATGAAGATGCCCAGGCGACCGCCGAGGCCATGGAGTCGCTCGGCGTGGCACAGCCCACGGCCGGCGCCACCGTCGTCGACCTGCCGCAGCAGCAGTTGACCGACACCACCATGCAGGCGGCGCCTATTCCGCAGCCGCAGCCCCAACCGCAGATGCCCATGCCCCAGCAGCCGCAGCAAAAGAAGCGCCGCTGGCCGGTCTTCGCGGGCCTTGGTCTGGTCGCCGCCGGCGCCGCCGTGGCAGCCATCCTGCTGCTCACGCCCAACGCCAACGCCGTCGAGATCACCTCCGGCAGTCAGGACGCCGTCGTGTGCACCGTCGACACCAAGGTCCTGCCCAAAAAGAAGGACCGCGTGATCCACAGCTACACCGCGACCCTTACTCCCAAGAACGGCGGCAAGAGCTACAAGATTAAGGTCAAGGGCGACGACGGCTTTACGATCGGCGACTTTGGCAAGGTCAAGCCCGGCGACTACAGCTGCAAGATCGAGGACACCAAGGGCAATACGGTCCAAAACTTCAATACCACCGTGGTTAAGAAGGACGACACCAGTGCCGAGAAACCTGCCGAGAGCGTGACCGTCAACACCCCCAAGAAGGACGACGACGCCTCTACCAGCACGGACAACGGCAGTTCCTCGGACACGACCTCCAAGGACGACGCCAGCAAGGACGACTCCACGACCGAGGACGATTCGAGTACGTCGAGCGACAGCACGAGCAGCTCCAAGCCCAGCAAGTCCGACAAAAAGACGGACAAGAAGACCGATACGTCCAAGGACACCACGAACACCACCGCGCCCGCCACGATTGACGACGCGACGTACAAGGCGGCCTGCACCGCCTACAAGAGCAAGCTCAACAGCCTGATCAAGAAGTACGGCGACCCCGAGCTTGTCTCGACCGGCACGAGCGACTACCAGATCAGCGGCGTCCAGTTTGCCCAGCTCGTCGACTTTAACGGCGACGGCCTCGAGGAACTCGTGACCGTCCACTCCAAGACCAAGGCAAAGTCCTTCAACAAGAAGACGCGCCTTTCGAACGGCGACTACGTCCTCGACGTGTGGGGCTACAACGGTAAGAAGGTCGTCAATCTCTACAGCGGTTCCCCGGAGGCGTCCAACGGCGGCTATGTCTTTGTAACCTTTAAGACCATGATCGGCGACTCGAGCAATCACATCTATCTGACCCAGCTCATGTCCGACGACACGGCCGTGCTCGTTGACGACGATGCCGAGTACAAGTATTTCACCTACGACGGCACTGAGTTTAAGGCCGCCGAGGGCGAGCTCCACGGCGACGACTTCAACTACCAGAGCGCCTTCCTCATCAAGGGCTACAGCGACAACCTGGAGGACCAGGACGCCTCTGCCCCGGAGGGCGCCATCGACACCTCCAAGCTCAACCTCAACAACACGGTCGATACCGTCGAGCAAACACTCATGGCGCTCACCACCAAGATCAGCGGCACCGATACCGATGCTGATGCGAACAGCAGCAAGTCGACCGACTCGTCCAGCAGCAAGTCGAGCTCCAGCAAAAAGTCGAGCAAGTCGAGTAGCTCCAGCAAGTCGAGCAGCCACGATGACTCCGACGATGACTACGACTCCGACTACGACGACAGCTACGACGATTCCAGCGACTACGACGATAGCTACGACGACTCCACGGACTCCGTCCCGCCCACCGAGTTCACCGACGTCGACGAGTAACGCCGAGCGCCACAGTCTCATTGCACAAAGAAGTGCCCCGTTTCCACCAGGGAAACGGGGCACTTCTTGTAAGCGAAACTATTTAATGTAGATCGAATCGATGATGTACTCCCAATCGGAGTCGCCCGAAAGCGAATCGTACGATCCAAGCCACAGATTGGTCGATTTACCCACGTTGTTCGTCTTCCCGATCGTGTTAAACCCCGAGCTGAAGTGGTTGGAGATCATCAGCGTTCCCACCGTGTAGCCATCGTGGACAATCGTGTAATCGACCCACAAACCGTTCTTGACGCCGCTGTACGTGCCCTGTGAGGTCTTTACGTCCCAGTCGCTCCCCCAGTCCTCGGGAACTTCGAACGTAAACACGTCGCCGTCGTAGGTGCGGCTCTTGCGGCTCGCCTCCGAGACGGCCGCGTTATAGCTCGCGACCGCACCGTTACGTGCCGAAGAAGCCAAGCCCGCCAGACGGTCGGCCTCGTCCTTGTCGTCGCAGCCACCCTGGCGCGCGTAATTCTGCGCCATGGTGATCTCGCCGGGCTCAACATCCACGGCATTGATCGGATCGCCGAGCTCAAACTTGGCATTCTCGCGCAGGTCGAGCTTCTCGCCCTTCTTGAGTGCGTCGCCCAGCTTAATGCTCACCGAAACGTTGGGCGCGTCCCAAATCTCGCCATCGGCACCCAAGGGCGACGCGGCAACCTGAAGACTGTAGCTGCCCTGCATGAGCTTGATGCCGTTGCCGTCGCTATCGACATAAAAGACCGTATCCACGTCCTTGCCGTCGACGTCGGTTCCCGTCACGTGCACCGGCAGCTTGGTGGCGCCGGTATCGGTATCCCACTGCATGCCGGTCGCCGTGATGCGCACCGGGTGCTTGGAGTGCTTGACGGCCTCTTCTTCCTTCTTCTTTTCGATACGCTCAATCTCGGCCTGCTGTGGGCGATACACACCAAAGTAATAGCCGGCGCCGCCACCCGCAAGGATAGCCACCAGCACACCAACCGTAATCAGCGCAGCCTTCTTGCCGTTCTTCTTGGGCCGCTGCGGACCAGGACCGCCTGCACCCATGTCGTAGACACCCGTTACGTCGACCGGCGGCATATAGGGCGGCAAGTCGCTGGCGTCCGTTACAGAAGCAGGCTGCCCATAGCCCTGCTGCGTCTGACCAGGCTGCTGGTACGTCGGCTGTGCCGGAGCAGCATCAGCGGGTCCAAACTCCTCCATAGGGGCGCCGCAGCTGGTGCAGAAGTGCTGGCCATCGGGCACGTACGAACCGCATTTAGTGCAAAACATAAGGTTCTCCCTTACAACAATTCCGTTACCCAGAGTGTAACCCGCGCTCCGTCCACAACGTTGCGCAACAATTGCCACCTCATAGCAAAAGGCCCCGCGGAAGATCCGCAGGGCCTACGATAGTCTCCTGTAAACGGGGCCGAGTCTAGCCCGCCAGCAGGCGTATCGACGAAATTAGTCCTCCTTGAGGACAAAGGAGCACACCAGGCCGGCAGCTGAGAAGATAAGCGTGAGGATGGCGCCGAATGCAGGCTGGATAAACGGCTTGATGGACGCGATGATTCCGGCCGTGCTGCTGCTACCCATCGAGGTAAAAGCCGAAACCAGGTTGCTCTCAATCTGACCGTTAACGACAAAGGACGCGATCACGCAGACCAGCGAAATGGCGGCAGTGGCGCCAAAAGCGGCAATCAGAACGACGTCGTTCTTCTTGACAAACTTGAGGACGACGCCGGCAATCAGTGCAGCCAGGCAGGCAATCCACAGCACAAAGAAGATGGTGAGGACGTTGGCCGCCAGATTAATGGAGCCCACGGCGCTCTGGGCCTGCTGCAGTGCCGGAAGATCGGCATAGCTCGACATCTGCGTAATATAGGTATTGGCCGCCGATGCGATACCGCGCAGGCTACCGGAAAGGCTAAAAACGTGCGGCATATCGAACGAGGTGTTGATGAATGCCTTGAAGGCGCCGCCCAGCTGCTGCTCGATCATAGCGGTGCTCGAGCCGCTCGCAGCCTGCTGCAGGGCATAGTCGAGGCCCTTGTCGGCAAACGGCAGCGAGACCCACGGCTGGAACATGCAGACGAACGATGCCACGGCGCCGCCAAGCATGGCGAGGGAGCGCTTGCCAAAGCCCGTCGCCGCCGACAGTGTACCCTGGAAGTTGGAACCGGAGCTGCCAAGCCCGTGATGCGCGGAGGGTGCAGGTGCGGGCGCGGCAAAAGGCTGCTGCGGAGCCGGAGTCTGACGGGCAGGAGCTGCCTGAGGCGCAGAAGAAGCACCAACCATAGACTGACCGCAGTTACCGCAGAAGACGGCGCCATCGGGCTGCTGGGCTCCACAATGAGGACAGAACATAACATTCCCCTTTCTTAAGGGAGCGGCCGGGCTCGATACCGCGTCCGCTCGTTCACCTTTGACAGTTAGAATCATCCGTCCAAAAACACGAAAGTTGTTGCGCAACATGGAAAGCGACGGCAAGTTTTTACCTGCCGTCGCTCGTCTACAACGTTTTGCCTGGTACAGACCGTTATCTGTTAACGAATCTCGACCGTAAAGACCTCATTGCCCATCTTGAGCTTATCGCCGTTCTTGAGCTTGACGAGCTCGCCGGGCTCCAGACGGTTACCGTTGATGCACGTGCCGTTGGTAGAGTTCTTGTCCTCCACGGCAAAGCATTGGCCCGTGTAGCGCACCAGCAAGTGTACGCGCGAAATAGCCGTGTTGCCCTCGATGCGGACATTTGCCGCCGAGCCCTTGCCCACCGTGGCAGGGAACTCGGTAATGTCATAGCGGGTTCCGCGCTCGCGGATCAGCGCCATACGCGGACCATAGGCAGAACGCGGCACATCGGAGGCGATGCGGGGCAGCTCCGAAGACGACGGATGATCCGAGGATGCCATGAGATCGTCGAGCACCGTCACGCCCGTGCTGGGACGGTTGTAGACCGCATTGGGCTGGTTGTAGCCGGCAGCCGGCTGGTTAGCGCCAGCCACAGGGCCGCGGGGGATCACCACGTTACCGTTGGCGCCGGCAGGAGCGGCCGTAGGGGCAGCAGCAGGATGCGAGCCGGGACGCACGGCGGGGCCGGCATCCGGGATGTTGGACGGACGGTTGTGCGAAGTACGGGCGGGACGCTGCACGGGCTGCTGAGGAGCCATACCGGCAGCAGGACGACCAGCCTGCGGCATCTGGGGCTGTGCCATAGGCGCCACGCCAGGACGAGCCGTCTGCGGCATCGGAGCCGCAGCGGGGCGCTGAGCGCCCATGCCCGTCTGCGCACCAGGCGCCTGCACGGGGCGCTGCTGCTGAGCAGGAGTACGAAGCGTGGCCGCGGCGGCGGCAGAGGCGCCACCGGGCATGTACTTGGCAAGCTCAGAGCCGCACTTTAAGCAAAACTTGCTGGTATTGGGGTTGTTGTATCCGCAGTGACCACAAAACATGATGGGTCCTTTCCGGCGCCGGGCGCCTTATTGTGCGATCTTGACGAGCTTGGGGTTCTCGGCCGAGGTGTCGAGCGCCCAAAGCGTAGAAGACTTGCCACTATTATCTGCCACAAAGAGCGTCGTGCCGTTGAGCCACAACGCCGAGGTTGAAGGATCGAGGTCGAGTCCGGCCTTGTCGGCAACCTTGTCGTAGTCACTCGAAAGGCCCGAGCTCGCATCGATCCAACCGAGCTCGCCTCCCGAGAGCACGAGCGCGCAACCGTGGCTATTGGCCCACAGGAGACCCGCATCGGCATAGGCGTCAAACGAGCTAAACGTACCGCCCTGGGTGCAGCGCGAAAGCGTGGTGTGCCCATCGGTGCCCGTCAGCACGGCATAGAGCGTGCCCTCGCCAAAGAAGGCATTCTTGAGCTGCTCGGAGCCGGCAACGTACGAACCAAAGGGACCGTGCGTCTCTTGCGGATGCTCCGCCTCAGCCTCGGCATTCTCCTGCTCAAGCGTAATCTCCGCAGCAGACGAAACGTCGGCAAGCGTCGCCTCGCATACGGTCCAACCCGTATCGGTGGCAACCACCACATCGCAATGGGCGTCATCGGCAAACAGCCAGGCGCTCGATGCCGGCTGGGCGGCCACCAGGTGTGCCGCGTCCTTGTCGAGACGCCACACACAGGCCTTGCCGTCCTTGAGCGTCATGGCAACGGCGGTACCATCGCGCACGACAAGCCCCTCAACATCGCCCTCGAGTGTCGCCACCGTCTTGACCTTGACCTTGGACTTGTCCTTGCCGCCCGCCTGCTTGGCGCACTCGGCAACGTCCTCAATCTTCATGACGCTGGCACCATCCGCATAATACAGATCGCCGTCGTAAACGTTCAGGTGCTTCGCGGTGGTCTTGGTGAGCACAGTCGAATCAACGGCTTTGGTGCCCGAAGCCTTACGTGCCAGGATATGCGAGCCATCCGACCAATACAGATACGAGCCGTCGCACACCATCGCATCGCCGCCCAGGCCCGCCTTGGCTTGCGCCTTAATTTTGCGGTCGCCGCCCATAAGGTCGAGCTTGCTTTCGGACTTCTTCTTTTGGGCCGAGACCTGCTGCGCCTCGTGCTTAAGATCCTGATCGCCCTTCCAAGCCACGCCAACGCCCACGACCACCGCAACAACCAGCACGGCAGCCACGGCAATCGCGATCTTTTTCGCCAGCGGCTTGCGGACCGCGGCGCGCGCGTTATCCAGATGAGGCGTCATGCGCGGGATCGCAGCGTCCTTACCAACAGAGGCATTGGGGTTGACCCCCGCATCACCATCGAGGTTATCGAGCGAGAACAGCGCGTCCTCCCCCATCGGATTCTGTGCGGCAGGGTTTGCGGTCGGCGCGGAAGTCTTCGCAAACCGACGGCCAGGCTTCTTCGCGGCCGACTCGGCGACCGGCTCAGTAGCATGCGTGGCAACATCGGCAGCCCCGTCAGTGCCGGCAGCGTGCGACCCAACATCCACCACAGCATCCTCGCCCGCACTCAGCGGCGCCCCGCAAAACGGGCAGCAACGCATTCCCTCATCGACCGGCTGTCCGCAAAACGGGCACAGTGCCTGTTTGGAACTCATCGATCAATCCTTTCCTAACAAAAATGGCGCCCCGCCCAGCAGTGGGGCAAGGCGCCGTAAAGCTCACAGATGCACAAGCGTCTTGCGAAGAGCTTACTTCTCCTCGTTCTCCTTGCGCTTCTTGGCGACGACCATGTAGATACCGCCAGCGACGACAACGATCGCGACGATGGTGCCAACCATAAGCGGCAGGTTGTTCATCCACAGAACGAAGGAGTCGTTGGTAACGAGCACGCCCGTAGCCTTAAGCTCCTTGGACTTGTTGCCCGCGGCATCCCAAGCGACAACGGTGACGTCCTGCTTAGAGGAGCTGCCGTCGAGCGTGAACTCGCGGATCGGGCTCTTCTCGAGCTGGTCGGCCGTGAAGGTAGCCACGGTCTTGCCGTTCACCTTGATCTGAGCCTTCGAAAGCTTGAGGTTGTCCTCGAAGCTCACCTTGGCCTTGTGCGAGGACTCCTCGTACTTGCCGTTGGAAGCAAGGTCAACGAAGGAAGCGATGGGCGCGGTGTCGTCAACGGCGAAGTTGATCTCAGCCGCAGCGCCGGACTTCTTGGCGTTCTTGCCCTCCATGGTGTTCTCGGAGGAATTGCCAGCGGCGTCCTCGCTGTGGAACAGCACGCGGTAAGCGCCGTCCTTGTCGTAGTTGGACTTGCTGACGGTGTAGTTGTACTCGCTCCAGCCGCTCGACGTGTCGGAATCGGTGGTGTAGTTGTCACCGCTCTTGAGCGTGGTGTTCTTGGTGTCGCGGGTCAGCTCGACGGAGGTCTTGTTGTCATCAAGGCCGGACGGGTTAATCTCGGTCACCTTAACATCGGTGGTCTTGGCGCTCTTGAGGTACTGGTCGAGCATCTTGCCGGTGTTATCGGAGATGACGTAGGTCGAACCAAAGCGGTTGACCGACCAGGTGACAGCCTCGGACTCGGTGTTGCCGGCCAGGTCGACGGCCTGAACGGTCAGCGTGTAGACGCCGTCGTTGCCCTTGGTCTTGGCCGGATTGAGGTAGCTCACAGACTTGTCGGTAGCCGAGGTGTTGATTGCGGCGCCCGCATAGGGGTTCGGATCGTCCTTGGACAGCGGGTAGCTGATCTTGGAAACCTCGATGGAGGTGCCGTCGGCAAGGTTGGTGTCGTGAACGGCAGCGGTCGGGGCGACCTCACCGGCGTAGGCCGTGCGGTTGACGACATTCTGGATGTCGATCTTGGGCTTGATGGTGTCGATCACGAACTCAGGCGAGGTGTAGGACTCGGACTTGTTGGAAGCCAGGTCCTCACCGGAGACGGAGAGCGTGTAGACGCCCTGGCCCGGGAAGGTCACCGTAGCGGTGTGGGTATCGCCGTTGCTGGACCAGCCACCGATCTGGGCAGGAGTAGCCTCGTCACCGTTGCCGGCAGAGACGGGAGCCTCGATCTTGAACAGGTTCGGATCGAAGTTGTGCTCCTCAACCGTAATGGTAGCCGTACGAGCAGCGTTGTAATACTTACCGTTCTGAGCGGCCTCGGTGTTCCAGGACACGTTCAGCTTAGGAGCAGTCTTATCGATGGTGAAGGTATCGCCAGAGAACGTAGAGGCTGCCGGGGTGCCAGCAAGATTTGCGTAGCTGACCGCAGAAACCTTGCAGTCCGCATCGCCCTTAGCACCGAAGGTGTAGGAGAACGTCCAAGTGTCGTTACCCGCATCCCTGAGATCACCTGCGGTGACATTAAAGGTGTCGTTGCCGTCGGTAATCGTGGTAATAACCTGATCGCGATCGTATTTCTGCACGTAGTCACCGAAGGGATCCGTCACAGAAATAGTAAAAGTACGGTTAGCGTTGTAATAGCCTCGGCCATTGGCCTCGCGCTGGACGTTGTTATTATCAAAACCAGAAGTAATCGTTGGCGCCGAAGCGTTCTGGATTAATTCGATATCAGCAATCTTGGCATCAGAATCGGCCTGAGTAACAGCCTTCTCCATTTTGTTGCCAGCAACATCGGATGTCTTCACCTTAATGTTCTTGGCATACACCTTTTGATCGGAAGCGTTGCTCGAAAGATCGTAGGTAAAGAGGTTGCCATTCGGCTTACCGACAGGATTACCAGAGCCCGAGTTCTCGCTTCCACTTGATTTGGCATTTTTGCCGTACACATATGAGATTTCCGGAGTGCCCGAAAGGCCTGAACCGTTATCTCCATTCGGATCGAACACGTCAACCGTAAGCCCCAGTTTTTTAGTAACAAACTTGGAATCGTTTGTCAGATTGTCATGGGTTTTCTCGTTGCGCGCATTAAAGTTAGAAATCAAGGCGGAGGTCTTCAGCACGGGAGCAACAGTGTCTCGACGATAAGCAAGGTCGCTCGTCTGGGTAATCACGCCATCCGCATCAATTGAGTAAAGATGGATACCGCCGTGATCGCCGTCGATAGCCGTGTTGCCCGGATCGACCTTTTCGTTCTTGTTTTTACTTAGCTCTTCGGAAGTAATTGCAGTAGGATCATCAGCCGTCGTAAGCATGTGATCTTTCCAGCCGAATGTAACCGGAGCAATCTTTTCATCCTTGCCGGTACCATTTAACCAGTAAGTCGGAATCTCCTTGTACTGCTTGGAAGTCATCTCTTTATTATTTCCGCCATTATCGGCATACGCAATAATGCCAGTTGTAGCCCATGCCTCTTCTTTAACAACAGTGGAAATTGTCACCGTCTCGGGGACCTCAATTTGATAATTCGAGTAAGCATCGTCCTTGACGCCTTCAGCCTCGTAGAAGGTAGTCGGGATGCTGCCACCCGCAACCGTCAATCCATCAAAGGTGACACCGCTAAAGTAATCGACCTTAACATCATCGCCGTACTGCTTTTTAATCTCGTCTTTCACGGCCTTGTTGGCGCTATTTTTGACGAATTCCTGCTGTTTCTCTTGGATACGGGCGTCGTAGCTATCATTCAGCTTAAGTTTGACCGTCGCCCTCGCGACAGGCTGCACGGTGACCTTCGTGGTCTTAGCGATAGTGTTGTCAGGATAGAGCCAATTGACATCAAAACTCACGGGGTCGGTATGCTTCGAGGCCTTGACGGGGCTAACGGTTACCGTATAGGTATCTGCATCGACCTTGGCGGTAAAGCACTTATCCGAATCCTGATAATCTTTCAAAGGCTCGGGTACCAGGCCAGAAGCCACAGCGCCGGTAGCAAAGGAAACGGACTTATCCTCGCCCTTGTAGACAAGCCCCTCAATGGCCTTGTCAGACAGGTTGTCTACAACATTCGCCCAGATATCAGATGAATTTACATCAAGAATGTAGCTCTTTGCGTCAACGGGAGCATACTCCCCCTCTTGGTTGGGAACAGGAGTGGGCACCTTCTGCTGAGCCTTCTTGTTCTCCTCTTTGGTCGTCGAGCCGGCATCTTCCGCCCCAGTCGACTCGCCGGTACCGCTATCCTCTTTAGAGCCCTCGGAAGGTTGATCGGTATAGAAGTAGGTAAACTTATACTTCACCGAAGCAACAGGGACGTTAACCTTTGCACTGCATGCGGTTTTAGAGGTGATGGTGAGATTTCCGTCCTTCATCTCAACGGCAACACCCGCGTTGTCAGAAGTCGGATTTCCCGCAACCGCATCAGAAATGTCCGTAATCATGATATCGGTGATCGAAGCGCCAGGATGTGCTGCCTCTGCTTTTGCTTTTGCATCGTTGAGGATGGCATCGTAGCTGCCCGTCTTATCGTGCAGTACCTCAGTCTTAAGCTTGCCAACGAGCCACTCGGTAAGATCCTTTTTGGAGATGGAGCAGGAAGCCGTTCCGTCAGTTCCCTTGGCGGGATGAGCGTCAAAACCAAGCGATACGGTGTTCACCTTATCGAACCTACCGTACACCTCACCCTTATTCGACGTCTCGGCACCCTTCGCCGGCTCGGCCGTCGCGCTCTCCGCATACGCGGCGGTCACGGCCTGGGCGATCGGGGTGGTGGGGATGGTCGAGGTGGCCATCACGGTGGCGAGGATCACGGCAGCAGGCTTGCGTGAGTACGCCTTGAGTTTATCAAACACAGACATCGTTCGATTTTCCTTCCCTAGTTGCAGACCCGATCGAGAGACTCGTCGGTATGAACTACGATCACATTCTGTTTGAGTATGAAGCGGAATCCGTCATCCTCGTGTTGAGCAACACCATCGGCACCGATGTTTTCATAAACATCGCCGCTGCTGAGTACGTCAGTCTCGGATTCGGACGCCTCGGCGCCCTCGTCGAGCAGACCGGTCTCCTGCTCGGAGTCCTCGTCGGTCTCGTCGAGCAGGCCCGTCTCGCGCTCGGACTCCTCGTCTTCCTCCACGAGCAGGCCCGTAGAACGCTCGGACTCTTCGTCGTCCTCGACCAGGACACCCGTCGGACGTTCGGAATCCTCTTCGTCCTCGGTAAGGACGCCGGTCGGTCGCTCGGAATCTTCTTCGTCCTCAACCAAAACGCCGGTCGGGCGCTCGGAATCTTCCTCGTCCTCCACGAGCACGCCGGTCGGACGCTCGGTGTCAAGATCGTCCTCGGTCAGCACCTCGGTCGGGGTCTCGCTGCCGGCAAAGCCCTCGTCGTCGTTCTCGTCACGGACGGGTTTCTCCACCGTGGCGGCGTGCGCCTTGGCGTGATGGGCCGATGCGGGCTCGTCGCTGATGGGCGCGACCACCGTGGTCAGGTTGTCGTCGCCCTCGGGGCCCTCATGCGCAATGTCGGTCACGCGGTCGTCGCCCTCGGGGCCACCCAGCACGGAGCGGGCGGGGTTACCGGACTTTTTAGCACCGGCACCGCGCGAGCCGCGCGTCGTACGACGGCGTGTGCCTTCGCCAGACAGACGTAGGCACGCGCTTGCCCTGGAGGAAGCGGATGGCGTTGATGACATCCATCTTCACAAACACAACCACCGCGGCGACGGCGAGCACGGCCGCGAGAACAAACGCGGCGATCTCTACGTAAAAGTAAACGTTTTCCATGTTCGCCCCTCCTTAATCCTCGGCGACGACGGCGTTGGAATACACCGTGGTGATCTTGCGCTGGACCTCGTTCTCCAGGCGCTGGATGGTCTCGTCGCGAC
This sequence comes from uncultured Collinsella sp., assembly GCA_958452935.1. GTDB lineage: Bacteria > Actinomycetota > Coriobacteriia > Coriobacteriales > Coriobacteriaceae > Collinsella. Next base: position 30,665 of record CAUDVX010000005.1, on the reverse strand, counting down.
GCTGCTCGGCATCGTCATCCTTGGGCGAGACGGACTTAAGACCCGAATCGACCTTCTTGTAGAGCTTCTCGGCCTGCGACTTCTTAATACCGGCGGCCTTGAACTTATCCATGTAGGTCTCCATGGCGTTGGAGATCAGCGCGTAGCTGTCCAGGCGCACCGTCTCGTTGGACTCGCTGGCGATCTCGTCGGCCAGGTCCTCCAGGTTGCCCCAGTACTCCTTGTACATAGAGTCGGAATCGTCGTCGGTCTTGACCGCGATGGCGATCTTGGTCGTGAACTGCGCAATGCCGTTGTAGATCTTGGCCTTGTCGCGGTTCTCGAACGACGGATCCTCCGCGGCATTCTTAAAGTACTCGTCAGACGCCTTGATGCGCGTGGTGCGGTTGGCGTCCTCGTCGTCCTTGCTGCCGCCATAGGAGTAGAAGTACCAGTACAGACGTCCCATCTCGTAAGACAGCTCCGAGAACCTGCTCGAATTCTCGAGCTCGGTCAGGTTCTGCTGGTACACGTCGTCGAGCTGCGCCTTCTCCTTGGTGGTGAAGGTGCCGTCGGCCTTGTAGGCATCGATGAGGCCCTCGTAGCCCTCGACGTCGCCCGGACGATAGCCAATGGCGGCGAGGTAGGCTTGCTCGGCCTTCTCGGGAGCCGACTGGGTCTGGTCGCGGCCGAGCTTCATCTGGTAGTCGAACTTCTCGGTAATCGTGGACTCGCGCAGCGCCATGCTGCCAATGCCCACGACCAGGCACACCACGCACGCGATGACACATCCAAAGAAGGTCTTGACCTTGCGGGCCTGCTTATCGCGAAACTCGCGGGTGAGTTCCTTGTAGATCTCCAGGTCGGCAGCCAGCTCGTCGCAGTCCTGGTAGCGGCGGGCACGCTCGAGCTCGCAGCACTTGGGAATGATGACGTCGGCAAAGCCCTCGCCCACGTTCTCGTTCTTGGTGTGAACGTTGGGCAGCGGGAACTCGACCGGAGGCGCCTCGCCCACCAGCAGGTGCCACATGGTGGCGCCGATGCCGTAGATATCGGTACGGGCGTCGGTCTGGGCCTTGCCGTACTGCTCGGGCGCGGCGTAGCCCGTGGTGCCAAAGGCGATGGTGTCCTTGCGGGCCTCGTCCTTGTACTCGCGCGCAACACCCAGGTCGATCAGCTTAATGTAGCCATCGGGGTGCAGCATGATGTTGGAGGGCTTCATGTCGCGGTAGACGATGGGCGGATCCTGACGGTGCAGGTAGCCCAGGGCGTCGCACACCTGCAGCATCCACTTTTGCACGTCCTCCTCGGACTGCGGGCCCTCGCGGCGCACCACGTCGGCCAGGGACGTACCCTCGACGTGGTCCATGATGACGTAGATGAAGTCCTCGGTCTTCTCGATGTCGACGATGTCGACGATATTGGGGTGATCGAGCTTGGACAGCAGCTCGGCCTCGCTTGCCAGCGACTGCTCGATGGGGCGGCCGGTGGGATCGGTCGCGTTGCGGTCGACCTCTTTGACAGCCCACTGCTTGTTGGTGAGCTGCAGGTCGGCGGCCAGGTAGACTCGGCTCATGCCGCCCTTGCCGATCACCGACAGAATCTTGTAGCGGCCCTTGATGACGTCGCCCACGCGCTTACGGCGCGCGTCGACCTCTCGCCTGCTTCTGGTAGACGGCATGGGCTATCGACCTCCCTGAGGCTGGACGCGCAGCACCAGCGCGGTAACGTTATCGGCCTCTTTGCGATCCATGACGAGCTGGGCCGTCTCGGCGATGCGCTGCGTGACGCAACCGGGCTCAAAGCCCTCGCGCTCCTCGCGGTCCAGGTCGGCGGCGGTACAGGTGGCATAGGCGCCGCGACGACGCTCGGCGTCCCAGGCGTTGGCGTCCAGGGCGTCGGGACCTAGGCGACGACGAAGCTCGGTGTCGGTGAGCACATGGCGGAAGCCGTCGGAGCACAGCAGGTAGATAGCATCGCGATCGAGGTTGCCGTGAATCAAATCGGGCACGACCTCCTTGGTGGAGCCCAGGCACTGCAGCAGCACGTTGCGGCGCGGGTGCGTGAGGGCTTCCTCAGGCGTGATGCGACCGGCCTCGACCTCGCGGCGCACAAAGGTCTGGTCGACGGTGAGCTGATTGGTTGCCGACTCGGTGAGCTCGTAGGCACGCGTGTCGCCCACGTGCACGATGGAATAGCGGCCGCCGATGGCGAGCATGGCGGTAAGCGTGGTGCCCAGGTTCATATGCTCGGCCATGCCGTAGCGGATCAGCGCCATGTTCATGTCCTGAACCAGGCCGCCCCACTGACCGTCGACGAAGTTCTCGAAACCGCCGACGGAGCTCTCCATGGCCTCCAGGGCCACGGGCAGCTTGTTGTCGAACCAATCGGACAGCATATTGATGACCGCGGCAGAGGCGAGCTCGCCGCACTCAAGGCCACCCATACCATCGGCGACGGCGACCAGGGCGACATCGCCCACGGGGGTGGAGGCGACCTTGATCAGGTAGCTATCCTGGTTGGATTCGCGCGTTCGGCCGACATTGGAATAACCGGCCCCTTCGAAAAGCATCTGCGCTCCTTTCTCGAATATCTCAACGTGGGTCGCGCGCCCTTAGGCGGGCTGGACCTCGAATGCAAAGTTCTCGTCACTCATGCGCACGGTGTCGCCGTCGACGAGCGCGACCGGGAAGCCCGGATCGATGCGCTCGTTGTTGACGAAGGTGCCGTTGCGCGAGTTGTCGTCCTCGATGGTGCAGGTAGCACCGTCGGTAACGAAGATCGCGTGGCTGCGCGAAACCGTCGTGGAGCCCTTGACCATAAACGAGCTGTGCTTGGACTTGCCAACCACAAAGCGACGGCCGCGGACCTCAAAGCGCTCGCCGGTGGCAATACGCGTGAGGTAGAAGCGCAGGTGGCGCTCGGGAGCTGCGGGCGCGGGGGCCGGCTCGGGCTTGGGAGCGGGCTTGGGCTCAGGCGCGGGCGCAGGTGCGGGCTCGGGCGCAGGTGCGGACTCGGGCTTGGGCTCAGGCTCAGGCGCGGGCTCAGGCTTGGGAGCGTGGGCGGCGTGCGCAGGCGCCTTGGCGTCGCTCGCATGGGAGCCATGGCGCTCGACCGTATCCTGGGAGAACAGGGACTCATAACCCTCGGCGACCTTAAAGTCAATCGGATTGAGCACGCCAGTGCGATCCGGGCGGGACTGGGCGATGGGCGCGTCGGCAAGGTCGTCCTCGTCCTCAGGCGCCGGCTCGGGCTCCGGCTCAGGCTCAGGCTCCGGCTCGGGCTCCGGCTCAGGCTCCGGCTCAGGGGCAGGCTGCGACTCAGGCGCGGGCGCAGGTGCAGGTTCGGTAGCGGCGATCGGCTCGTCTTCCAAATCGGAAAGAACGACCGTACCCAGCACGGGGCCGGGGGCAGACACGTCCAGGTCCTCGCCATCATCGAGCACCGTCGTGCCGTGGTCATCGCCGCTATCGAGCACCGTGGTGCCGTGGTCATCGCCATCGCCATCGTCGAGCACGGTAGTGCCGGCATCCATGAGCATCGCGCTCACGCTCACCTGCTTCAAATGGCGCGAGAAACCCAAGATGTCGAAGGGGCCGGACTTCTTAAAGAAAGAGCTCAGCGACATCAGCGCGTTCTGGGCAATATCGTCGGCGGGCTTGACCGCGGCGGCGACCGACTCAAAGAAGACGCGGACACCATCCAGGTTGGGCTTGATGCCGGTCATGGGCAAAAACACAAAGCGGCATCCGGTGCCGGCGGCGTCCATAACCACCTCATCGGCGGCAAAGCGCAGGTTCATAAGCGGCATCTGGCCCGCAACCAGAGCATCAAGCGCGCTGGAGATGCTATCGAGCAGCTCACAGGTCTCGGCACCGTCAAAGGGGCGCGCCAGACGCTGCTCCAAGGTCTCGCCGGCAATGCGATAGCGCATCTCGAGCACGCCATCGGGGTAGCGCATAAGCGCGCCGGGCAGCAGGTAGGGCACGACGCCGCCGGTTACAGCTTCATAGAGACGCTTGTCGAGCTGACGCTGGTCGGCGACCACGTAGCCGAGCGCCATAGAACCGTCACGCTGTTGAATAACTCGTTTTTCCATTTGGCTAACCAATCGTCAGAACATGCGCGTCGCGCGCGCAAAACCAATAGGTAATTCGGCCGGCGAGTACAATGCGGTCGCCGAATTCGAGCGGAAAGGCCCGGGGGCCCTTCTCTCCCCCGCTGTCGAAAACGCAGGAAAGGGCATCATCCGCACCGCGCAGGACGCGTGTGCCGTGAGTGCTTCCGCCATCCTCCAAAAACCAGGTGCCGTCGAGCATGAACACACGACAGTGCAGACGCGAGACCACCGGGTCGGCCTCGATCGCGTCGCAGCTGCTAAAGCGCCCGATCGAAAAGGGCCGGTCGGCATCCACGCACCACACGCCCGAGATACACGGTTCGTCTCCGACCGTGGTGCGCACCAGGCAAGCGCCTTCGGGCACGCGCTCGCCGCACGCCGCCGGCGAGTCATCGGACTCCGCAGGCGTACGAGAACAAAGCGTGCGGGCGAAGCGATCGTCCAGGCAGCCAAAGGCCATGGTGCGAAAGCAGGCAGCGAAGAGCTCGGCAAGCGGGGCACGATCGCAAGCGGCCTGTTGCTCGCCCCAGCGCACCACCTCGCGCGACTCGCAGGCCATGCGCAGCGGATCGACCTCGCGGCCGGCGCGACGCTCGCTTTCCAGTCCGCGCAGCAGCTCGGGCCACGAGGTGTGGAGCGCGTAGTCAAACAGCTCCGCATCGTCCAGTTTGGTCGTCTCGTGCAGCATCTCGATCAACGAAGTCGCGGCCTTGGAGAACACCGAGCTGTCGTCGGCATAGCCCTGCTGCATATCGGCTGCATAGCGGCTCGAATGCATCAGGCGGGACAGTGCCGCGGCCGTACGCTTACGAACGACCGGGTTGCTGTGGTTGATATACCTGCCACGGGTGCCCACGAGCGCGTAGATGTGCTTGTGGTTGCAGCCGCCGCACGTCAGGTTTCTGATGGTCTCGGCAAAACGGTAGAACGCACTGTCCCAGCCATGCTCGTGAACGCAATCGCAAACCTGAGAGGAGTTCGCCATAAGGCCCCCTTTCCTAACTCCCCGGCACCCCAAACTTTAGGGGCCACCGCATTCCCGCGCTGTTGCGCAACACCTCGGGAACAGTCCAGTAACTCAACATCGCCGCCGGTGCAGGCGGCATTACAGCAACGTGACGGGCGTCACCACATCCATCACGTGCCGATCGCCAATAAAGTCGCCCTTAAGCTGCACGTGGCGGCGAGCTAGGTCGTCAAACACGCGGGCCATCTGAGCCGCCTTTGGACGAGCATCGGGGTCGCTGGCCAGGCACGCCGCGATGGCGGCGCGCACGTCCGCCGGCAGGCCCTCGTCCACCGCAATGGCTTGGGCGCCCGTGTCTCGGCAGGCCCCGAGGAAATCCCGCCACGCGCTGCCGGAGCCACCGACGTCGGGTGCACCCGGCAGGTACGGCAGACTGCCGCAGAGCGCCTCGTGGGCAAGGACGCCCAGCGAGAACACATCGGACGCGGGCAGGGCGTAGCGTGCCCCATCGGCCTCCCCCAGCAGCAGCTCGGGTGCCAGATAGCCCGGCGTTCCATGCGGGCGGGCGCGATACGCCCCCTCCTCGGCCAAAAACGAAAAGTCCAGATCGATGAGGGCGGCCCGGGGAATATCCCCCAAAAGGTCGGGCGCCAGATCAAAGGGGTCGCTCTCGAACACGATGTTGGAGGGCTTAAGGTCCTGATGGACAAACGTCCCACCAAAGGCGGCCTGTGCCTGGGCAAGCGCCTTAAAGCACGAGGACACGAGCAAAAGCGACTGCGCAAACGAGAGGGTGCGCACGCCCGTGGCGCAGGTGCGCACCACGTCGGCAAACGACACGCCCGGAACCATGACGGTCACCACGGCCAACACGACGTCATCCCCGGGCAGGGCGACGAGTTCGTGGAAGAGCACGCGCGCCAAGCCATGCGAGGAGGGCGTTAGGGTACCGCCGGCATCGGCCTGCGTGTCCGAGACACGACAGAAGAAGTCGCCCTGGCGACGCAGGTGATCGATGTCGCCGCGGATGAGCTTGAGCGAGCACGAGGTGCCACGCAACCCGTCAGCCGTGCAGGAACCGACAAAGACCTGCGTGCCGCCCGCCGCGCTCGAGACGAGCTTGAGCCCGTCGACGCCGGCGAGCTTGGCAACCATGTCGACCTTGGCGTCGATCGGGGCCGCCGCGACGTTCTTCTTATCGGTCGTCTGATCCATCTTGGTAAGCACCTGCCTTTCTTTGCTACCAATACCATGAGGGCAAAAATCAAAAAGTTGTTGCGCAACATTGCCTCTCATCGCAAATTTTTTTGTTTTGCCTGCTGAGCGACGGTAAAGACGAAAAAGAAAAGCGGCCGGGGATGTTGTCCTCGGCCGCCATGGGTCACGAATCGGTCGTGTTGAGCGCCGGTTTTCTAGTGAGCCGACGGAGCGGTCTGCTCGTGCAGCACAAAAGTGAGCACGGCGGCGGCAATGGCAAACAGCGCCGTAAAGATGGGGGTGGTCGCCGCAGAGCCAATAGCACTCATCATGTTGGCGTACAGCAGCTCAAAGGCCAGCACCGAGAGCACCATGAGACCACAGCCAGCGGGAAGCACGACCTTGAGGCCCTGGGTAAGGTAGAGCACGATGCCGGCGATCGAGGCGAGCATGCCGAGGGCCCAAAAGGCGGTAACGGCCATCGAGATAAAGGAGACGCCGCCGGAGGAAACCTTGCCGTAGTTGGGATTCGTGATGCTCACAGCATGACCGTGGCCCGAGTCGGAATAGTCATCGTAGTAGTAGGAGTCGCTCAGCGAGCTGGCGAGGTCGGACGCCGAGTCGCACATGCTCTGGTAGGTAACGGCGACCTCGCCGGCCTTGCCCAGGCTCCAGACGTTATAGTTCTCGTCAAAGCCCAGGCTCGACGAATAGTCGGTGTCCTGGCCGGCAAGTTGGCTCAGGAAATTGGCGCCCTGGCTTGCGTAGCTCGAGGCCTGCATCACCCAGGGCGAGGTGTTAAACCACGGCATAAAGGAGAGGACGATCGCGACCACCGCAAGCACGCAGGGAATGATGCGGGTAATGGACAGGGCCGGCTGCGCGACAGAGACGGGAGCCGCCGCGTGCACGGCAGGCGCCGCGGCAAAGGCGGGGCCGGGCTGGGGCTGGGCGGCAGATACGGGCTGAGCCGGGGCGGTCGCGCGCGCAGGGGCAGCGGTCGCCGCCTGGATCTGTTGGCCGCAAACAGGGCAGAAACGAGCGCCGTCGTCGATCTTGGCGCCACAACCGGGACAGAACATATCGGGTACCTCCTTGGGGTCAAACAACAAGTCGTGCGGACCTTTGGGGCCCGCACGACCATATTCACCGCTCAGTGCGCAAACTTGTTGCGCAACATGAAAAAGTTTTTGAGGTATCGTCCCCGACTGTCTAAGCCACGGTCAGACACTGCCGATTACGCCAACTTGTGGCCACAATTCATGCAGAAGGCGTGGCCCGCCTGGATGGGCGCGCCGCACGCGGGGCATACGGCCGCACCATCGGCAGGAGCAACCTGGGCATCGACCGGCACGGGAGCCGCCTGGGCCTGGCGAGCCAACTCGGCCTGGATCTCGGCCATCGACTTACCGCAACCCGAGCAAAACATGACGGACTGCTGCAGACGGTTGTGGCAAAACGGACAATCGATGAATGCAGAAGCATAGGCCGCTGCCTGCGCTTGGCGCTCGAGCTCGTCGATCTGGGCCTGAAGCTGAGCACGCTCGTTGTCGATTGCGGCGATGCCGTCAAAAAGCTCCTCGCGGCCCTGACGCAGCTCGGCGTTGTCCTTGGTCGCCTCGTACAGGCTGGCACCCAGCTGGCCGGCAAGCTGCTGGCGGCGCTTAAGGGCGTCATTCATCTGGCTCTTGATTCTGTTAACCTGCAGGGCACGATTGGCATCCGCAGCCGTACGATCGAGCGATGCCTGCATCTCATCAAGAAAACCCATGGTGGGTCCTTTCTCGTCTAGGTATAAGGGCGCGGTGGGCCCCTCTCAAATGCGCCCATCATCGCACAGCGGCAGCACATCTGCACGCAAAACGGTGTTTTTCAACAGCGCCGCAACCGCGAATGAGAGAAACTAGCCATATTATTGGACATTGTGCGCGAAAGCGGACGGCAATTGTGCCGTCGCCGCCCGAGCCTCATCACGACCGACACCCAAGGGGGCGAAGATGGACAATCAAGGACAGCAGGAGCTCATCGTGCTCGACACGTTTGAGCCCGCGGTTGCCTTTGATCCCGCCAAGCGCGACGAATCGCGCCGCCGCTTCTCGATGTTCCTCGTCCAAAGCGAGGCCGGCCAAGGCGGCACGGGCGTAGTCCAGCGTGCCACCAACACCGCCGGCGAGATCTTTGCCATCAAGCGCCTGCACGTGAACGACACCACGGACGAGCGCATCGCCGCCGGCATGCGCGCCGTGCTGTTCGAGGAATATCGCAACCAGCTCACCGTCTCGCACCTTAAGGGCTTTCCACGCGTATACGGCTACGGCACCAGCAACGGCGAGCCGCTCATCGTTATGGAATGGGTCGAGGGCTCCACGCTCAAGCACATCACCCCGCAGCTCCCCCACGAAGACGGCGGCGTACGCGGCGACGCGGTAGCGGCCATCGGTGTTGCCGTGCTCTCCATTCTCAATAACGTACGTCACCTGGACACGGGCGTTGCGCACCGCGACATCTCGCCGCGCAATATCATGGTCGCCACGAGCGAGCGTTCGCTCCAAGACCAGATCGCGACGCTCGACTTCGACATCCGCCTCATCGACTTTGGCAGTTCGACGGCGCTCAATCCCATCGACCCCACCTTTACCGTGCGCGCCGACGTCTGGCGCGGCGGCACACCCGAGTATGCGCCGCCCGAGATGCTCACCCACGATATCGCGGGCATCGAGACCAGGCGTCTGAGCCCCACGGTCGACATCTACGCGCTCTCGAGCGTGCTCTACGAGCTGTACTGCGGACACACTCCGTTTAACCTGCAGGCGCTAGGCACCGCATCGCCCTACCGCGTCAAAACCGAAACTGCCTTTGAGATACCGCAGGCCCGTACCGCCGCCGACGAGGCGCTCGTCAGCATTATCGTGGCGGGACTCGCCGTCGATCAGGAGCGGCGTCCCTCCGTCGAGCAGATGCTCGACCTGCTGCGCCGTTGGCAATCGAGCGAACTGGGCGATTGGCCCACGCCCGAGCCGGTCTGGGGCAGCAGAGTCATGGACGCCCAGACGACCTATATCGGCCCGGGGACAAGCGTCGATGAGCCCGTGCCGGCTACGTTCGACACCGCACAGCCGGTCATGTTTCCGCTGGACGACAGCGACGCTGCCGCTCCGGTTGACCCGTTTGCGGCCGCGCCTGATGCCGCCGCCGAAGATGCCCCGTTGGACCACGGACATCGGGACCGTGCATCCTACCTGCCCGTACCGGTTGTGCTCGAGGCGCCCCGGGCTGCCTATGGCGCCGATGCCGCCGTGTCGGCCGCCGCGTCCGTGCCCGCCGCCCCGGCAACGTCCGCAACGCCGAGTATGCACGCACCCGCGACGCCCGCGGCAGGCACCGCCGCACCCGTCGCACAAAACGCGATCTTTGGCGGCGCAGCGGCAGGACCTTCTGCATCCGCTGGCTCCGCTGGTGTCGGCGCCCCTGCCGGCCTTTCCTCGACAGCGTCCGCAGCCACCACGACGGCCGCGGCGGCAATGTCCGTCTCGCGCCGCGCTTTTCTCGCAGCGGGGGGCCTCGCCTTTACGGCACTTGTCGGTGGCGGCGCCTATTTGCTGTCGCGGAACCTACACAACGGCAATGACACCGCGGTTGCGGCAGACGCCAAAAGCGACGACAGCTCGTCCAAAAGCAAAAAAGACAGCGACTCCGACGCTTCGGACAGCTCCGACACCTCCGCAACGTCGTCCAACACCATCAGCGTGGAGATGCGCTATGCCGCCCAAAGCGACGGCAAGTGGGGTCTGATTGACGACACCGGCGCCTGGAAGGTCAAACCGACTTACAGTGACATGCGGCTTTACGGCGCCGGGCTTGCCGCCGCGCTCGATTCCGCCACCGGCATGTGGGGCTATATCGACCAAGACGGCAATTGGGCCATCGAGCCGCAGTTCTCGGACACCCGGCCCTTCAACGACTACGGCGCTGTCGCCCAAGATGCGCAGACCAGCTTTTGGGGCGTGCTTAACCGTCAGGGCAAGTGGATCGTCGAGGCCAAGTACTACGCCATGGGCGATATGGTGCTGGGCAACTTTGTCCCCTACCGCTCCAGCAACGAAGAGGACAGCTGGGGCTACATCTACATCAAGACCGGCAAGCGCAACGACGTGCCGCCGACCTTTAGGGGCCTGGGCGGTTGGGATTCGGCAAACGGCCTGGGGCCAGCGACGCAGGATGGCACCACCTGGGGCTACATCAACGGCTATGGACAGTGGAAAATCGAGCCGCAGTTTAAATCCGCACGCCGCTTTGCCAGCAACCGCGCCGCCGTACAGTTCGACGACGGCTCGTGGGGCTATATTCTGCCCGACGGTACGCGCGCATTCTCTGCCACCTTTGCCGAGGCGCGCGAGTTCGCCAACGGCTGGGCGCCCGTCAAGGACCAGGCGACCGGCCTTTGGGGCTGCTCGACGGTGAGCGGCGCTTGGCAAGTCGAGCCCAAGTTCCGTGCCATGGGCGACATCTTCTATACCTCGTCCGACGTCTTTTTGCCTGTACAGGACAACGAAAGCGGCAAATGGGGCGTGCTCGACGACGCCGGCGACTGGCGCGTTATGCCCAAATTCGACGCGATTATCTAGCGCCAGCGCCCCAGCCCGTTTATAGCAATGTAAAGACGGCGTTGACGTGCATGTTTTAGTCCGCCCAATCGGATATAGTAGATTGAACTGTCAAACTGCATGCAAGTTCGGTCTGCGTGCTGCGACCGCAAGGAGGGGACCAATGGATCGAGAGACACCGCGCTCCGTCATGTTCGACGATCTGCGCAAGTTCGGCGGAATCACCAATCGTGATACCGCTTGGATGCTGCTGCGCTCCACCCCTATGGCCGGTGGCAAAGCACCGCGCGACCGTGTGGACGAGCGAACGTTCCTATCGCGCGAGGTTGTTCACGCCCCCGTCGAGCGTCCGCGCCCCGAGCTGTTTGCCGATATTACCCAGACGGCCCAAAACATCACCGCTCGTCTGATCTCCAACCTCGGTGGCAGCGAGATGGCTCGCGCCATGGTGGCAGAGCACTATAGCGGCGAGGCTGCCGACGCCATGCGCGAGTCGCTGAGCGCCTATGGACTCGACGACCGCATCTACCGCAACGCCTGCGATCGCATCTCCGCGCCCGGCACCACGGCCGCCGATTGTGCACTACCGCTGGTCACGTTGTTTGTGGCGTGCGGTTGCCTGTGCGACCCCCAAGCCGCCGTACAGGTGACCGAGACGCTCATCGCCGACAAGATGGGCGGGCACTTCTCCACCACCGAGCTCAGCGTAGGCGAAGGCTTTACCGCCGCCGTCGAACCCGAGGTCAAGCATGCCGAGCGCCTGGGCCTTATCCGCATTGTGGGTAACGCCGCCAAGCCTCCGCTGTACCCGCTCAACGAGGGCGAGGGCGGCACCATAATCGGTTCGCTCGCCACGGGCACCGGCGCCATCACCGATGTCGACCGCGATGTTTCACGCCGACATGCACGCGTTTTTGCCAAGGACGGCTACTGGTACGTGCAGGGCCTGGGTTCCACCAACGGTACCGTGCTCATCTCGGGCGCGGATATGTCCCAGCACGTGGTCGAGCCGCCGCGCCATACACGCAGACCCGGCGTCGAATACCCGCCCGTTCCTCTGTGGCACAGCGACACTATTTGTTTGGGTGCCACGACCCGTTTTTTGGTTATGAAACTCGCAATTTAGCATTGTGCCCGGCGCCGTACGTGGCGTACCGGGCACAACGTCTATTTGGTAAGAAGCGGTGCGCCCGCGCCCGCGACACCACAAGGTAAGGTCACCATGGCAGATACCACTCCGCAGTCCGATTCGACGACGGTCCTCTTTCAGCTCGAGTCGTTCGATACCGCCGCCCCCGTCAATCCCGCCGACGAGGAGCTCGCCAAACGCCGCTTTATGACGCTCATCGTCAAAGCCGACCGCTCTTCGCATGGCAACACGGGCCTTGTGCTGCAGGCGCATAACACCTCAAACGAGCGATTCGCCGTCAAAGTGCTCGCGGACAACACGCTCATGCGTGCGCTGGGAACCAATACCCCGTCGCGTACGGCAGACGAATCCGCCATGCATCTGGCAAACACCGCCGCGCTTTTTGAGGAATACCGAAACCTCTGCCGCGTGTCACACTTGCGTGGTTTTCCCCACGTCTACGGCTATGGCACGTGCCAGGGCGAACCGCTTATCCTTATGGAGTGGATCGAGGGTACGTCGCTCGACAAAGCAGCCAGCATGCTGCCGCACGATGGCGAGGGCGTGACTTGTGCCGCCACCGCATCGGTAGGCTGCGCTGTCCTGGGCACGCTGCTGTCGACCCAAAACCTCGAGACGCCGCTTGTACACCGCGACCTGTCGCCTGCGAACATCATGTTCCGCACCAACGAGCTTGGCATCGAAGAGCAGGTGCAGGCTCTGGCGTTTAAGCCGTGTCTGGTCGATATGGGTTCCTCGGTCCCGGCCCTGGGCAGCGACACGCTCACGCAGCGCGCCGACATTTGGCGCTATGCCACGCCGGCATACGCCGCGCCCGAAATGCTCACTCGCGATATCCCCAACATTGCCGAGCTGCGTCGCTCTCCCTCCGTCGACGTGTACGCCATCGCGAGCATTCTCTACGAGCTCTACAGCGGTCACACCCCCCTTTAGGGCGGCCAGGCACCAAGCGCATGAAGTCAGCTCGTACTATCTGCTCAAAACGCAAAACGAGCCCGAGCCGCTCGTCGCCCACAAGGGTGACGACCAGGCGTTTGCCGACCTCATCATGTCCTGCCTCGTGACCGACCAGGCATCGCGCCCCAGCGAGCGCGAGTTCTACGAGGGTCTATTGGCTTTCGCTCCCGACCATGGCGAATCGGCCGTAAGCACGCCGGGTCTCTCCAACCAGCCCATCAACATCGATGCCGGCGCGCACCTTAAGGTCGACGTCGCCGGTGACCGTGCCCGAGCGCTTTTGGAGCAGGCCCGCCGCGATGCCATGACCCGCCGCCGGTTTATTATCGGCGGCGTCGTCGCAGTCGTCGCAGGACTCGGAGCCATTGGCGCCGCCACTCACGGCTTCGGCATTCCCGACTACCTCGACGGTATCCGCAGCTCCCTTGACGACTACACCTGGGATCAGCTGCAGGAGATTTCGCTTAAGATCAAGGCTGCAGAGACGCGTAATGAGGCGCGCGAGATCGCAAAGCGCTATCACCTGCTCGACGCTGATGGGCATATCCCCTATCCGTGCACCAAACGCGTGAAGCTCACCAACGGGCTGGAAGTCGGCGCACAGCTTGTGGGCATCCGCCACGACGAGCTTCTGGACGGGACGGGCAAGGCCGGACTGACGTTTATGTTCGATGCCGGCATTGCCGAACGCGACGCCGCGGCCCAACCGTTGAGCGCCGGCTGGGCAGATTGCGAGCTGCGGGAATGGCTCGACGGCGACGGCCTTAAGCTGCTGCCCAACGAGCTGCGCGCACTCATCAAATCTGTCAAAAAGATCTCGAATAACGTTGGCGCCGCCAGAAGCGCATCGTGTCTGAGCGAGCTGCCCGCGACCCTTTGGCTTCCCGCCATGGTCGAGCTGTGTGGAGTGCAGCCGCCCGAGTCATTTACCGAGGACTTTCACTACCTGGCCGACATCTATAACGGCGAGGGCAAGGAGCATCAGCTCTTCCGCGAGCTCAAGGTAAGTCCGTATACCACGAACGAGACGTTGGTTCGCCAGTGGAAGGGCAAGGACGCCTGTTGGTGGGAACGAACGGCGAGCCCCGACACATCGGAGAGCGAAGGCACGCTCTACATGAACCGAGTGGGGCACGACGGCGACGTCTTTACGTACGCCACGCCTGCGAGCAAGCCCAACAAGCGGACCTGCGTGATTCCTGGATTCTGTATCTAGAGGGCGGTGGACTGCGGCAGGGCTTCCGGCCCCGGCGTTTATCTCGATCTGTAACAGTTACTCAGGAAAATCGAGTCTACATGTTACAGATCGAGATATTGAGTCATCGTCGGACGGTTTGTCTCAATCTATAACAGTAACTCGGCAAAACTGGAGCCAGATGTTACAGATCGAGACGAAGGGCCGGGATGGTGCACCAACCCGGCAGCCACCCTCATCTGTATCGAAATGTCATACATTTCTTTCTGTACTGGACACCCCCAGGGGGTATGGGTGTATAGTATCGGCAGGTTAACAATTCAAACACCGAACTACAGAAAGGAGAAGCCATGGCTCAAGATAAGTTCGACGTGGGCGGCATGACGTGCGCCGCTTGCCAGGCGCATGTGGACCGCGCCGTGAGCAAGCTCGACGGCGTCCAAAGCGTCGCGGTCAACCTGCTCGCCGGTTCCATGATGGTCGACTACGACCCCGCGCAGGTCTCCCCCGGCGATATCTGCACCGCCGTCGACCGCGCGGGCTATTCGGCCTCGCCCATCAGCACGGGTACCGATGCCGCCAGCTCAAGCAGCAACGCGCAAGCCAGGTCCGGTGCCACCCATATGGAGTCGCCTACCAAAAAGCTGGAGGCCACCGCCTCCGCCATGCGCACCCGACTCATCGTCTCAATCATCTTTCTCATCCCGCTGTTCTACATAGGCATGGGGCACATGCTCGGCTGGCCGCTGCCCAGCGTCTTCACGGACCACACCCACAGCATGACGTTGGCGCTCACCGAGCTCGTCTTGCTCATCCCCATCGTCTACGTCAACGACGCATACTTTATCAACGGCTTCAAGTCGCTCGTGCACGGCGCGCCCACCATGGACGCCCTCATCGCCGTCGGCGCCACCGCGTCGATCGCCTGGTCGCTCTACGCTATGTTCATCATGGCCGACCAGCTGGCCGCAGGTCAGGTGCACGAGGCCATGATGACGAGCATGGACAACCTGTACTTTGAGAGCACCGGCACCATCCTGTCGCTCGTCACCGTGGGCAAATACCTCGAGACGCGCAGCAAGTCCAAGACCGGCGGCGCTATCGAGGCGCTCATCGACCTGGCGCCCAAGACCGCGACCGTCGTTGCCGACGACGGTACCGAAACCACCGTCGACGTCGACAGCATCCTTCCCGGCCAGGTCCTGCGCGTGCGCCCCGGCGAGTCCATCCCCGTCGATGGCGTGGTGCTCGAGGGCAGCTCGGCCGTGGACGAGAGTGCGCTCACCGGCGAGTCCATCCCCGTGGAAAAGACCGCCGGCGACACCGTCAACGCCGCCACGGTCAACCGCACCGGATCGTTTACCTTCCGTGCCACGCGCGTGGGCGCCGACACGTCGCTCGCCAAAATCATCCAGCTCGTCGAGGACGCCAACGCCACCAAGGCACCCATCGCCCGCATGGCCGATAAAGTCGCCGGCGTGTTTGTGCCTGTGGTGTTTGCGATTTCGGCCGTGACCTTTGTGGTGTGGATGGCACTGACCGGCAGCATAAACGAGGCGCTCACCTCCGCCGTGGCCGTGCTGGTAATCAGCTGTCCGTGCGCACTCGGCCTGGCCACGCCCGTCGCCATCATGGTGGGCACCGGCAAGGGCGCCGAAATGGGCATTCTGTTTAAGAGCGCCGAGGCGCTAGAGAACCTGCGCAGCGTGGGCACCGTGGTGCTCGACAAGACGGGTACCGTCACCCGCGGCAAGCCGGCCGTAACCGATATTGTGGTTGCCGCGCGCGCCGACGGCTCGCCCGCCATGAGCGAAAAGGCGTTACTGAAGCTCGCTGCCGCGCTGGAGCGCTCGAGTGAGCACCCGCTGGCCGAGGCGATTATGGCCGAGTGCGAGACGCGCGGAATCGTCGCACGCATGGTCGAGGACTTTGTCGCCATGCCCGGTCGTGGCGTCACGGCGCGCGAGGGGCAAAACGCCATCGCCGCCGGCAACGTTCGTCTGATGAACGAGCTGGGCGCGGAGGTGCCCGCCGGTCTTGCCGAGCAGTTCGCTGCCGAGGGCAAGACGCCGCTGTTCTTTGCCAAGAACGGCGAGCTTGTCGGCACCATCGCCGTGGCCGACGAGGTCAAAGAGACGAGCGCCGAGGCCATCGCCGCGCTCCGTAAGCTCGGCGTCGACGTTCGCATGCTCACCGGCGACAACCGCGTGACGGCCGAGGCCATCGCCCGCCGCGTGGGACTCACCAGCGAACAGGTTATCGCCGACGTCCTGCCCGCCGACAAGGAGCGTCACGTGCGCGAACTGCAGGATGCAGGCGGCAAGGTCGCCATGGTGGGCGACGGCATCAACGACTCCCCCGCCCTGGCGCGCGCCGACGTGGGCCTTGCTATCGGCACCGGCGCCGACATCGCCAAAGAAGGGGCAGATGTGGTGCTCATGCGCAGTGACCTCATGGACGTCGCCCGCGCCATCGAGCTTTCGCGCGCCACGATTCGCAACATCAAGCAGGACCTGTTCTGGGCACTGTTCTACAACGGCATCGGCATTCCGCTCGCCGCGGGCGTGTTCTTCCCCCTCACCGGCTGGCAGCTCTCGCCGATGTTCGGCGCCGCGGCCATGAGCCTGTCGAGCGTGTGTGTCGTAAGCAATGCCCTGCGTCTGCGAACCTTTAAGCCATCAGTTGCGGTGAAATAAGGCGTAACATGCTTAGCTAAACCGCTATTTAGTCCGTATTCCACCGCAACTTTAGGTACTCAACGAAAAGGAGATAATCATGAACTACATCGTTAAAACGTCCGGCCTTATGTGCGGCCACTGCGACGCTACTGTCGAGACCGCGCTGCTCAACGTAGCCGGCGTGACCGATGCCGATGCCGATCACGAGACCCAGACCGTCCAGGTGGAGTGCGCCGACACCGTGACCGCCGAGCAGCTCGCCGCTGCCGTCGAGGGCGCCGGCGAGAAGTTCCACGCCCTGTCCGTGACCGCCGCGTAGCAGCTACGCACCAACAGACACCGCTGCCCAACCAGCCCCTCAGAAGTTGCGGTGAAATAGTTCCTGTTTTAGCGCTTCAAGCCTGCAAACAAGAACTATTTCACCGCAACTGACGGGGGCATCCGGAAAATCGACCAGAAACGAGGACCCGCCATGATGGCAGACCATAAATCGGTGACCCGCATGCTCAAGACGGCACGCGGTCAGATCGACGGCATTCTGCGGATGGTCGATGAGGACCGTTACTGCGTCGACATCTCCACGCAGCTCATGGCCACGCAGGCGCTTATCGCCCGCATCAACGCCGATGTGTTGAAGGCACACATCGAGGGCTGCGTCGCCTCGGCCATCGAATCGGGCGACGAGGAGCTCAAAGCCGCCAAGCTCGCCGAGATAGAGCGCGTCGTCGACAAGCTCGCCAAGTAATTGGTGCAAGGGGGACAGGTACGTTTGCACCACCTTGGTGCAGATTAACCTGTCCCCAATGCACCAAAAGGGGTATAAAAGCGTGCAGCACAGCGAAATGAAAGGCAGTTCTGCATGAATGACTTTATGAAGGGTCGCAACGGCGCCGACGAGCTCACCATCGTGATGGGCTTTGCTGGAATCGTCATCGCGATGATCGGATCGATGGCCCGTATTCAGTGGCTCAGCTGGATCGCCATCGTCGTAATCGTACTTGGCGTGCTGCGCGGCCTGTCCAAAAACATCGACGCGCGCCGCAAGGAGAACGATGCCTTTGTCACGGCGACCGCAAACGTCCCCGGCCTAGGCAAGTTCGTCGCCAGCTTGGGCGGCGGGACTGCGGCTGCCAACGCCTCGCGCGCGGCCGGCACCAGCAAGGAAGACTTTGAGCGCGCCAAGCGAACGGCCAAGAAGATGTGGAAGGGTCGCAAGACCACGGCGTACCTCAAGTGCCCCAACTGCGGCCAGATGTTGTCCGTCCCCAAGGGCAAGGGCAAGATTCGCGTCACCTGCCCCAAGTGCCACGCCAAGATGGAAACGCGCTCCTAGCCGCTACACCATAGGACAAACTAAAAGCCGAGGCCTCGTGTTGAGACCTCGGCTTTTTGCATGGAGCGACATCATTCGATAAAGCTGTCGCCCCGTCACACCAGCGCTTACGCTACGCCATCGCGAGCGAGCTCCTCGGCAAGCGCTTCTGCCGGCATGGCCATAATCGCGTCGAGCTCGGCGTCAACCTCGAGGATGCGCTTGACCTTGAGCTTGCGCACCAGGTCACCGCGACACATCACATGCATCGGTTCACGCAGAGCGCACAGGTCATCGAGCGGGTTCTCGCGCGTCACCAGAATATCGGCCGCCTTGCCGCACTCGATCGTACCGGTCTCGTCACCCAGGCCCAGTAGCTCAGCATTGACCTGCGTGGCCGTGTGCAGCGCAAACGCATTGCTCACTTTGACGTACTTGGCAAAGTAGGCCACCTCGCGCCACATGTCGTACTGCGTCACGAACGGGCAGCTCGAGTCCGTGCCCAGGCCCACCTTGATACCGGCTTCTAGCGCCGCACGAGCACTCTCGATAATGCCCGAGCACACGATGTCGCCGTTCTTCTTTTGCGTGTCAGTCGAATGAGTCTTTTCCGGATCGAGCAGTACAAACGGCAGCGCCGGGCTGATCGTGCAGGTAACGCTCGGCGCGCGTCCCTCGAGCTGCGTACCCGCGGCGCCGCGGTACAGTTCCAGGATCTCGGGGGTCATCGGAGCGCCGTGCTCGATTGTGTCGACGCCGGCCTGAAGCGCGGCGCGTACGCCCTCGGTGCTCTCGACATGGGCCATGACCGGAAGGCCAACCTCGTGCGCCGCCTTGCACGCCGCCGCGGCGACATCGACCGGCATGCGCAGCACGCCCGGCTCGCCTACCTCGGTCGCATCGAACACGCCACCCGTCACGAACAGCTTGATGACGTCGGCGCCGCGCGCATACAGGTCGCGTACCTGTTCGGCCGCCTCTGCGGGGCTGTTGGCCACCTGCGCAAAGAGGCCCGCACCGTGGCCACCCGGCACCGTGACACCCGTTCCCGGTGCCACCAGACGCGGACCCTGATACTTACCGGCGTCGATGGCGTTGCGCACGGCGATGTCGGCAAAAAGCGGGTCGCCCGCGCCGCGCACCGTGGTCACGCCGCTTGCCAGCTGCTGTTGGGCGCTGCCTTTGAGGATGTGGCGGACTATGGCCCGGCCCACGGGATTGTCGAGCTTCTTCATGAGTGCGCCCGCATCGCCCGCCGAGACCGGTTTGCCCGAACCGCACAGATGCACGTGCATATTGATGAGACCCGGCATGAGATACGCACCCGCCAGGTCGATGACCTCGGCACCTACAGGCGCCTGCGCCACAGCGCTCGGACCAATCCAGGTGATGACACCGCGCTCAACGGCCACGGCCATATCGGGCTGTGGCTCCATATGCTCCGAGCCATTCAGAACGGTCGCATTGATAAACAACGTGGGACGATCGGCAGTCGCCATATCGAGCTCCTCCCTCACGATTAACTTGAACATTTGTCCATTATCGCCCAGCGCGGCAGAGTTGCTGCGGACATATCGGTTAACGGAGAAAGGAGGAGATGCGAAGAACGGAATGCATTGCAGTCCCACCCCAGCGACATCCGGGAAATGTCTCGATCTGTAACAGGTAGACCGTCTTTAACCTTCCAAATGTTACAGATCGAGATTTTTCGGCACTGCGTCCAACCTTTGTCTCAATCTGTAACAGTTGGGTCGAATTTTGGCCGTTAGATGTTACAGATTGAGATCTTTTAGCGGCAGCCAACCTTCCGTCTTGATCTGTAACAGTTACAAGGCCAAACGGCCCCTTGTTGTTACAGATCGAGACAAACTCGGCAGGAACAACCACATCCGCGTCAGTTGCACCCCTCAGCGCCCATACCACTGCCGCCTCCATTCCTCCGCCAGATCGGCCCGTCGCGGAATACCCGCCAGCCTCATCTTCTCAACCAGCTTCCCCGGATTCTTGAGCTCATCAAACGTAAACCGAAGCACCTTGTGTCCGAGCATTGTCAGATGGGACTCCCGCTGACGTTCTGCCACGAATGGGTCGACCGACTCCCGACCCTCGTCGTGCTGCAAGGCATACTTCCCCTTTCCGTCCAGCTCGCCAATCACGCACGTTCCGTCCTCGAGCCTCCAAAAATAATCAACACGAAACACTTGGCTCGAATCGAGCGGATCACGAAACTCCACCTGCAACTCTGGCACCGGAAAACCGTATGCAATAAAGAACGCCCGAAAACGAGACTCGCCGCCGTTTTCGGACAGCCCGTCCGCATACGACGCGATCACTTGCGCTCTGCGATACCCGCGCCTGCCTTCACAATCCATACGAAGCCGCTCACAAAAGTCATCGCGCGATACGCCCTTTGCTCGCAACGCAGAATCGGTAATCGCCAAGCCATACGAAAACGGCGCGCGCAGCAGGCAATCCTCTACCGTGCGCCAAAACGGCGTCACCCGCACGCCGTCGACTTGCTCAAGCGCACACGCCGCCCGCGGACGCAACAGCCGGCATCCTGCACTCAGCGGCACCGAGCAACCTGTCTTAACAAGATATCGTGGCCCGAGCAAATCATTCGGCACCTCCAGACCCCGCAAAAGTGCCGCGTCATAACCCCAAAACGCCCAATCGGAATGAAACTCCGCAAGCCCTTTGATGGTACGCAGTGCTCGCTCCGCCGGCGTCAACGCATCCCAATCATGTTGAAAACAGAACAAATACGGCTCGGGCTCCGCAATATCATCGGTTCCCACATGACGCCGCAGCCACATGAGCTCGGCATTGTCGTGTGTCACAAGCAGCACGCCTTGTTCAGCCGCCTCCGTGAGCCTGGCGAGCATCCTATTCCGCGCCAAGGTGTTACGTGTTGCATACTTGTGTTTAAGAACGGTATTAGACACTTCCATCACCACCACATCGGAGAAATGGACCATTGTCACCGTTGCCTCTGTCGGCAAACGTCTCGATCTGTAACAGGAAGACAGTCTTTAAGCCTCTAGTTGTTACAGAACGAGATTTTCAGTCGTGCGCCCAACCTTTGTCTCAATCTGTAACAGTTAGACCGTTTTTTGGCCCCTTCCCGTTACAGATCGAGATCTTTCGGCAGGCGCCAACCTTCCGTCTCGATCTGTAACAGTTAGAAGGCCAAACGGCCCCTTGTTGTTACAGATCGAGACATTCAGCCGAGTCTGCACTTGTTCATCTCGATCTGTAACAGTTACGGCCCCAAACGGCCTCTAAACGTTACAGACCGAGACAAATAGACAGGCGGCGCTGCGACAGCCCACTCACGACTCCCATTCCTGCTCGTAAATATTGAGCGACTTTACGTAGCGCCCCTGGGCGCCCATGATGTCGCGGACCAGGCGCAAAAAGAAGCTGATGCACGAGGTATCGAAACCGTCCTCTAGGTCCTCGGGATGCACCGCGCCCGGCCCGTCGACCGCCGTGTCGCTCAGGCGCGCGATGTCATACAGGTAGAGTTGCCCCGCCGTCAGCCAGACATCGTCGACGCACGCGAGTCGCACCGCAATCGCGCCGTCGTTCCAGTGCTCCTTTTGCACGATATGTGGGTCGTAGACGTCAAAGCGACGGTCGGTGCGCGTGTCCTTCAGCACGACCATGCCAGTCGCGGGATCCTTGTCCAAAATGCCAAAGCGCGAGAAATACTGCGTGTCGCGCACCTGCTTAAGTCGCCCGAGCGAAACAGGAGAAATTGACGCTGGCGGCTCGTCCACATACAGCTCCAACAGCGTCTTGCCGTGGTAATAGGGACGCTCAAACAACAGCCAATCGGTAAACGCCATGTTGTAGGCCATGATTTCGTTTTGAGAAGGTTCCTCGCAATAGCTGAGCCACGGATCGACGATAATCTCGAACTGCTCGCGCGCCGGCTCCAGGAATTGAAACTTCCGCAGCATCCAGAAGTGAGCCATGTCGGCAATATCGTTGCCGACGGCTTCGGCCAGCTGTGCTCGGTCAAAAACATGGTCAGTCATGGCATCCTCCTCAAACTGATGGACCTCAATTTGAGCTTACGAGGAGGGCGAGCAGCCACTGTCAGCGCGGGCAAAATAGGCCTTCGACTGCAAACCAGATGCTAACCAAACACTTGACGGGACACTTGACCGAATGAGCGCACCGCAAAGAAACCGCAGGTAGACATAGACAGCCAACCCGCCCTTTTGAGCCAGATGCCCGCAGCCACCACAGAAACAACAGGTGACCACAGCCCAAGAAGTCGACAAATGAACACCCATACGTCGACAAACGAACAGGCGCCCCGTGAAGAGTGTCCCCAACGACTAGACAAAAAAGAACGTCCCCAATGACTAGGGGTGCAGTTCAGTCGTTGGGGACGTTCTTAGACTAGTCGTTGGGGACGTTCTTGAATGACTACCTTACAGCTCCAGCGCCTCGGCGACTTCGGCTGCGCAGGCCAGGGCATCGGCCATGGCGTTCACAACGAGCGAACTGCCGTTGCGGGCATCACCCGCCACATACACCGGCGCGGCATCCGCGGCGACACCCTCCGTGCGAGCCGCGAGGTGCGAGCCCTCGGCAGCCATCACCGGCAGCGGACGACCAGCGGTAGCAACAGGCACGCTCACCGCATCGAACACGCCGTGCTCGGGGCCCGTAAAGCCACAGGCGATGAGCACCAGCTGCGCCGGCACCTCATGCTCGGAGCCCGCGATGCGCTCCGGCTTTCCCGCCGACCAGTCCAGATCGACCACGCGCAGACCCGCAGCCGCACCCTTCTTGTCCAGCAGCACCTCGAGCGTATCCACGCCCCAGGCACGCATCTCGCCACCCATCGCAGCGATAGCCTCCTGCTGGCCGTAGTCGGTCTTCTTTACATTGGGCCACTGCGGCCAGGGGTTGCTCGCCGTACGCTTATCGGGCGCCGCCGGCAAGAACTCAAACTGGCGCACGCTGCGCGCACCCTGACGCACCGCGGTACCCACGCAGTCGTTGCCGGTATCGCCGCCGCCAATGACCACGACGTCCAGGCCGCGCGCGTCAATAGCGGGCTCGCCGCCGTCGAGTACCGACACGGTCGAAGCCGTCAGGTAGTCCACCGCGTACACCACGCCGGGGGCATCCACATTCGTAGCCGAAAGACCGCGCGGGGCACGGGCACCGGCAGCCACCACGACAGCGTCAAAGCCATCGAGCTTGGCGGCAACCTTGGGGTCGTTCACGTCAGCGCCCAGCTCAAAGACGATGCCCAGCTCGCGCATGAGCGCCACGCGACGCTCGACCACGGACTTCTCGAGCTTCATGTTGGGAATGCCGTACATGAGCAGGCCGCCCGGGCGGTCGTCACGCTCAAACACCGTCACGTGGGCACCGCGACGCGCAAGCTCCCATGCTGCCACCAGGCCAGCAGGACCGGAGCCCACCACGGCAACCGAGGGCGCATCCTCCCCTGCCGGCTCAAAGCGACGCGGGCCACCGTTTGCCCATTCGTGGTCGCTGATCGCACGCTCGTTGTCATGGATCGCCGTGGGCTGGCCGTCAACCGAACCCAGGTTGCACGCGGCCTCGCACAGCGCCGGGCACACGCGACTCGTGAACTCGGGCATGGGCGAGGTGAGCGACAGACGCTCGGCAGCCTCGTCCCAGCGGCCACGATACACCAGCTCATTCCACTCGGGAATCAAGTTATGCAGCGGGCAGCCGCTCGGGCGCGCCTTGCCAAAGCTCGCGCCCATCTGACAAAACGCCACGCCGCACATCATGCAGCGGCTCGCCTGGGCGCGACGTGCATCGTCATCGAGCTCCACGTACAGCGGATCAAAATCATGGCTGCGCTCCTCCACGGGGCGAAGCTCGTGGGTCACGCGATCGATATCAAGAAAAGCACCGGGCTTACCCATGGCACTTACGCCTCCTTCTTGGTCGAAGCAACAGAGCTGGCAGCCACGGACGCAGCGTCCGCGGCACCGCCAGCGACATCAAAGCGAGCAACATCCGCGGCACTCGCGCGACCGGTCACAATGTCAAACGCCAGCTCCTCAGCCTGCGCATGCGTCTTGCCCACGGCCTCGGCCGCGGCGACAATCGCCAGCACGCGCTCGTACTCGGTCGGAATGACCTTCACAAAGTGCTTGCTCATCGAGTCGAAGCTGTAGAGCAGCTTGATACCGCGCGGGCTCTGCGTCGCGTCCACGTGCTCCTGGATGAGCTCGCGAATCTGCGCCAGCTCGTCGGCCGTCGGGGCCTTGAGCTCAACGCTCTCGTGGTTCACACGGGCATCGAGCGTGCCGTACTGGTCAAAGACATAGGCCACGCCGCCTGTCATGCCAGCGGCGAAGTTCTGCCCGACCTCGCCCAGGATGAGCGCCAGACCGCCCGTCATGTACTCGCAGCCATGGTTGCCGCAGCCCTCGACCACCACGGTGGCACCGGAGTTGCGCACGGCAAAACGCTGGCCGGCAAGACCGTTAATGAAGCCGCGGCCGCTCGTGGCACCAAAGAACGCAACGTTGCCCACGATGATGTTCTCGTCGAACTTGTAGGTCGCATGCGGGTTGGGGCGCACTGACACCTCGCCGCCCGAAAGGCCCTTGCCAAAGTAGTCGTTGGCGTCGCCGCACACGTTGAGCGTAATGCCGCGCGGCAGGAAGGCGCCAAAGCTCTGACCGGCCGAGCCATCGCAATCGATGGTAATGGAGCCGGCGGGCAGGCCCTCGGGATGCTCCTTGGTCACCGCGTTGCCCAAGATGGTGCCCACGCAGCGGTTGACGTTGGCGATATCGGCGCGGAAGCGAATCGGACGCAGGTGCGCACGGGCATCGGCCGTATAGGGCACAAACAACGTGGAGTCGAGCGTCTTGTCGAGCTCGCTGTCCGCGGCCATCTGCGGCAGGAAGTGGCGACCGTCGGCGCCCGGGATATGGGCACCGAACTCGCAGGTCGCGCTCGCCAGCACGGGCGACAGGTCGAGCAGGTTTGCTTTGCGGTTGCCCGGTACCTCGATCTGGCGCAGGCACTCGGGATGGCCGACCATCTCGTCGATGGTGCGGAAGCCCAGGCTCGCCATGACCTCGCGCAACTGCTCGGCAACAAAGAGCATAAAGTGCTCAACGTGCTCGGGCTTACCGCGGAAGCCGCGACGCAGGCGGCAGTTTTGCGTGGCGATGCCGGCCGGGCAGGTATCCTGCTGGCAGTCACGCTGCATGAGGCAGCCCATGGAGATGAGCGGCATGGTCGCAAAGCCAAACTCCTCGGCGCCCAGCAAGCAGGCGACGGCGACGTCGGTGCCGTCCATGAGCTTACCGTCGGCCTCGAGCACCACGCGCGAGCGCAGGCCGTTTTGCAGCAGCGTCTGCTGGGCCTCGGCAAGGCCAAGCTCCAGCGGCAGGCCGGCGTGCCAAATGGAATCGCGCGCCGCGGCACCCGAGCCGCCATTGTGTCCGCTGATCAAGATCTTGTCGGCGGCACCCTTGGCCACGCCGGTGGCGATGGTACCGACGCCCGCCTCGCTGACCAGCTTGACCGACACGCGCGCACCGGGGTTGGCGTTCTTAAGGTCAAAGATAAGCTCTGCCAGGTCCTCAATGGAGTAAATATCGTGGTGCGGCGGAGGCGAGATCAGGCCGATGCCGGGCGTGGACTGACGGACCTCGGCGATCCAGGGGTAGACCTTCTTACCGGGCAGGTGGCCACCCTCGCCGGGCTTGGCGCCCTGGGCCATCTTGATCTGAATCTCGAAGGCGCTGCACAGGTAGCGGCTCGTCACGCCAAAGCGCGCGCTTGCCACCTGCTTGATGGCGGAGTTCTTGGAGTCACCGTTAGCCAGCGGGGTCTCGCGACGCGGATCCTCACCGCCCTCGCCGGAGTTGGAACGGCCGTGCAGGCGGTTCATGGCGATGGCCATGCACTCGTGTGCCTCTTTGCTGATGGAGCCATATGACATGGCGCCGGTGTTAAAGCGGCGGACGATGTTAAGCGTGGGCTCCACCTCGTCGAGCGAAACCGGCGTGCGGCCGTTGGCGTCAAAGTCGAGCAAGTCGCGCAGGCGCACGGCACGGCCGGTGCGATGCAGGCGGGCGCTGTACTCCTTAAAGGTGTCGTAGCTGTCCTCACGGCAAGCGGTCTGCAGCAGGCAGACGGTCTGCGGATCGATGAGGTGATCCTCGCCGCCGAGCGGACGCCACTTGGTCAGACCCAGCGTGGGCAGCTGACCGGGAGCCGGGCTCTTAAGGATAGCGAGCGCGGCGTCGTAGCGCTCGTTTTGCTCGCGCTCAACGTCCTCGACACCCATACCGTCCACACGGCTCACCGTGCCGGCGAAGTACGCGTTGACGAACTCCGGCGTAAAGCCCACGGCCTCGAAGATCTGCGCCGAATGGTAGCTCTGCACCGTGGAGATGCCCATCTTGGACATGATGGAGACGATGCCGGCGGTCGCAGCCTTGTTGTAGTTGGCGATGCCCTGCTCGGCCGTCACGTCCAGGTCGCCGCGTGCCGCCAGATCGCGGATGCACGCATGCGCGTTGTACGGATAGATGCCGCTCGCGGAGTAGCCCACCAGTGCCGCAAAGTCGTGCGGGGACACGGCGTCGCCGCACTCCACCACGATGTCGGCAAAGGTACGCACGCCGGCGCGGATCAGGTGGTTGTGCACGCAGCCCACGGCGAGCAGCGACGGCACGGGCACCTCACCCGCAGCGGCACGGTCGCTTAGCACCACGATGTTCACGCCGTCGCGGACCGCAGCCTCAACGTCCTCTGCAAGCTGCTTGAGCGCGGCCTGCAGCGCGCCCTCGCCGGCATCGCGGCGGTACACGGCACGGAAACGGCGGGTCTTAAAGCCCACGCGGTCGATGGCGCAAATGCGGTCGAACTCTTCCTCGTTGAGCAACGGACGCTCCAAGCGCACCAGCTGGCAGGCCGTGCGGGAGTCCTCGAGCAGGTTGCCGTGGTTGCCCAGGTAGAGCGTGGTCGAGGTGACCATGTGCTCGCGCAGGGCATCGATCGGCGGATTCGTGACCTGGGCGAACAGCTGATAGAAGTAGTCGTAGAAGGAGCGCGTCTTCTTGGACAGGCAGGCCAGCGGCGCATCGATGCCCATCGAGGCGAGCGGCGCCTTGCCCTGCTGGGCCATGGGACGCACGACCTCGTCAACATCATCCCAGTGGTAGCCGAGCTTGGCCATGCGCACGGCGGCGGGCACCTCGGCGTCCTCGGCGGGCGTTGCCGCGGCAGGCCTATCGAGCGCGTCGACGGTCAGCGTCTCCTCGGCAATCCAATCACGGTAGGGCTTTTCCTTGGCGTAACGGGCGCGCAGCTCGTCGTTGTAGATAACGCGCCCGCGGGCAAAGTCGACCTCGAGCATCTGGCCCGGCCCCAGACAGCCGCTCGTCAGGATGTTCTCGGGGCTCACCTCGATGGTGCCTACCTCGCTTGCCAGCATAAAGCGGCCGTCGCGCGTCACGTAGTAGCGAGCCGGGCGCAGGCCGTTACGGTCGAGAGCGGCACCCAGGGTACGGCCGTCGGTAAAGGCGATGGCGGCAGGACCGTCCCACGGCTCCATGAGCATGGACTGGTAGGCGTCGTAGGCGCGGCGCTCCTCGCTCAGGCTATCGTTGTGGTCCCACGGCTCGGGCAGCAGCATGGACGCGGCACGCGTAAGCGGGCGACCGTTCATGACCAGGAACTCAAGTACATTGTCCAGAATCGCGGAGTCGGAACCCTCACGATTGATGATGGGCATCACGCGCTCAAGATCGTGCTGCAGCACGGGGCTGTACAGGTTGGGTTCGCGGGCACGAATCCAGTTGACGTTGCCCTTGAGGGTGTTGATCTCGCCGTTGTGGATGATAAAGCGGTTGGGGTGCGCGCGCACCCAGCTGGGCGTGGTGTTGGTGGAGTAGCGCGAGTGAACGAGCGCCACGGCCGTCTTGACGGCGGCGTCGTTGAGGTCGATGAAGAAGCGGCGCATCTGCGTGGCGACCAGCATGCCCTTGTACACGATAGTGCGCGAGCTCATGGAGCACACGTAGAAGATCTTGTCGCGCAGGGCAAACTCGGCGTCGGCCTTCTTTTCGATGGTGCGGCGACACACGTACAGGCGGCGCTCAAAGGCATCGCCGGCGGGCGTGTCGTCCGGACGGCCCAGGAAGGCCTGCAGGATAGTAGGCATGCAGGCGCGGGCCGTCTCGCCCAGGTCGTGCGGGTCGACGGGTACCTCGCGCCAAAAGAGCAGCGGTACGCCGGCCTCGGCGCAGCCCTCCTCAAACACGCGACGGGCATCCTCTACGCCCTTGTCGTCCTGCGGGAAGAACAGCATGGCCACGCCATAGTCGCCCTCTGCCGGCAGAATCTGGCCGCACTTTTGGGCCTCTTTACGGAAAAAGTGATGCGGAACCTGGAACAGGATGCCGGCGCCGTCGCCGGTGTTCTTCTCGAGTCCCGTGCCACCGCGGTGCTCCAAGTTGACCAGAATGGATAGCGCATCGTCCAGAATCTGGTGATGACGCTCACCGTTGATATCGGCAAGCGCGCCGATGCCACATGCATCGTGGTCGAATTCGGGACGATAAAGGCCCTGCTGCTGAGCGGAATCTGCCTGCATCGCGATCCTCCCCTAGATATTTAGACAGTCAGTTGAGTAGGCATAGTAGGAGCATCGCCGGCCCGTTGTGTTTCCCACCCGTTTCGAAACAATCGCGTAACGCACGCCCTACGAGTGGACACCGCCGACCTCAAGGGCCACAACAAGGGCCCCAAGTTCGGTCTTCAAGCTCACCGCTTCAAACATCTCAATCTGTAACAGGAAGACCCAATTTCGACGCCTAGATGTTACAGATTGAGATTTTCTGCAGGACGGTTTTGGTTTGTCTCGATCTGCAACACGAAGGACCGGTTTTGGCGGTCAGCTGTTACAGATCGAGATATTCCATAGGACCATTTCTTCCTGTCTTGTTCTGTAACACCTAGGCCCAATTTCCATCCCCAGTTGTTACAGATCAAGACATTTCGGCAGCCCCCTTTCACTATCCTATTCAAGTACAACAATTTTGTTAGTCTTGGTTAACTTTTTGGCCTAAAACGGGTATCCTTTGCGACGTCAAACAAACAGCACGCAGGAGCGCACCATGCTCAACCATCTCAAACAACACTTTGGCTCCCCGCGCACCGGTGGTCACGGAGGCCTAGACATTGCGCGGCACATCGGCCCCGGGCTGCTCGTGACCGTCGGCTTTATCGACCCGGGCAACTGGGCCTCCAATATGGCCGCCGGCTCGCAGTTTGGCTACGCGCTGCTGTGGATCGTCACGCTGTCCACGACTATGCTCATTGTGCTGCAGCACAACGCGGCACACCTGGGTATCGCCACGGGCGCCTGTCTTGCCGAAGCCACGACACGTTACCTTCCCCGCTTCGTTGGGCGCACGGTACTCGTCAGTGCTTATCTCGCGACCATCGCCACCGCCATGGCCGAAGTCCTGGGTGGCGCGATTGCCCTTCAAATGCTCTTTGGGCTGCCCGTGCGTGCGGGCTGCATCATCGTGGCGGCAGCATCGATGGCGATGCTCATGACGAGCTCCTACAAGCGCGCCGAGCGATGGATCATCGCCTTCGTAGGCGTGGTAGGACTCTCGTTTTTGGCCGAGCTTGCACTAGTCAAGGTCGACTGGCCGCAGGCCGCCGCAAGCTGGATCACGCCCAGTATGCCCACCGGCTCGGCCGCGATTATCGTAAGTGTCCTGGGAGCGGTCGTTATGCCCCACAACCTCTTCCTGCACTCCGAGGTCATCCAATCCATGCACTTCGAAGGCCAAGGCGAACAGGTTATCGAGGAACGTCTGCGCTACGAGCTCTTCGACACGCTCTTTTCGATGGGCGTGGGCTGGGCAATCAACTCGGCCATGGTCGTCCTGGCCGCAACGACCTTCTTTGCGCACGGCATGGTCGTAGACGACCTCGCCGTCGCAGCGGCCACGCTCTCCCCCATCTTGGGTCCGGTGAGCTCGACCATCTTTGCCGTGGCGCTGCTGTTCGCGGGTCTCTCGAGTAGCGTGACGGCGGGCATGGCGGCGGGAACCATCACTGCGGGCATGTTCGACGAGGAATACGACATCCACGACCGACATTCCTCGATCGGGGTGGCGGTATGCTTCGTCGGCGCAGTGGCGGCGTGCTTGGTCGTCCCGAATCCTTTTGAAGGTCTCATCTGGAGTCAGGCACTGCTGTCGCTTCAGCTGCCGATTACGGTCTTTGTGCTCATACGACTCACCAGTTCGCCCCGCGTCATGGGCAAATACGCCAACTCGCGCCCGCTCAACGCGTTGCTCGTAGGGATCGGTGCCATCGTGACGATTCTCGATGTCGTGTTGTTGACAGGGATGTAATGGGACGGGGCACCCACCCAGGCAAACGTCTCGATCTGTAACATCTAGACCCGCTTTTGATGTCTAGATGTTACAGATCGAGATCATTCCGAGGGA